>DASXCK010000272.1:0-10263 GCA_036491235.1 Xanthobacteraceae bacterium | reverse complement strand
GCCGACGCCTGGCAGCCGCTCTACCAGACGCTCGATGCCGATCAGAAGCAGCGCATGCGCTTCGTGACGATGCTTCTGATCGCCGAGGTGCGTGACGCCGTCGGCCAGGCGCGCGACGAGGATCTCGACGACGAGTGAGGGCGTTTGGCGCGGCGGTTGCCGCCGCGTTCCAAAGCCGTCCCATCTCCTGATGGCAGGCGTGCCGGCGGGTGCGCCTGCCTCGCCTCAGCGGCGTGGCCCGCATGGGCCCTCGGGCCTTGCCTTCGGCGGGCTCAAGGACAGGCTCGGCGATATGAGGGGCAGGCCAACCCCGGATGTGGCTTCGCTCATCCGGGTTACGCGCGGGCACTCGCTCACGCTTCGTCGCGCGCCTCGATCCACGCGGCGGCGAGCTCCCACATCACAGACAGCACGATCGGCCCGAGAAAGAGCCCCGTAATGCCGTAGGCCAACGTGCCGCCGATGACGCCGACCAGAATGACCGGCGTCGGAACGCTCAGCCCGCGGCCCATCAGCATCGGCCGCAGCACGTTATCGAGCAGCGCTACCGGCACCATATATAGTGTGAACACCAGTGCCGCCGTCGGCGTCATGGCGGTCCACGCCCAGATCACGACCGGCAGCAGGACAAGTCCCGGACCGATCTGGACGATGCCGAGAATGAGCACCGCGGACGTGAGCAGGCTGGTGCCCGGGATGCCGGCGGCCAAAAAGCCGATGCCGGCGAGCAACGCCTGCAGCGCCGAGATGCCGATCACGCCGCGGGCCACCGTGCGGATGGTGGTCCCCGCGAGATCGACGAATGCGTCGCCGCGGCCCGGGAGGATCCTGCGCGCGACGCGCCTGGTGGCGGCGACCAATGCGGGCGCGGCGGGAAGAAGAAATCCAGTGAGCACGATCGCGATCAGGAGCTTTATGGTCGCGGTGCCGGTGCCGGCGACGGTGTGCAGCAGGATGTTGCCGAGCGGCTTGAGCTGCGGCGCGATCTTCGCCGCGGCCGCGGTCAGGTTGGTCGACGCGAGCATCCAGAAATCATAGAGCTGATCGCCGACCAGCGGCCATGTCTTCACCGACGGGAAGGGCGGCGGGAGCGCGAAGCGCGCCGGCTCGAGCCGCTCGGCGACGAAGCGGATGCTGTCGATCAACCCGATCGCAAGCCATGTGGCGGGCCCGATCACGATGAGGAGGCCGAGGACGGCGACCACGGCCGCCGCGAGCCGGCGCCGGTTGCCGAGAAAGCGCGCAATCCGGCTGAATGCCGGATAGAGGGTAATCGCGATGATGGCACTCCACGCGACGATCGATGCGAACGGGCGCAACAGCGCCAGCGCCCAATAGAGGAGCAGCGCCAGCATCCCGACGCGGATCGCGAGCTCGAGCAACGTGGTCGTGAGCTCGTCGCGATCGAAGTGAACGACCTCGGCGCGCGGCCGATGTTCGGACTGCGTCGCGTCGTCGTGCGCGGTGGGCGATTCGGCCAGCATGATCGAGCGCACGCTAATGGGCGGCAGAGCGGTCGATATCCGCCACGTACCATGCGGCGAAACTCTGCGCCGCCGTGGCCCGCAGCAGGATGAGGAGATGGGCCGCGACATGGCCCGACCCGACGCAAATCGGATTCGGCAGCGGCGCGATCATGGTGCGATAGCCGCTCGCGAGCATCGCGATGCCCAGCGTGAAGAGAAGGAGGGTCGGCAATGCATCGGTCACGGGTTCGGCTCGCGGCGAGAGGCTTCGCACGTCATGCGGGGCGCGGACGAGCGCCTGGCACCCAAAAGCCTCCTCAAGAAAGCCCGACCGTATTTCCCGTTTTTGATTTGGATCAAAGAAGCATGGAACAGTTCAATAAAATTTTATTGAAACGGTTTGGAAAAATTGATCCCAGTTCGACGATGGAAAAGTCCCTCGCGGAAAAAAAGCCGCGGCACTTAAATGAGATAGGTAAGTCCACACGGACTTAACTCAATTTCGTGCCGTCCGAATACGTAATTTTGATGTTCGATGTGTAGTTATGACGCACGGGCGAGTTTCGAACCGAAAGTCCTCCGCATGGGGCGGCGCATGGACAGCAGCGTTTCGGGTGCGCCGACGCCGCGGCTTGCGGCAGCTCGGCTTCGCCAAGAGGTACGTTTCTCCAACCTGATCGCGGCGTGCATGGCCGCAGCCGTTGCGGCGCTTCGATTCGAAGCTGCCGCGGTCGCGGCGATCCGACGGCCTGCCGGCCTGCGCATGCTCGGCTTCGTGGCCGCCTGCCTGCTGATGATCGCCAATGAAACCAGAGCCGGGGAGCCGCCGCAACCCCGCTCCGTCCTGGTCATCAACCAATCCACCGCCCTGCGCCCATGGCCGACGAAGATCATCGCCGGTATTCAGGCGAGCCTGCGTGCGCATCCGATCGGATCCGTGTCGATCGACGTGGAGCATCTCGACCTCTACACGTTCGACGGGCCTCGGTATCTGCCAAACCTGCAAACGTACTTCGGGGAAAAATACCGCAACCGGCCGCCTGCCGTGATTATCACGATCGGGCCAGGCGCATTGGCGGCGACGCTCAAGCTCCGCGGTGCGCTGTGGCCGCAGACGCCCGTCGTGTTCGCCGCCGTGGATGAAAAGAGCGCCATTGCGCCGCTTCCGCCAGGCGTCACCGGCCTTACCTTCAGGGTGACGCTCGCGAGCATGATCGAGGCGGCAAAGATCGTTGTTCCAGATTTCAAGGCCTTCGCGATCGTCGGCAACCGCCTGGATGAGCAACTCTATTATCGCAACTTCGCCGACGAGCTGCCCGAATACTCCGCCAAATACCGGTTCATCGATCTGATGGGGCTTCCGATCGACCAGGTACGACGCCGCGTCGCGGCCTTGCCCGGCGACAGCGTCATCTTCTATCTCGGGATCAACACGGGTCCGGCAGGGGCCTTCGCCTCCGGCGCCGAGGCCCTGTCGCTGATCACCGCCGCTGCAAATCGGCCGATCGTGGTCGAAGTAGAGACATATCTCGGTTCGGGTGCCGTGGGCGGCTTCGTGCAGAGCCCCGACCGGATCGGACGGGAGGCAGGAGTGCTCGCGCTACGGATACTCAACGGGGAGGATGCCGCGGGCATACCCGTGACGGTCAGCGACACATTGCGGCCCGTTTTCGATTGGCGCGCGTTGGAGCGTTGGAATATCAGCGCGGCCGCGCTTCCGGAAGGCAGCGAACTCCGATTTCGCGAGCCGGACGTCTGGCAGCGATATCGATTGGAGATTGTCTCCGTCACGATTCTCATCGTGCTACAAGCGGCCCTGATCGTCGGACTGCTCTACGAGCACCGGCGCCGGCGCGAGGCGGAGGCGCTGGCGCGCAGCGAATTGGCGGAGCTCGCGCACATGAACAGGCTGGCGACCGCCGGAGAATTGTCGGCGTCGATCGCGCACGAGGTAAACCAGCCGCTGGCCGGCATCGTGGCGTATGCGGAGGCGGGACGTAACTGGCTTTCGCGCCCGACCCCCGATCTCACCGAGGCGCGCGAGAAATTCGAGCAGATCGCTCACGCCGGACACCGCGCCGCTGCCGTCATCGATCGGATCAGGGTCTTCTTCAAGAAGGAAGCGCCGAGGCTCGAGCCGATCGATGTCAATGAACTCGTGCGCGACGTGCTATTGCTGGTCGAGACCGACCTGCGTCAGCGCAAGGTGACGGTCGAGCTCGCGCTGATGGAGCCGCTCGCCCCGGTCAACGGAGATCGCGTGCAGCTGCAGCAAGTGATCCTGAACCTGGTCGTGAACGCCGCCGATGCGATGGACGCCGTGACAGGCCGGGAGCGGCGCCTGCAGGTGATGTCGCGGCGCGAAGACGACGGACGGGTGCGTATCGACGTGCAGGACTCCGGGTCGGGAATCGCCGTGGACGACATCGATCGCGTGTTCGCGCCTTTCTATACGACCAAAGCCAAAGGCATGGGCATGGGACTGTCGATCTCGCGTTCCCTGATCGAGGCGCATGGCGGCACCTTGAAGGCGCGGCGCGCCGAGCCGTTTGGCATGATCTTCAGCTTCGTGCTGCCGACGCCGCGGGCGGCCGGCGGGGATGACCATCGGCGGGACGGGGCCGTGCAGCCGAATCATGCGGCATGAGCCGTGACGCCCGGCGGCTCGCGCGTCGACGCGGGCGACGCGACTGTGCAACCTCCTCATCCGCGAGCAAGCTCGACAAATGCGCGCGCGCACGGCTGACGCGGCTCTTGATCGTCCCGATCTCGCACTTGCAGACCGACGCGGCGTCCGCGAGGCTCAGGCCGTCCGCTCCGACCAGAAGGACCGCCTGGCGCTGATGGCGGGGCAACTGCGCCAGCGCATTCCCGAGATCCGTGGAGATCGCCCATCCGTCCTGGTTCGGGATGGTCGCCGCTCCCTCGAGAAGGCCGATGCCCATGATCTCGTTGCGCTGTCGCTGCTTGCGGTAGAGGTTGACGAACCGATTGCGCAGGATCGTCGTCAGCCAGGCGCCCAGATTGGTGCCCTCCTCAAAGCGATCGAGATGCGTCCACGCGCTCAGCAGCGTGTCCTGAACCAAGTCGTCGGATTGGTCCCTGCTGCGGCATAATGATATCGCGAAAGCGCGCAGCTCCGGGATTCGCGACACGAGATCCGCCGGCAGACCCGTGCGATCGCCCATTTCACTTCTCCCCGTGCTGACGCTCACCTCGATCCCGCGCGCGACGAATGCGTTCGTCGGTCCGCGAGATCGCGCCTCGATCGTCAGGTTAGGTTGAAGCGAGAGCAGGATCGATTGGTCTTAGGGCCCGGCGGATTCTCCAAAAGGCGCGCCGAGATGATCCTTTGGTTAAGTTTTATTCCGCGATGGTGGAGGCGCCTGGCAACGCGGCCGGCGCCGGTCAGCCGCGCAGCGCGCAGTCCAGGCATCGATCGAAAATGGCAGCTTCGAACGGCTTGCGCAGGAACGCGACGGCGCCAGCGGCCATGGCCCGCGCCTGCACGTCGTCGTCGGCAAGCGCGGTGATGAAGATGACCGGCGTGGTGCGGCCGGCGGCACGCAACGCGCGCTGCAAGTCGATGCCGCTCAACCCGGGGAGCTGGATGTCGATCACCACGCAGGTCGTGCGATCGAGGTCATCGGACTGAAGAAATTCCTCGGCCGACGCAAACGCGGCGACCGGATAGTCGCGCGAGCGGAGGTAGCTGACGATGGCCTCGCGAACCCAGATATCGTCGTCGACGATGGAGATCACGGGTCTTCCTCGAAGACGTCTTGGGTTCAGCTGGACGCGCTCGCGGCGGATTGCTCTGAAGTGCAGAGATGGCGGATTTATGAAAAAGATGGAGTCGCTGCCGATGTTTGCTCAATCAGTCACGCCGGCGCTGTGGATTTCGAGCAAATCGGCGATCCGGACCAACTCGGCCAGTGATCTTGCTCCGAGCTTCTTCATCGCATTATGGCGATGCACCTTGACGGTGATCTCGCTGATGCCGATTGCGGCGGCGACCTGCTTGTTCATCCGTCCCAAGGTGACGAGACTCACGACCTCGCGTTCGCGCGGACTCAAGGTCGCAAGACGCGAACGCAGATCGGAAAGTCGATATTCATCGCGCCGCCGTTCGCTGTCGCGGTCGAGCGCCACCCGCACGGCATCGAGAATGTCCTGCTCGCGAAAGGGTTTGGTCAGGAATTCGACGGCGCCCGCCTTCATCGCCTTCACCGACATCGGAATGTCGCCGTGGCCCGTGATGAAGATGATGGGCAGCTGTAAATTCTGCCGCGCCAATTCGGCCTGGAAATCGAGTCCGCTCAGGCCGGGCAGACGGATATCGACAATCAGGCAGGCGGCGGCCAGCGCGGCCCTCTTGCTCTGAAACTCGGCGGTCGAGGCAAACGATGCTACCTCGAGTCCGACCGACCGCAACAGGCCGCTCAAACTTTCTCTTACATCAAGATCGTCGTCGATTACGCAGACGACCGACATCGTCTTCTGTTCCCACCCATACGTCGTGGCGCCGCCACACATACTCGCGCGTACTTGCGCGCCGCCGTGCCGCTACTAGCAACGCTAGCACGACGAGGGAACTCGAACCATCAAGAAAAGTTGTTCGCGCGTGAAAAAGGTATGCCTTGCTGGTGGGCGGCGATTTGGAAATTTTGATCCAAATCAAACGGAGCAATCTATGTGCCCCCTAGGCTCGCTGCGCATGCGCTGAGGGTGCCGCGCGACACCGAGACCGTGGCAACGCCTCGCCCGGCCGATGGGGGAGCGCGAAACGGCGGAGTCCGACATGGCCGAATTGCTTCACCCGCAAGCGACGCACCATCTGCCCTCGTTCATCACGCCGCCGGGCGAGACGGACGTGCTGATGGTCGTGACGGCCGTCATCCTGTTGAGCGCCGTCATCGGCTTCGGGGTCCTCTTTCTGCGCCTGCATGCGCTGCCCGAACATATCGCGCATGGATCGCACAAGATGCAGATGGAGCTCGTCTCCGTCCTTTGCCTGATCGCGCTCTTTACCCACATGCATATTTTCTGGATCGCGGGCCTGATCCTCGCGTTCATCGAGTTTCCCGATTTCGGGCATCCGCTGCGGCGGATCGCGGGCTCGGTCGAGAAGATGGCCGGCGTGGAGCCGGACGACGGCGCAGCCGGAGAGGCGCGCCCGGCCCATGATGCGCGAGCGGATGTCACGCGAACCGACGACGTGCCGCCGCACGTCGTCGCGGGCGCGCAGCCGCAGCGCCCGGCCGCCGCCTCCGCCAAGCCGGTCGCCGCGACCACGAATGCGGCCGACAAGGAGCTGAGCCATGCTTGAAATGATGCTCTGCTCGCTGTTGACGATCTTCCCCGACTATCTCTTCCGCCGCTACGTGCAGGGAAAGCGCATCGGCCGGGAGATCACCTTCTATTCGGTCTGGTTCGAGCTGCGCTGGGGGATCACGTCCTGCCTGATCCTCACCGTCCTCTTGATCACGACCATCTTCTATAATCATCCCTCGACCAAGAACGTCACGATGTACTTCCGCGCCGTTCCGATCCTGCCCGAGGTCAACGGGCGGGTCGCCGAGGTCTATCTGAAGATCAGCGGCCCGATCAAGAAAGGCGAGCCGATCTTCCGCCTCGACAGCTCCAAGCAGGAGGCGGCGCTGGAGACCGCCAAACGCAAGATCGCCGAGGTCGACGCCGCGATGGCGGTGGCGCGCAGCGAGCTCGCCAAGGCCGAGAGCCAGGTCGCGGAGGCGAACAGCGCACGCCAGCAGGCTTTGGACGAGCTCGAGACCAAGCAGGAGCTGCACCGGCGTAGTCCGGGCGTCGTCCCGCTGCGGGATATCGAGAAGCTCGAGGTTGCCGAGGAGGGCCGCCGTTCCGGCGTCGCGACGGCGACGGCCGCCAAACAGGGCGTCGAGGAGCGCATCAAGACGCTGCTGCCGGCCGAGCGCGCGTCCGCCGAGGCCGCCCTCGCGCAGGCCCAGGTCGACCTCGACAAGACGGTCGTCCGCGCCGGCGTTGACGGGGAGGTCGAGCAGTTCGCGCTGCGTGTCGGCGACGTCGTCAATCCGCTGATGCGCCCCGCCGGCGTGCTCATTCCAAACGGTGCGCGCGGCCTCTATGCGGGCTTCGGGCAGATCGAGGCGCAGATAATGAAGGTCGGGATGATCGCCGAGGTCACCTGCGTCTCGAAACCCTTCGTCGTCATTCCCATGGTGGTGACCGATGTGCAGGACTATATCGCGGCAGGCCAGTTCCGCAGCGGCGAGCAGCTCGTCGACGCGCAGCAGGTGACGCGGCAGGGCACGCTGATGACGCTGCTCGAGCCGCTTTACCGGGGCGGGCTCGACGGCGTGACGCCCGGCAGCAGCTGCATCGCGAATGCCTATTCCAGCAATCACGATACGATCACGGCGCCTGAAACCGGCAGGCTGAAGGGCCTGGCGCTGCACGCCGTCGATGCGCTGGGGCTGGTGCACGCGCTGATCTTGCGCATCCAGGCGTTGGTCCTGCCGTTCCAGACGCTCGTGTTCAGCGGGCATTGACATGGCCGGGCGCCGACACGCCAAGGGGTGCGCCGGATGGGCGATCGGTGCCGTGCTCTTTGCCGGCGCGGCCGTGGTCCCGCCCGCGCAGGCGCAGCCGCAGGCGCCCACGGCGATTCCGGTCGGCGTCGTCAAGGCCGAACGGACCGCGATCACCAAGACGATGAAGTTCGTCGGGCGCGTCGAGGCAATCGACCGCGTCGAGGTGCGGGCGCGCGTGACCGGCTACCTCGAGGCCGTGCTGTTTCGCGAAGGCGACTTCATCAAGAAAGGTGCGCCGCTCTATCGTATCGAGCATGGTACCTACGAGGCGGCGGTCGAGCAGGCCGAGGGCGCACTCAAGCGCAACGAAGCCTCGCGCGCCTTGAGCAAGATCCAACTCGAGCGCGCCCAGGATCTGATGACCAAGCAGGCCGGCACGGTCGTCGCACGCGACCAGGCCAAGGCCGCCGACGATCAGGCGAACGGCGCGCTGCTGGAGGCCGATGCGGGCCTCAAGAACGCCCGCATCAATCTCGGCTACACGGACATCACGTCGCCGATCGACGGCGAGGTGGGCAAGACCAATGTCACCGTCGGCAACGTGGTCGGGCCGCAAAGCGGCGTGCTCACCGTCATCGTCAGCCGCGATCCGATGTACGTGACGTTTCCGGTCAGCGATCGCGATTTCCTGCGCGTCCGCGCGGCGGGACGCCAGATCGGCCATGACGAGCTCAGCGATTTCAAGGTGCGCATCCGCTTCTCCGACGGATCGGCGTACGACCAGCTCGGGACCGTGAATTTCGTCAATGTCCAGGTCGATCGCGCGACCGACACGGTGCTGGTGCGCGCCACCGTGCCGAATGCGAAGAACGGGCTGATCGACGGGCAGCTCGTGACCGTCGAGGTGATCATCGGCGCGCCGCAGCAACAGGTCGTCGTGCCGCAGTCGGCGCTGATCGCCGATCAGGAGGGCGTCTACGTCTTTGCCGCCGACGACGGCAAGGCGGTGATCAAGCGCGTCAAAGTTGGTGCCGAGGAAGGCACAGGCGTCGTGATCGAGCAGGGTCTCGTGGGAGGCGAGCTCGTCATCGTCCACCATCTGCAAAGCGTACGGCCCGGGGGCGCGGTGCGGGCGACACCAGCCGAGCGGCCGCTGGCCGGCGGGTGAAGCCATGCTGTCCGCCATCTTCGTCGACCGTCCACGGCTCGCCATCGTCATCGCGATCGTGACGACGATCGCGGGCCTGCTCGCGCTCTATGCGATGCCGGTTGCCCAGTATCCCGACATCGTGCCGCCGCAGGTATCGGTGACGACGGTCTATCCGGGCGCGAACGCCGCGGTGGTCGATCAGACGGTCGCGCAGCCGATCGAGGCGCAGGTCGTCGGCGTCGACCAGATGATCTACATGCGCAGCGTGAGCGGCGACGACGGCAGCTACACGCTCACGGTCTCGTTCGAGCTCGGCACCAACCCGGACCTCAACGCCGTCAACGTCAACAACCGCGTGCAGGTCGCGCTGTCGAGCCTGCCGCAGGACGTCCAACGCCAGGGCGTCACGGTGAAGAAGAAGTCGTCGGCGCTCCTCGGCGTGATCGCGCTCTATTCGCCGAAGCACACGCACGACCAGCTCTTTCTGTCGAACTACGTAACCATCAACATGCTCGACCAGATCAAGAGCACGGTCGGCGTCGGCGATGCGGTGCTGTGGGGACCGCAGGATTATTCGATGCGGGCGTGGGTCCGCACCGACCGCCTGACCGGGCTGGGGCTCACGGTCGGCGACGTGATCAATGCGATCAAGGCGCAGAACCTCCAGGCGGCGGTCGGCCGCATCGGCGCGCGGCCGATCTCGAACGATCAGCAACTCCAGCTCAACATCCAGACCCGCGGCCGCCTGACCTCAGCCAAGGAGTTCGAGAATATCGTCATCCGCACCAACGCGGACGGTTCGGTGCTCCGGCTCGGCGATGTCGCGCGGGTGGACCTCGGCGCCGCCAACCTCGACCGCGAAACCCGTTTCAACGGTGGCCCGGCAGCCGCGATCGCGATGTACCAGAGCCCGGGCGCGAACGCGATCGCGACGCTGAACGCGGTGCGCGCCAAGATCAAGGAGCTCGAGAAGCGTTTTCCCGATGATCTGACCTGGAAGGTCACCTACGATCCGACCGTGTTCGTCACCGACACGATCCACGAGGTGCAGAAAACGCTGATCGAAGCCTTCATCCTGGTCGCGATCGTGGTTTTCGTCTTCCTCGGCAGCGTGCGC
>DASXCK010000271.1:0-19480 GCA_036491235.1 Xanthobacteraceae bacterium | reverse complement strand
ATCGACACCGGCCGCAAGCGGACGCTCGCGTCGCTGTTCGGCGCAAGCCCGAGCCGTGCGGAAAGCCCACGGAAGTGAGCTTCGCGGCGGCCATGAGCCCGACGACGCGTCGCGCCATGGTGACGATCTGCGCCATGAGCGCAACCATCATGCAGGCGCTCGACACCACGATCGCCAACGTGGCGCTGCCTTACATGCAGGGCTCGCTGTCGGCCTCGCTCGACCAGATCAACTGGGTGCTCACCTCCTATATCGTCGCCGCCGCCATCATGACGTCGCCGATCGGCTGGGTGGCGGAACGTTTTGGCCGCAAGCGCCTGTTCATCATCTGCGCGGCGGGGTTCACGGTCGCCTCCATGCTGTGCGGCCTCGCGCAGACGATCGAGCAGATGGTACTGTTTCGCCTGCTGCAAGGCGCGTTCGGCGCCGCGCTGGTGCCGCTGTCGCAGGCCGTGATGCTCGATTCCTACTCGGCGCAGGACCGCGGCTCCGCCATGGCGATCTGGGGCATCGGCGTGATGCTCGGCCCGATCATGGGGCCGACGCTCGGCGCCTGGCTCACCGACAATTACAACTGGCACTGGGTGTTCTTCATCAATCTGCCGGTCGGCATCCTCACGGTGTTCGGCCTCATCTTGTTCATGCAGGAGACGCCGCGCGCACGCGAGCGCCGGTTCGACTGGTTCGGCTTCGCGGCGCTCGCCGTCGGCATCGGCTCGTTCCAGCTCATGCTCGACCGCGGCGAAGAACTGGGCTGGTTCGGGTCCTCCGAGATCATCGGCGAGGCGATCGTGGCGGCCACCGGGTTCTATTACTTTCTGGCGCACTCGCTGACCGCCAAAAGCCCGTTCGTGCGCCTCGAGCTCTTCCGCGATCGCAACTTCGTCTTCGGCTGCATCTTCATGGTGGTGATCGGTGTGGTGCTGTACGGCACCATGGCGCTGGTGACGCCGTTCATGCAGAATGTGGTCGGCTATCCGATCCTGACGGCCGGCATCCTGCTGGCGAGCCGCGGCGTCGGCACGCTGATTGCCATGATGCTGGTCGGCCGGCTGCTCAAGGTGATCGAGGCGCGCTACCTGGTGCTCACGGGCCTGACATTGTCGACGCTCACGCTCAACAGCATGGTCGGCTTCACCGACCAGACCACCTCATGGACGATTGTCGAGGCGAGCGTCGTGCAGGGCTTCGGTCTCGGCCTCGTATTCGTACCGCTCAGTACGGTCGCGTTCACGACCCTGCCGAGCCATCTGCGAACGGAAGGCAGCGCCATCCTCACGCTGGTGCGTAACCTCGGGAGCTCGGTCGGGATCTCGATGGTGATCGCCCAACTCACCAACGAAACCATCCGCGCGCACGCATATCTCTCCGAATACGTCACTCCGTTCAATCATGCGCTGCAGGCGCCGGTCGTCTCCTCAATCCTCAGCACCACGACCTCGACCGGACGCGGCATGCTGGATCGGCTCGTGACCGAGCAGGCCGCGATCATCGCCTACGCGAACGACTTCAAGCTCCTGATGTACCTCACGCTGGCGACGATCCCGCTGGTCTTCTTCATCGGCTCGTCGCGGGTGCCGCGCCCGGCAGCGAGCAGCGAGCCGGCGCACGCGATGGATTAGCCAGGCACGTCAAAAGCCACGCAGCCCGTGGGGTGGGCAAAGGCGCCAAGCGCCGTCCCCGCGCGTGACAGATTGGCGCGCACGCTTCGCTTTACGCACCCTATGGCGCGCCTTACAGCGCGAGCGCTTCGCGCGCCGCGACCGGCCAGTTGCGCAGATCGAGCCCGTGCGCCGCGAACAGCGCCAGTGTCAGCCGGTCGATGCCGAAGGCGACGCAGCCGGTGTGCGCGGGCGCGCCGACCTCGTCCTGAATCTCCCAGGTCGTGCCGAAATGGTCGCGGTGATAATTGAAGCTCATGCAGGCGGTGGGCTGCTGCGCCGAGCGCACCGGGATAAGCAGCTCGAACTTTAGCGACTGCTCGACCTGGTTGATCGCCATCAGCTTGCCGGCACGGCCGAAGAACGGATCGCTTGCGGTCTCGGTCTTGTAGTTGAGCCCGAGGAGATCGGCGATCTCGGGCGCGCGCGCCATCCATTCCGTGCGGAACGCCACCACCTGCTCGGGCGTGCCGATACGCACGAACTCGCGCATGCGGAAGGTCTGGAAGCGGTCGATCTGCGCCGACGGCTCATGGCGGAAGCAGTCGCTCGCCACGTCGAACAGAAGGCCGGCCTGCGGCAGGCGGCCGCGCTGGGCGACCAGCGGATAAAGCGGATAGCAAGCGGCCGGCGTCAGTACGAGGTCGGTCGCGTCGAGCGCGCCCACCCACTCGCCCTTCGCCTTGTCGCCTTCGACCGCGCCGCGAATATCCGCCTCCGAGCCATGCAGGCAGCAGACCGCGCCGAGCAGGTTCGGGAAGCTGCCGAGGTAGCCGGATTTCTGGATATGCGCGCGGCTCATCACCGGGGGAAAACGCAACACTTCGGTCTCCGGCGCGCGATGGCGCGAGATCAGGATATTGAGTCCGTCGACAACCCGTTCGAATGTCTCCGAGCGGGCGAAAACGCCCTCGACGCCGCTCGCATGCAGCAACGTATCGGCCGTCAGCTTGATCGGATCGCGCACCACGCAATTCATGTCAGTCCTCCTCTTTGCTTCGCGCTCGCCCAGCCGCACCGGCGAGCCGCGGGTGTTCACATCATGGTCAGTCGGTGAGCGTCGCGGGCACCTCGACCAGCAGCGCCGCGCTCGCGACATTGCCGAGGATGCGGTCGTTGTTGATCATCACCGAGGACGAGAGCGCATCACGCAAGTACCGGGCGACGCTGAAGTCGCCGTCGTTGCGGTAGCCCGAAAGACCGCAGGCCTGCAGGCAGCCGGCCACGATCGCGATCGACATCTCCGACGCATTCACCTTCAACAGATTGAGCGCGGTCTGGAAGTCGAGCCCGTCGGGATCGATGCCGTCGGCGATGAGCGTCTCGTAGCGCCGTAGCGCCGATGTCACGCTCGCCTGCAGCATGCGGAGGTTCGCACTCGCGCGCGTGAGATGGATCGCCCCGGGCGGAAGCTGGGCCGCATTGCCGCGCATTGCATTGCGCACGAACCGGCGGGCGCGCTCGACGGCACTCGCCGCGATCCCGGTCCACACCGCGCTCCAGGTCAGGTGCGCGACCGGCATCACGGTATGCGCGTGGATTTTCTGGTAGCTCTCGGGCAGTATCTGCGCAGGCGCGCCGTTCGCGTCGAGCTTGAACCCGGCGCTGCAGGTGCCGCGCATGCCGAGCGTGTCCCAGCCGGACAGCCGGTCGAGCGTGTAGTCCTCCTTGAGCAGCGCGACCAGGACCTGATCGGTCATCGGCGCATCCGGCGAGCGGCGCGCCGTTGTGACGATGCCGTCTGCCTGCGCGCCGTAGGACATCACGGTCGCGGCCTTGGTGAGCGTGAAGCGCGCGCCGTCGGTCACGACCGCGCAGTCGCTCTTGCGTAGGTCGCCACCGCCCTGCCCTTCCGTCGTGGACGAGGCGAGCAGAAGCTGACGGTCGCACAGACGGCGCAGCAAGTCGGCGTGCCAGGCGCTGCCGCGCGCATGGCGTACGAGGCACGCCACCATGATCTGGTGCATCGCGTAGATCATCGCGGTCGATGCGCAAGTGCGGCCGAGCACGTAGCAGACGTCGATCACGTCCGAGAAGCTTGCTCCTTCGCCGCCGAGATCGGCCGGGACCAGGATGCCGAGCAGGCGCTGCGCGCGGATGGAGGAAAGCGCTTCGGCCGGGAATCGCGCCTCGGCATCGACGGCGTCCGCGTGCGCGGCCGCAACGGTGGCAACCGCCTGCGCACGCCGCTTGAGATCGCGGGTGAGCGGAAAGACCTGGCTCGTCGCGCCGCGCATCGGCGCATGCCGGGCATCGTCCTGCGTATCGACGAGCGTCATGATCGGCCTCCTCACATCGCATCGCTTCGCATCGTGCGCGACTTGTCGGACCACCACGCACGATCCGCAAGAACTTTTCGCGAATTAATGGAAAACGCGACGTTCTTTTTGGCGCGATGGTTACCCGCATGGAATGCACATGACTTACAAAACATGCTGGAAATCAGCAGAAATCGCGTGAATTTGAAGGATGCCTGTTAATGCTGAATCGATCCTAAGGATGCGAGACGAAAACGCCGGTGTTATGAGATCGTCGCGCCAAAAGCTGCGTGGTGAAATTTCGACCACAGCCATTAATGCGGACGAGACCATGTCGACCATCGAGCTTCCATCCACCGAACGCGTAACCGCGGTGGTCCGCCGGCTTCTCGCGGATCGCTCGATCGTCCGCACCTTCACGGCGCAAGACGACTTGCGCGAGGTCGGGCTCACCTCACTCGACATGGTGAACCTCGTATTGGCGGTCGAGTCCGAGCTCGACGTCAGCATTCCGGAAGGCGAGATCACGCCGGCAAACTTCCGTTCCGTCGCCGCGATCGATGCGCTGGTCCAGGGATTGCGACGGCGCACGGCGGCGTAGCCGCATATCCTTGTCGGCGGACCCGCGGCCACCCCGGTCAAGTCGGGGGAGGGCCTTGGACGGGATATGCGCCAGCGGCAATCTCAGTAATCAATTTCTTGATGATCGCCTCGGCGAACGTGTCGTAGCTTTGCGCCGGGACCATGAAGGCGCCAGGTCCGCCGATGACGAAATCGCGATAGTAGCGATCGAGGTCCGGCTCGACCGAGAGGATCGGCAGACCGTTGATGCCGACGCCGGCACGGACCGCTTCGTCGCGCGCGATCGTCACCAGCCGGCCGGAATTGTTCGAGCCGTCACCTGACACGTCGATCACGCGTCGCATCGGCTCGGCAGGCGTCTGCGCGAGCAGCAGGCGCGCGAAGTCGATCGCACCGCTGATCGATGTGCCGCCGCCGAACAGCTGACGCGGCGCCGCCTCGATCGCGGCCGCGAAGGTATCGGCCGAGGCCTCGTCCTTGATCAGCATCCACGGCACGACCTGGACATGCAGGCGCGGCCCGGTCCATTGAAACATGGTCACGACGATCGACTGCATGCCGCCCGACCGGATGGCGCTCAGCACGCGCGGATCGCGAAAGGCCGCCGCGTAACCCTGCTTCTGCAACTCGAAGCGGTCCTGGCTGACGCTGCCCGAAGCGTCCACCGCGAGCACCAGGGCGAGATCGACCTTTGGTGCGGCGCGCGCCGTGAACGGGACGGCGGCCACGAGCAGGACCGCGGCCGCGCTGCGGAACAGCCGCCGGCGCAGCGCGGAAGGTGGCGTTGCAAAGGCCGCCATTGCGGTCGCCCGCATCTCCTCGACGTCGGCCAGGATGGCCATCAGCGGCGCAGCCGGTCGTCACACAAGCGATGGCGCGCCGCCAAGATCGTGGGTCCAAGCGCAACGATAAGCTGCGGCTGCGCATGCGGCCAGTGGATTTTTGCCCGATACCCGTGGCACGAGCGGACAAAGGACGCACGGGCGCCCGCTTCCGCGGCAATGACGCCGCACCCATTAGCTCGCCGTCACTCGGCGGCGATCTGCTCGGCGGGAGGCGCTTCGCGGTGGCGCACGACCCGGCGCGTCATCCAGCGACTGAACCGCTCAAGATAGAGATAGATGACCGGCGTCGTGTAGAGCGTGAGCGCCTGCGAGACCAGGAGACCGCCGACGATCGCGACACCCATCGGGCGGCGCAACTCGGAGCCGGCGCCGAAGCCGACCGCGAGCGGCAGGCCGCCGAACAGCGCCGCCATCGTCGTCATCATGATCGGGCGGAAACGCAGCAGGCAGGCTTCGTGGATGGCGTCGAGCGGACTCTTGCCGTGAGCGCGCTCCGCCTCGAGCGCGAAGTCGATCATCATGATGGCGTTCTTCTTCACGATGCCGATCAGCAGGATGATGCCGACGATGGCGATCACCGTCAGATCGAAGTGGAAGAGCATGAGCATGATGAGCGCACCGACGCCGGCGGACGGCAGCGCCGACAGGATCGTGATCGGATGGATGTAGCTCTCGTAGAGCAATCCGAGCACGATGTAGACCACCAGGATCGCGGCGACCACGAGCAGCGGCATAGTGCTCAGCGAGCGCTTGAACTCGGCCGCGTTCCCCTGGAACGTGCCCTGCAACGTGATCGGCGTGTGCAGCTCCGATTGGATCTGCTCGATGCGCTCCTCGGCCTGGCCGAGCGCGTATCCGGGCGCGACGTTGAACGACAGGGTGACCGACGGGAACTGGCCCTGGTGGTTGACGGTCAGCGGCTCGACCTTGCTGCTGAGATGCGCGATCGCGCTCAACGGCACGCGCGCGCCGGTCGGGCTGTTGATGTAGATGCGCGAGAGCGCGTTGCGGTCCTCCTGGAATTGCGGCTGCACCTCCAGGATGACCTTGTATTGCTGACTCGACGTATAGATGGTCGCGACCTGCCGCTGGCCGAAGGCGTCGTACAGCGTCTGGTCGATCAACGAGAGCGACAGCCCGAGCCGATAGGCCGCATTGCGGTCGATCGAGATCGAGACGTGCGGCGAGGCGATCTGCTGGTCGGACGCGACGTCCTGCAGCTCGGGCGCCTTGCTCATCCGCTGCTCGAGCATCGGCGCCCAGTGATTGAGCTCCTCGGTATCCGTATCGGTCAGCGTGTATTGGTATTCGGTCTGGGTGAGCCGGCCGCCGACCGTCACGTCCTGGCCCGCCTGCATATAGAACTTCGCGCCCACGACCTTCGCTACCTTGGGGCGCAGGCGCTGAATGACCTGCTGGGCGGAGGCGTCACGCTCGCTCTGCGGCTTGAGCTGAATGAACAGACGGGCGGTATTCTCGGACGAGTTGCCGCCGGTCGCACCGGCGAAGCCGACGACGCCGGATACGGCCGGGTCATTCGAGATGATGTCGGCGAACTCGTTCTCGATCTTGGTGATCGCTGCGAACGAGGTGTCCTGCCGCGCGATCGCATTGCCGAAGACGAAGCCGGTGTCCTGCTCGGGGAAGAAGCCCTTGGGGATCTCCACGTAGAGAAATCCGGTGACGCCGATCAGTCCGAGCGTGACAAGAAGCATCAGGAACTGATGGCGGAACACCCATTTGAGGCCGCGATCGTAGCCGCCGATCAGCCAGTCGAAGGTGCGCTCCGACCAACGGCTGACGAAGTTCGTTCCATGCGCGCTTTCACGGGTCAGGAAGCGCGAGCACATCACGGGCGTCAGCGTGAGCGAGACGAAGCCGGACACCAGCACGGCGGTCGTCACCGTCATGGCGAACTCGCGAAAGAGGCGGCCGACGATGCCGCCCATGAAGAGCAGCGGAATGAACACCGCGACGAGCGAGATCGTGATCGAGATGATGGTGAAGCCGATCTGGCCCGCCCCCTTGATGGCGGCGTCGAACGGCCGCTCGCCCTCCTCCAGGTAGCGCACGATGTTCTCGATCATCACGATCGCGTCGTCGACCACGAAGCCGACCGCGATGGTGAGGCCCATGAGCGACAGGTTGTCGAGGCTGTAGCCGAGCGCGAACATCACGCCGAAGGTGCCGATGAGCGACAGCGGCACCACGATGCTCGGAATGATGGTCGCCCAGGCGTTGTGCAGGAACAGGAAGATCACGAGCACGACGAGGCTGATCGTCAGCAGCATGGTCAGCTCGACGTCCTGCACCGATTCACGGATGTTCAAGGAGCGATCGGAGACGAGGTTGACGTGGATCGATGGCGGCACGGACGAGAGCAGCGTCGGCATCTGCTCCTTGATCTTGTCGACCACCGCAAGCGTGTTCGAGCCGGCCTGGCGCTTGATCAGCAGGAGCTCGGTCTGCTGGTTGCCGACCCAGGCACCGGTCAGGGGCAACTTGGAGGAATCGACCGCCTGCCCGACGTCCTTGACCCTGACCGGAGCGCCGTTGCGGTACGCAATGATGATGTTGTTGAACGAGGCGGCGTTGTAGAGCTGATCGTTGGTGTCGAGGGTGAAGACTTGGTGCGGGCCTTCCAGGTTTCCCTTCGGCTCGTTGAGGCTCGCGGCGGTCAGCGCGTTGTGCACGTCCTCGAGGCCGATATTGCGGGCGGCGAGCGCCAGCGGATTGACCTGGACGTGCACGGCGTATTGCTGCTGGCCCGCGATGTCGACCTCGGACACGCCCTCGATGGTGGAGAGCTTCTGCGCGAGGATGTTGTAAGCGTAGTCGTCGACCTTGTAGATCGGCAGCGCGTCGGACGTGACCGCATAGATCAGGATCGCGCGCTCGGCCGGGTTGGTCTTCTTGTAGGTCGGCGGCGTCGGCAGATCCTTGGGCAACAGGCCGCTCGCCGCGTTGATCGCGGTCTGCACGTCGCCGGCGGCGCCGTCGATCTTGCGATCGAGATCGAACTGCAGCGTGATGGTCGTGATGCCGAGACCGCTGGTCGAGGTCATCTGCGCGAGACCGGGAATCTGCGAGAACTGCTGCTCCAGCGGCGTCGCCACCGCCGACGCCATGGTGTCGGGGCTCGCGCCGGGGAACTGCGACGTGATCACGATGGTCGGGAAATCGACGGTCGGGAGCGCGGAGACGGGCAGAAGCTCGTAGCTCGCGATGCCGAAGACGAGAATACCCGCCATCAGCAGCGAGGTGCCGATCGGGCGCCGGATGAAGGTCTCGGAAATGTTCATTGTGCGGCTTACCCGCCAGCCTGCGCCTGTTCCGGCGCGCCGATCTTGACCTTGGCGCCCTCGGTCAATCGATATTGTCCTTCGACCACGATGCGCTCTCCCGACTGCAACCCACTGCTGATCACCGACGCGCCTTCCTGGGTCGCCGCCACCTTGACGGCACGGCGCTGCACGGTGTCGTTGTCGCCGATCACATAGACGTATGCGCCGTTCGGCCCCTCCATCACGGCTACTTCGGGCACCGTGACCGCGTTATCCCGCATGGACAGCACGATTCGCGCATTGACGAATTCGCCCGGCCACAACGGCTCACCCTCGTTGTCGAACTGCGCCTTGAGGTGAATCGTTCCGGTCGTGACGTCCACCTGATTGTCGATCAGCGTCAGCTCACCCTGAGCGAGCTTGGTCTTGTCGTCCATCGCATAGGCGATCACTTTCAATTGTTGTTTCGCCTGGCTCTTACGGATCGCGTCGAGACGCTCCGCCGGAACCGTAAAGCTCACGAAGATCGGCCGCAGCTGCGTGATGCTGACCAAGTTGGTGGTCTGCGCCGCCTGCACCAGATTGCCGATGTCCACCAGGCGCTGCCCGGTGCGTCCCTCGATGGGCGATTTGACGAGAGAATAATCGATGTTCAGCCGCGCGCTCGCGATCTGCGCCTCGTCCGCCTTGATCGCCGCCTGCAGCTGGCCGACCGTCGCCTTCTGCTGATCGTAGCCCTGCCGGGTCTGGAATCCCGGAGTGAGCAGCTTGGCGGCGCGGTCGAGGTCGAGTTGGGCTGATTGAAGCTGTGCCGCGTCCTTCTCCTTGGTCGCCTCGGCCTGCTGGAGCACGTTCTGAAACGGACGCGGATCGATCTGGAAAAGCGCATCGCCGGCCTTCACCTCCTGCCCCTCATGGAAGAAGACCTTGACGATTTGGCCGTCCACC
Organism: Xanthobacteraceae bacterium; assembly: GCA_036491235.1. GTDB lineage: Bacteria > Pseudomonadota > Alphaproteobacteria > Rhizobiales > Xanthobacteraceae > JAVDCA01. The sequence continues at coordinate 9,902 of DASXCK010000271.1, read as the reverse complement.
CGCGACTTCACAGACACGGTATTGAACGCCTGAACGGTACCCAGCCCTTCGATATAGACCGGCACGTCATGGGTCGAAGCAGTCCCGGCGGTGACCGGGATGATCGGCGGAGCCTTTTCGTTCGACGCCGCCTTGGCGTCGAAAACGGGTATGCCCGCGTGCCACGCCCATAGCCCCCCGCCGACGAGGACAAGGAAGGTCGAGAACACGATTGTTCGTTTCCAGCGCATGCTGAACCTGCCGCCGCCTGACGGATCGCGCACTGGAGTAGTTCCGCGCACGCGCCCTTGACGCTCGTACGCCCCGCTTAGATATAAGTTCCAGCCGACGGCTAAAGCAAGCGCGTTTGGCTACCGGGAGCATGACGTTTTGGAAAGGATCATGCTCCAACAATGAGTTGAAGCGGCGGCCGTTTTCGCGTTCATTTCGGGGGCCCGACTGAACCCTTGCCTTAACACGCGTTGCGAGCGGGAACTTGAATGATCATTCTCCGGCTGTTGACCGCCTTGGCATTTTGCATCGTGATCGCGGGCTGCGAACCCGGCCCCCCCGGACCGCAGGGGCCAGCCGGCACTCCCGGCACCCCGGGCGCAAAAGGTGACCAGGGCCCGCCCGGGCCCCCCGGCCCGGCTGGTCCACAGGGGTCCGCGGGTCCGCCCGGCCCGGCCTCCGCAATTCGTATCCTGCACAAGGATTGCATCACGGCGACATGCATCGCCGAATGCGCCTCGAACGAGGTGCTGGTGACGGCCTATTGCGGGCCGAGCCGTGCGCAGGCGAAGTTCCTCACCGAGCGCTCGGCCTCGTGCGGCGTCGTGCCCAATCCCACGAACAGCCCTCTGGTCGCGGTCTGCGCATCGTCAAGCGCGCAGTAACCGGTCGTTGCCACACGCTCAGCGGCGGAGTTGAAACACCACCAGCGCGGCCAGCATGATCGCGCCGCCGAGCGCCTGCATGGGCGCGATCACGTCGCCGAGCAGCAGCGCGCTGCCGATCGTCGCCAGCAGCGGTTCGAGATTCATCACCAGGGCGGTGCGAAAAGGCCCGACCCGGTTCGCCGACATGAATACGCCGAGCAGCGCCACGATGGTGACGACGCTGGTGACGCCGAGCGCGGTCCAACCGGCCGCGGTGTGCGGCGGCTGCCAGTTGCGTGTCGCGGCCGAGATCGCAACGAACACGCCGGTCGACGACAGCAGCGAATACCCTGTGATGAGGCGCGCGTCCGACCCGGCGAGCAGCCCGCGCGTGAGCAGCAGCATGGCGGCGCGGCTCGCCGCCGCCACAAACGCGAATGCGACGCCGGTCAGCGCAAGCTCGCCCGGATGTGCGCCAATCGTGAGGCCAAGGCCAAGGAACGCGACGATCGCCGCGACGGCGCCGCGCCAGCTAAGGCGCTCGAGGCCCGTTATCCCGGCGATGATTCCAGTGATCAGCGGATAGACGAAATAGGCGAGGATCGCGGTCGGCACGTCCATCCGGTTGATGGCCTCGAACAGGCAATAGATCGTGATGCCGAACAGGAGGCCGAGGCCGAGCGCGATCCACCGCTCGCGCGGCGTGAACGGCATCGGACGCTTGCCGACGCGCAGCCACACCGCAAAGCACGCGAGCCCGACGACGCCGCGGAAGGATGCCAGGGTGAGCACGTCGCCGCCGGCCGCGAACACGATTTTGCCGCCGACGTCGGAGCACGCGAACGCCGCCGCCGCAACGATGCCGGGAGCGAGGTTCCCGACGCCGGAGGCTGCCGGTTGCGAGGTGGTGGTCACGCGGGAAGCGGTCAGCGGTGAATGAGCGTGCCGGCGCCGAGGTCGGTAAGCAGCTCGAGCAGCACCGCGTGCTCGACCTTGCCGTCGAGGATGACGACGCCCTCGACGCCAGCCTCGAGCGCATAGATGCAGGTCTCGACCTTCGGGATCATGCCGCCCGAGATGGTGCCGTCGGCGATCAGGCGGCGCACATCATCGATCGAGAGCTCCTTGATCAGGCTCTTCGACTTGTCGAGCACGCCCGGCACGTCGGTGAGCAACAGCAGGCGCTTCGCCTTGAGCGCGCCCGCGATCGCGCCCGCGAAGGTATCCGCGTTGACATTATAGGTCCCCCCCTCGGCCGAGGTCGCAACCGGGGCAAGCACCGGAATGAGCTCGCGGCCGAGGATCTGGTTGAGGACCGTCACGTCGACCTTTTTGGGCTCGCCTACGAAGCCGAGGTCGATCACCTTCTCGATCTGCGAGTCCGGATCGATCACGGTGCGGCTGATCTTGCTGGCCAGCACCATGTTGCCGTCCTTGCCGCACAGCCCAACCGCCTTGCCGCCGGCCTCGTTGATGTAGCCGACGATCTGCTTGTTGATCGAGCCGGCGAGCACCATCTCGACGATCTCGATCGTCGCCGCATCGGTGACGCGCAGCCCGGCGGCGAATTCCGACTTGATGCCGAGCCGTTTGAGCATCTCGCCGATCTGCGGCCCGCCGCCGTGCACGACGACGGGATTAACCGCAGTCTGCTCGAGCAGCACGATGTCGCGCGCAAAGCTACGCGCGCTCGCCTCCTCGCCCATGGCGTGGCCGCCGTATTTCACCACGACGATCTCCTCGTCGTACTGCTGCATATGCGGCAGCGCTTCCGACAGGACGCGGGCGATGTCGAAGGGGCTGACGGCCATGGACTGCTTCCCGGTGGAGGTGCGGGTTTTGTAACCGTAGCGGCGCCGCGGCGAAAGGGTCAGCCGCGCACGAGGGCGGCGACGGCCGCACCTGCGACCGCAAGCCAGCTCGCGATCAGGATGAAGCCGCCGCTCGGCGCCGCGAACGGAAACAGGCGATGGCCCGCGAACGCGCGGGTCGCAATGTCGGCGGAAAACAGCGTCGCCCCGACCACCAAGCCGATCGCGGCGGCAAGCGCGAGCGGGCGGAACGCCAATCCCTGCCCCAACGCGCCGGCGAGCCCGACTACGGCCGCGGCGTGAAAGAGCAGCATCTGGCCGGCACTGTCGAGGCCGGCGCCCGGGGCCGCATGGGCGCCGGCCGCGAGCAGGATCACGCCGGCCGCGCCCATCAGGCCGGCCAACGCGATCAGCACCGTCGGCGCCACCGTCCCGGTCATCATCATGGCCGTCCTCGGGTCATGCTTTTTCCGCGAGCAGCCGCGCGATCGCGGCGCGCAACTCGCCCATCCCGACGCCGTCGCGTGCCGACGTCGTCAGCACGTCCGGATAGGCGGCCGGCCGCGCGCGCACGGCCGCCGCGACCGCGGCCACCGTCGCGGCCAGCGCATCCGCCTTCACGGCATCGCTCTTGGTCAGCACGATCTCGTAGCTCACCGCGGCCTCGTCGAGCAGGTCGAGCACCTCGGCGTCGGCGGCCTTGAGCCCGTGCCGGGCATCGACCAGCACATAGACGCGGGCAAGCGTCGTGCGGCCGCGCAGGTAGGCGCGGATCAGCCCGGTCCAGGCCGCGATCTTCGCCTTGGGCGCCGCCGCATAGCCGTAGCCAGGCATGTCGACCAGCGTGAGCGGCCCGCCGCCGGCGAAAAAGATCAGCTCCTGGGTGCGGCCCGGGGTGTGCGAGGTGCGCGCCAGCGCGCTGCGGTTGGTGAGCGCGTTGATCAGGCTGGACTTGCCGACGTTGGAGCGACCCGCGAAGGCGATCTCGACACCCGCGTCAGGCGGCAGCGACGCGAACGCGCCGGCGGCCGTGAAGAAACGCCATTCCGCCGCAAACAGCTTGCGTCCGCTTTCAGCTTCGGCGGGGGTAAATGAGGTGGCGGACATCACCGGGCCGAGCAGGTGCGAGCGCGACCGCGGTCAGGCCGACGCATTCACAATTTCGTTCTGCTGCTTCGCAGCAGCGCTATGGGCTTTTCCCAAAGCTCCTTGAAGTTGTTCCACAGCTCGACCTTGGCGCCATGCTTGCGCATGATGATCGACTGCTGCGTCACCGACAGCGAGTTGTTCCACGCCCAGTAGATCACGAGCCCGGCGGAGAATTTCGCCAGCATGAAGGTGAAGATAACCGGCATCCACGCGAACATCATGCGCTGCGCCGGATCGGGCGGCGGCGGATTGACCTTCATCTGCGCCCACATCGTCACGCCCATGATCAGCGGCCAAATGCCGACATGCATGAACGAGCCGAAGATCGGCACGATCGTCGGATCCCAGTGGATCAGACCGAACAGCGTGAAGACGTTGGTCGGATCGGGCGCCGAGAGATCGTGGATCCATCCGAAGAACGGCGCGTGCCGCATCTCGATCGTGGTCACCAGCACGGCGTACAGCCCGTAGAAGACCGGAATCTGGATCGCGATCGGGAGGCAGCCGGCGACCGGATTGATCTTCTCGCGCTTGTAGATCGCCATCATCTCCTGCTGCTGCTTGGCCTTGTCGTCCGGGTACTGCTCGCGGAGCTTCTGCACCAGCGGCTGCACCGTCTTCATCTTCGCCATCGAGGCGTAGGATTTGTTCGCGAGCGGGAAGAACACCAGCTTGATCGCAACGGTGACGATCAGGATCGCGATGCCGAAATTGCCGACCCAATGAGATATCCAATCGATGAATTCGAACATCGGCTCGGCTATGAACCAGAAGCGCCCCCAGTTGATCAGGCGATCGAACAGCTTCAGATCCAAGTCGCGCTTATAGGTGTTGAGGACGTTCACTTCCTTGGCGCCGGCAAACAGGTGCGTGCTCGCACTCACCGTCGCGCCGGGCGCGATCACCTGCTCCGGCAGCACGTAGTCGGCCTGATAGGTCGGGGTGCCGGCGTCGGCACCCGCGGAAAAATTCGCCGACGTGAGGGTTGCCTTGGCATCCGGCGCCAGCACGGCGGCCCAATATTTATCGGTGATGCCGAGCCACGCGCCGGTGACGTTCGCGAAGGACTTCTTCTTGTCCTCCGTCATCTTCTTGTAGGTGATCTCCTGCAGGCCCTGATCGCCGAGATTGCCGATCCCGCCCTCATGCACCCCGAAGGTGCCCGCGTCCGGCGGCGTACCGTGCCGCGAGACCAGGCCGTATGAATAAAGGGTGACGGGCTGCTCCCCTTTGTTGACGACCTCCTCCTTGATCGAGAACAGATACTTGTCGTCGATCGAGATGGTGCGGCGGAACGTCAGCCCTGCTCCGTTGTCGAACGTCAGCACGACGGGGTGGTCCGGCGTGAGCGCGCCCGAGCCCTCCTGACGCCATATGGTTTGGCTGTCAGGAAGTTTCACGCTGGCACCGTTGGCCGGAAGCCAGCCGAACTCGGCATAGAAGGGCTCCGGGCTTCCCGACGGCGAGAGCAATTCGATCAGCGGCGAATTGCGATCGACGGTCTCCCGATAACGTGCGAGCAGCACGTCATCGATGCGCGCGCCCTTGAGCGCGATCGAACCCTTGAGGCTCGGTGTCTCGATCGAGATTCGGTCGCTCTGCTTCAGCGCTTCGGCGCGGGTGAGCGCTTTCGGCGCCGAGGCGTTGGCGCCCTGACCCGGCACGGCCACCGGTGCATTCTGGCCACCGGCGGGCGCCTGCTGCGATGGCTGGGTTTGTTGGGTCTGCTGTGTTTGCGGACTCTGCGGCCCCTTCGGCGCCTGATGCATCTGACCAAGGCCGTAAAAGTACTGCCAGCCGATCAGCACGACCAGCGACAGTACGATGGCCAGAAGGGTATTTTTTTGATCGGTCATGATGATGTCTGGCTGCCAGCCGGCGAAACCGTGCCCTGCCCGCCCCTGCGACGGTCGGCGGAGCCGCGGGGCGCTCGCGGTTGTTGGTTAAGGCGCGCGAGCGCGCGCGCGAAATCCTCGATCAGTCGCGCGAACGGCAATTCGAGTGCGGCGCGCCGCCCGATCAACACATAGTCACTCCCAGGCTTGAACCGATCCGCGTCGCAAAGCCGCACGACTTCCCGCAAGCGACGCCGCACCCGGTTGCGTTCGACCGCCGTGCCGACCTTGCGTGAGACCGTAAATCCAACCCGTGGCGGCCCTGTGTCGGAGCGCTCGCGGGTCTGAAGCACGAAAGCCTCCACCGGAGCGCGAGGCCCCGCCGCGACCCCCAGGAAGTCCGCCCGTTTCCGCAATCGTTCCACGGTAAAACGGGGCGGCTGTCGGTTCAGGCGCTGAGCCGGTTCCGGCCACGACTGCGGCGGGCGCTGAGCACCCTGCGACCGCCCTTCGTCGCCATGCGGCTGCGGAATCCGTGGCGCCGTTTGCGCACCAACTTGCTCGGTTGATAGGTCCGCTTCACCAGTGTTCTCCGCTTGTCCGCACGGCGCCGACCGGGCCGATGCGCCGCGACCTTCGGATTTCCAACGAAATGCCGAGTTTTCCGGGCCGGCGCGAGTCATTAGATTGGCGCATGTCCCGATTGGCACACGTCCAAGTCGGCGAACCGGTATCCACCCGGGTCACGTCCCAGACAGGCTTGGGCCGGAACACACGCTGTGAGTCACGCGGGCTTATACGGGACCCCCGAGGGTGCCGTCAATGCAACCGGATAATGGCACGGCCGCGCCACGATCCCGTTGGCGCAAGGTCCTCAAATGGCGGTGAAAAGGGCTTCGCGGCGGCCAGACCTCCAGTATAGAGAGCCTGCGGTATCGACCTGACCCAACGCAAGGCGTCCGCCCGATGGCCCCCGGCACCATGTCTCCCAGGACCATATCTCCCGACGGGCCCGTTCCGCCCCCGGCAGCCGCGCGCGCCCGCCCCACCCGCCTCGTGCTGCTTGCCATCATCGTGCTGACAGGCGCAGCCGTGATCGGCATCGCCTGGTATGAGAACATCTCGGCAGCCGCCCTCCTCGACCGTCGCGCCGCCGTCGACGCCTTCGTCGCCGCGCATCCTGTCGCGGCGGTGCTCGCATTCATCGGCGTCTATACGGCGGCGGTGGCGCTGTCGCTTCCGGGCGCCACATTCCTCACCATCTGCGGCGGCCTCATCTTCGGCGCGCTCGAGGCAGCGCTTGCGGCGCTCGTCGGAGCCACCGCCGGCGGGACCGCGTTCTTCCTTATCGCCAAGAGCGCGCTCGGCGGATGGCTGATCCGCCGGGCCGGATCTCGGGCCGAAACCATGGCGGCCGGCTTTCGCGCCGATGCCTTCAGCTATCTCCTGTTCCTGCGCCTCGTCCCGGTCTTTCCGTTCTGGCTGGTGAATCTCGTGTCGGCGCTGTGCGGGGTACGGCTGCGCACCTTCGTGCTGGGGACCGCGATCGGCATCATCCCGGGCACGTTCGCTTTCGCGTTCTTCGGTGCCGGCCTCGGGAGCGCCGTCACGGCGCAACTCGACGCCTATCGGGGCTGCATTGCCGCCGAGCGCGCCGGCTGCAAGCTCAGCTTCGACCCGAGCGCCGCCGCGACGCCGCAACTGATTGCCGGGCTTGTCGCGCTCGGCCTGCTCGCGCTCGTGCCGGTCGCCGTGAAGCGTCTGCGTGCGGCGCGCGCGTCGCGCGCGCTCTCCAGCCACTCGTGATCGTCTAAAGCGCATGGCGCAGATCCTCGAGCCCGACATCTGCGTGATCGGGGCTGGCGCCGGCGGGCTCTCGGTCGCAGCCGCGGCGGCCGCGTTCGGCGTTCCGGTGGTCCTGGTCGAGCGCGGCCGGATGGGCGGCGATTGCCTCAATTACGGCTGCGTGCCGTCGAAATCGCTCATTGCGGCCGCGCGGCACGCCATGGCGTTCGCGCAGGCGCCTGCCTTCGGCGTGACGGGCGCGCCCGCGCGGGTCGACTTCGCGAAAGTGCGCGATCACATCCGCGGCGTGATAGCGGCGATTGCGCCCAACGACTCGAAGGAGCGCTTCACCGGCCTCGGCGTGCGCGTGATCGAGGGCACGGCGCGATTCACTGACCGCGCCACGGTCGCGGTCGGCGACGCATTCGTGATCAAGGCGCGGCGCTTCGTGATCGCGACCGGCTCCTCGCCCGCGATCCCGGCGATCCCCGGCCTTGCCGAGACGCCGCATCACACCAATGAGACGATCTTCGATCTCGCCGAGTGCCCGCGCCATCTGATCGTGATCGGCGCCGGCCCGGTCGGGCTCGAGCTCGCGCAGGCGTTCCGCGCGCTCGGCGCCGCCGTAACCGTCATCGAGGCCGCGACGCCGCTCGCCCACGACGATCCCGAATGTGTCGCCGTGGTGCTCGATCGGCTGGCACGCGACGGCGTCGCGATCCGCGCCGGCACCGCGATCCGGCGCATCGCAAATGCGGACGGCGAGGTGCGGGTGGTGGTCATGGACGGCATCGGCGAGGAGACGATCGCCGGCAGCCACCTCCTGGTCGCGACCGGACGCACGCCCAACATCGCGGATCTCGGGCTCGACCGCGCCGGCATCCGCGTCGAGACCCGTGGCATCGTGGTCGACAACCGCCTGCGCACCACCAACCGGCGCGTCTATGCGATCGGCGACGCCGCGGGCGGGGCCCCGTTCACCCAGCCGCTCACCCATGCGGCGAACTACCATGCGGGGCTCGTCATCCGGCAGGCGCTGTTTCGGCTGCCCGTGCGTGCGAACGGCGACGTCATTCCGCGGGTGACGTTCACGCAGCCGGAACTCGCCCATGTGGGGCTCGACGAGGAAGCGGCGCGCCGGCGCAGATACCGCTTCCGGGTGCTGCGCTGGCCCTACCATGAGAACGACCGCGCCGTGGCCGAGCGCACGACCGAGGGCCACATCAAGGTCATCACGACACCAAGTGGGCGCATTCTCGGTGCCACCATCGTGGGCCGCGACGCCGGCGAGCTGATCGCGACCTGGTCGCTGGCCGTCGGTCAACGCCTCAATATTCATTCGCGCAATCGCCGGTACCGTAGTGCCGTATCCGACCCTGGCGGATATCGGTAAACGGGCCGCAATCACCCACTTTACCGCTGGTTTGACGCGCCCGGCGGTCCGGCGCATCATCCGCTGGTTGCGTCGCTTCGGTTGAGAAAGGCGGTCAACGAGAGCCCATGTTTCGCAAGACGAAAGCAGGGAACGGTCAGACGGCCGGCGCCAATGGGCGCTGGACGGTCGGACTCGGCCTGTCCGGCAAGCTGATCGCGTTCACGGCGATCGCGACCATGCTGGCGGTCGTGGTCTTCTACGTGCCGTCGATCGCCACCTTCCGCATCACCTGGCTGCGAGACCGCCTCGCCGCCGCCTATACGGCGGCGCTGGTGCTCAAGTCGGAAGACGGCGACAACCGGATGAAGGTGCCGGAGGCGCTCAAGCGCCAGCTACTCGACAGCATCGGCGCCCGCATGGTGGTGATGCAGGTCGGCAAGAAGCACCGGGTGCTCGCCGCGAGCGATGTGCCGACGGAATTCCGGCAAGAGGTCGACACCCGCAACATGTCCAGGCTGCCGATGATCATCGGCGCGTTCGACACCCTGCTGTTCTGCAACGACAACGACGTCATCCGGGTGGTGGGACCCGCGCCGAAGGGCAGCAGCAGGCTCGAAATCCTGATGGACGAAGGGCCGCTGCGCGCCGAGATGTGGCGCTACTCGTACCGCTTCCTGCTGATCTCGCTCGTCATCTCGGCGATCGTGGGCGCGCTGATGTTTTTGGCACTGCATTACATGCTGGTGCGGCCGATGCACCGCATCACCGCCAACATGATCTCGTTCCGCACCGATCCCGAGAATCCGAACCGCGTCATCGCGGCGTCGAGCCGGGGCGACGAGATCGGCATCGTCGAGCGCGAGCTCGCCACCATGCAGCACGACATCGCCTCGATGCTGCAGCAGAAGAGCCGCCTCGCGGCGCTCGGGCTCGCGGTGTCGAAGATCAATCACGACCTGCGCAACCTGCTCGCCTCGGCGCAGCTCATCTCCGACCGGCTGTCGCATCTTCCCGACCCGCGGGTGCAGCGGTTCGCACCCAAGCTGATGCGGGCGCTCGAGCGCGCGATCGACTTCTGCCAGTCGACGCT
>DASXCK010000270.1:0-5541 GCA_036491235.1 Xanthobacteraceae bacterium | reverse complement strand
CGCCGGCGGCGCTTCGTCAAATTGAAGCATGGTTTGCGTTAACGGGTCCTGGCGGCGCCCAGCGCCGTGGCCCGCCCGCTGTTGATCACCACGGTGCCGAGCGCGAGGTCGTGCAGGAGGCGCCGGCGCGCGTCGAAGAAGCCGACCCCGGGCACCAGCAGGGCGAGCGCCGAAATCACCACGTAGAAAGCGACCGTGCGCAAAGCCCCCGGCACGAAATAGCAGGCGCGCCGTATCAAGTGCGCGTCGCGAGCTGCATGGCACGCATGCCGATCGTGGCGGACGGCGGATGACCGAGCATCGCGCCGTAGTAGACCAGCACCCACACCACGGTTTCCCGGATAGAAGGAGCCGGAAGAGCCATCAGCCGATCCTTGATCTCGACCGTGACGCCGATGTGTTGCGGCTCGCCCTTGGCCATGGCGCCTCGGAACCCTCCGCCTCGCCATCAGGATGGGAAAATCCGCGCGCGCCGCGAAGCGCCCGGACTCGTCGCCTTTAACTGCTCGCAATTGATGGGGAAATCAGGGCGGATACGCCCTCAGCGCATCCGTTGGACTTGCAACTCGAAGGCCCGCATCTCCGGCGTCGGGGTGTCGCTGTCGATATCGGGCCGCGGGCGCGGCAACGGGATTGCAAGGCGCGCCGCGATCTGGCGGGTCGGCCGGCTGCGCGGAAGCGGCACGTTCACGGGAACATCGGCACCGGCGGCAATATCGACGTTGGGCGGAGCACCCGCATTGGCTTCGGCCGGCGCGGCCGAGGCGACCATCGTCTCGGCGTTCGCTGCCGGTGCGGGCGGCGCTGCAACCGCGGGCGCCGCCGGAGCCGCGGGTTGTGCCGGTGGCGGGGCGGCAGGCGCGGCGGAAGCCGTCTGATCCTGTGGCTGCGGCGGCCATGTGCGTGCGCTCGGCCATGGCGCAGCCCCGTTGCCCTCGATTCCGCGCGACGCGGGCGGCGAGGCATTGTCGTCATTGCCGCTCGCGGTCGCCGTCGTGACCGGGGCGGGCGCCGTGGCGCCGTTCTCGGCCGGGGTGGCTGGCGCCGTTGGTGCAGGAACGGCCGCCATTGCCGGTGCCTGCGGCTGTTCCATCGGGGCGGTGACCGGGCCGACCGCGGCAGTCGCGGTGGCCTTCAGGTCACCGCCGAGGAGAAGCGGTGCGAAGAACCAGGCCGCGACCAGCGCCACCGCCAGTGCCGACATGATCACCAGCACGCGCGGAATGCGCGAGGACCGGTGGTAGTCGGAAAGATCTAGCTCGTCACGCTCCATCGCCCCGTCCCCACAAGGTCGATCACCCTGTTCCAACAAAGGCTTGCGGACCCTAGCTGGCGTCACGCCGCAACTTCTCGGCGACCCGGGGTGCAAAGTAGCTCAGCACCCCATCCGCTCCGGCGCGCTTGAACGCAATAAGGCTCTCCAGCATCGCCTTGTCGCCTTCGAGCCAGCCGTGACCCGCCGCAGCCATAAGCATCGCATATTCGCCAGATACTTGGTAGGCGAAAGTCGGCCTTTTGAATGTGTCTTTGATGCGCTGCACAATGTCCAGATAGGGCATGCCGGGCTTCACCATTACCATGTCGGCGCCCTCGGCGAGGTCGAGTGCAACCTCGCGCAGTGCCTCGTCCGAGTTCGCTGGATCCATCTGGTAGGTGCGCTTGTCACCCGTGAGTGTCTTGGCCGAGCCGACCGCATCGCGGAACGGCCCGTAGAAGGCCGAGGCGTACTTTGCCGCATAAGCCATGATCTGCACGTCTGTGTGGCCGGCGGCGTCGAGCGCCTTGCGGATCGCGCCAATGCGCCCGTCCATCATATCGGACGGCGCAATGATGTCGCAGCCTGCCTCCGCCTGGACCAGCGCCTGGCGGACCAGAACCTCGACAGTCGCGTCGTTGACGATCTCGCCGTCGTGCAAGAGGCCATCATGGCCGTGGCTCGTATAGGGGTCGAGCGCGACGTCGCACAGCAGGCCGATCTCGGGCACCTCGCGCTTGATGGCGCGGATGGCGCGGCACACCAGATTGTCTGGATTGAGCGCCTCGCGGCCGTCGGCGTCGCGCAGCGTCGGATCCGTGTAGGGAAAGAGCGCGAGGCACGGGATCGCGAGCTCGCGCGCGCGCACGGCGTCTCGCACCGCCTCGTCGACCGAGAGGCGCTCGACACCCGGCATCGAGTCGACCGCGATGCGCGCCTTCGTGCCGTCGACGATGAACAGCGGCCAGATCAGGTCGTCGGCCGTGAGCACGTTCTCGCGGACCATGCGGCGCGTCCAGTCGGCGCGCCGGTTGCGGCGTGGCCGCTCGGTGAGAGCGAGCGGGGCGGCGCGCAGGCCGGCGTTCGTCTCGAGCTTTGTGTCGACCTTGGCGGCGGGCTCGGCTTCCACCGGCACGAGCCCGTGCGGGCGGCCATATTTGAGGGCCATGGCGTCTCTCCGGAACGGTTCTTTTTTAGGCGTTCCAGTGGGCAATTGCCAATGGGAAAGCGCCGCGCTTGGACGGAACATGCCGGCGCGATAGAGTGGCCGGTGCTGCGGGAGATCGTCGCGGAAGGATCACCGGCAACGATCGACCCTGTCGCCAACCACGTGGGGCCTTCAGAATGTCATACGTCGATCCGAATGCGCCGCGGCCGCAGGCTGTATCGAACACCTCGATCGCGATGATCGTGTACGTGCTCTACTTCGTCGGTTATCTCACTGGTTTGACGTCGCTGATCGGCGTGATCATGGCTCACGTCCAGGCCGACTCCGCCGATCCGCTGCTGCGGTCGCACTATCGGTTCCAGATCAGGACCTTCTGGGTCGGCGTTCTGTATGGCGTGGTCGGCTTCGTACTCCTCTTCCTCTTCGGGCTCGGCTACCTGGTCTGGTTGTGGGCGTTCATCTGGTCGCTGATACGCAACATCAAGGGCATCTTGGCGCTCAACGAGAACCGGCCGATCGCCAATCCGACGTCGTGGCTGTTCGGGTGACGAATCGTCGTAGATACGCGCCCACGCAGGACTGACCGATGATTTGGACGGGCGACGGCAGGACGCGCCGTCGCCCGTGCTATATGGGGCAAACCCATGGACTTCTCGCTCACCGAGGAACAGCAGGCCTTCCAGGTCACCGCGCGCGACTTCGCGGCCGCCGAGATGATGCCGCATGCGCGCGACTGGGACGAGCACGAGACGTTCCCGGTGGAGGCGCTGCGCAAGGCCGCGGCGCTCGGCTTCGGCGGCATCTACGTGCGCGAGGACGTCGGCGGATCGGCGCTCACGCGGCTCGACGCGACGATCATCTTCGAGGAGCTCGCGCAGGGCTGCACGTCGACCGCGGCCTACATCTCGATCCACAACATGACGGCTTGGATGATCGACCGCTACGGCAACGACGCGCAGCGCAAGCGCTTGTTGCCGAAGCTCTGCAGCATGGAGCATTTCGCGAGCTATTGCCTGACCGAGCCCGACGCGGGCTCGGACGCGGCGAGCCTCGCCACGCGCGCGGTGCGCGACGGCGACCATTACGTGCTCGACGGCGCGAAAGCCTTCATCTCCGGCGGCGGCGTCTCCGACATCTATGTCGTGATGGTGCGGACAGGGGAGCGAGGGCCTAAAGGCATTTCGTGCCTTGTGGTCGAAAAAGGAACGCCTGGGCTTTCCTACGGCGCCCAGGAAAAGAAGCTGGGTTGGAAATCGCAGCCGACCGCCATGGTGATGTTCGAAAACTGCCGCGTGCCGGTCGCAAATCGGATCGGCGAAGAGGGGCAGGGGTTCCGCATCGCGATGGCGGGCCTCGACGGCGGGCGGCTCAACATCGCGGCCTGCTCGCTCGGCGGCGCGCAGTTCTGCCTCGACCGGACACTCGCCTACATGCGTGAGCGCAAGCAGTTCGGCAGCCGCCTTGCCGATTTCCAGGCGCTCGCGTTCCGCGTCGCCGATTATGCGACCGAGCTCGAGGCGGCGCGCCTGATGGTCCGCCGCGCCGCGACGGCGGTGACCGAGGACGAGCCTGCCGCGACGCGCCTCGCCGCCATGGCGAAGCGTCATGCGACCGACGCAGGCTTCGATGTCGTCAACGGCTGTCTGCAATTGCACGGCGGCTACGGCTATCTGCGCGACCACCCGATCGAGCGGGTCCTGCGCGACGTGCGCGTGCACCAGATTCTCGAAGGCACCAACGAGGTGATGCGGCTGATCGTGAGCCGGGACCTGCTCGGGAATTGAAAGGGGGTGACGGTGGCGCTGGGTATCGTGGCCGAACAATTCGCGCTGGTGACGGCGGCTGCCTTTGCGGGTGCGGCGATCTACATCAATGTCGCCGAGCAGCCGGCGCGGCTTGCGCTCGACGACCGGGCGCTGCTTGCGCAGTGGAAGCCGAGCTACGCACGCGGATTCGCCATGCAGGCGAGCCTTGCGCTTGCTTCGGCGCTTGCCGGGCTCCTCGCCTTCTGGATCACGCGCGATTGGCATTGGATGCTCGGCGCGCTGCTGATGTTCGCCAATTGGCCCTATACGCTGCTCGTCATCCTGCCGGTGAACAAGCGGATCGCGGCGACCCCGCCGGATCAGGCGAACGCGGACACGCGCGCCCTCATCGTGAGCTGGGGCGCGCTGCATGCCGCCCGCAGTCTGCTCGGTATCGCCGCGACGATCGCCTATGCGGTGTCGACGACGTGACGGGCAGCGACGAAATCCTGTTCGAGCGGTGCGGCGAGGCCGGCATCGTGACGCTCAACCGACCCGCCGCGCTCAACGCGGTCACGCACGGCATGGTGCGGGCGCTGCGCGCACGGCTCGATCAATGGCGCGACGATCCGGCGGTGACCCGTGTCGTCGTCACGGCGGCGGGCGAGCGCGCTTTCTCGGCCGGCGGCGACCTGCGGCGCCTCTACGACCTCGGGCGCGCCGGCGACTACGAGGCGGCGCTCGATTTCTGGCGCGATGAATACGCGCTCAACGCGGCGATCAAGCACTACCCCAAGCCCTACGTGGCGTTGATCGACGGCATTGTGATGGGCGGGGGCGTCGGCGTCTCGATCCACGGCTCGCACCGGGTCGCGGGCGACCGGTTCCAGTTCGCGATGCCGGAAGTCGGCATCGGCTTCTTTCCCGATGTCGGCGCGACCTGGTTCTTGCCGCGGCTGCCGGGCGAGCTCGGTGCTTACTGCGCGCTCACCGCCGAGCGGCTGCGTTCAGACGACGCGGTCGCATCCGGGGTCGCGACCCATCGCGTGCGCTCCGATCGCTTTGCCGGCTTGCTCGAAGCACTGAGCGGCAGTGCTCCGGTCGATGCGGTACTGGCAGCCTTCGCGGAACCGGCCGTGGAGGGGCGGGTGACCAGGATACGTGGCACCATTGATCGCCACTTCGCGGCCGACATGGTGGAGGATATTGTCGCCCGACTCGAGGCGGGCGACGCGGGCGCCCGCGCGATGGCGGCGACCATTCGCAGCAAGGCGCCGCTGAGCCTCAAGATCGCGCTCGCGCAGGTGCGGCGCGGGCCGCATTGGTCGTTCGACGACTGCATGCGGGCCGAGTTCCGTATCGTGTGGCGCATC
>DASXCK010000269.1:0-4511 GCA_036491235.1 Xanthobacteraceae bacterium | reverse complement strand
TGGTCGGAGCGCCGAGATTTGAACTCGGGACCCCCAGTCCCCCAGACTGGTGCGCTAACCGGGCTGCGCTACGCTCCGTGATGGCGCGGACTATAGGGGCGGGGAGGGGGCGAAGCAACGCCCGGCGGTGCGCCCCTCGTTTGATCCGGCGATGCGCCATGATGCCCCGTCCACGATGCCGACCGTCCGCGGAATCCCGCACAAAAACGTGCATCGGTAAGTGGGAACCCCGCGCCGATGGGGCCGCGATGAGGCGATGCTCTTACCTCGCCGCCGCGCAAGGCAATCCACGGGGGCGGGCGCGCCCCGCCCTCACACCACAAACCTGAACACCTCGCCGTCGCGGACCACGTGGCCGGCGGTGGGGGCGGCGAAGTGGGTGCCGATGACGAGGGTCGGCTGGTCGGCCCATTCGGCGAAGAGGCGCGCGCGGGTGAGCACGGCGCCCTTCGCGTCGTTGTCGGCGAACGACCACTCGGGGTGCGCCATCTGGCAGGGGTGGTGGGTCGTGTCGCCGGTGATCACCGCCCGCTCGTCCTCGGACTCGATCATCACGCTGACATGGCCCGGCGTATGGCCGATGGAAGGCGTGAGCCGGATCTCCGGCGAGATTTTGTGGTCCATCTCCACCAGGTCGACGAGGCCGGCGTCGAAGATCGGCTTGACGCTGTCGCCGAGCATCGCCTGCTGCTCCGCGTCGTCGTGGGCGCGCCAGAACTCGTACTCGCGCCGGCCGATGAGGTAGCGCGCCTTCGGGAAGGTCGGCGTCCACTTGCCGTTCTCGCGCATCGTGTTCCAGCCGACATGGTCGACGTGCAGGTGCGTGCACACGACGGCGTCGACGCCGTCGCGCGACCAGCCCGCCGCGCCGAGATGCTGCAAGAACGGCGTCGCCAACGGCTGGCCGCCGGTGATCTCGCGCGGCCGGTCGTTGCCGACGCAGGTGTCGACGACGAGCTTGAGCCCCGGCGCGTCGACCAGCAGCGCGTGGATGCTGAGCTTCAGCGTGGCGTCGTCCGCGCTGACGAAGTGCGGATAGAGCCACGCCGACTTGCGCAGCGCCGCGGGCGTGGCCTGCGGGATGACCCGGGCCGGCACCGGCAAATCCATCTCGACGATGCGGGTGATCTTCACCCGGCCCACTTGCCAGCTCAGCATCGCGCTCCCGCCTCCTCGCGCAAGGTTCGACCCGACGGACGTTTAGGGGGCCGCGGCGCGGGTTGCCATCCGGACGGCGTCACCGCCGCGGTGAGGGGCCGGTCGATTTTCGGGGATGGACGACGCGGGTTATTGCGACTTCCGCGCGCGGCCGCGATGCTGACGCGGGACGAGGACGGGGATGTCAGCGCTCCGCGCGAACCATGTTGAAGGAGGAGACGCCAGGGCACCGGCCAACAGCGGACGGTGAAAGCGTCGGCTGCGGGGCGGCCGTGCAAAACAAAGCTAGAAGATCGAATGATTTCAATGAGCGGCCCGCGCGGCGCCTGTGCGCCGGCCGGACTGGCGGCGGACAGCGTGATGATCCGCCAGCCATGCTGACGCCTCCGCGCATCGGCCGGAAAAACACGCAACGGTAAGCGGAAACCCCAGGCCGATCGGCTCGCGGTGAGAGGATGTCGTTACCTTGCCGTCGCGCAAGGCAACCCAAGGGAGGCGACTATGCGGTTTCGACCCCTGACCTCGATCGTCTTCGTTCTGCTGGCCTTGTTGGCCGTGCCGATCAACCCCGCGATGGCGGCGTCGCACTGTAGCTGCGACGACGACGCCCTCCTGCCGAGCGGGGTTTGCAGGCAATACCATTGCGTGCCCGTCGAGGCGGCTACACCCGGGTTCCGCCAGATCCGCAGCTCATCCGAGTGCCGCCGCTCGCGCGTCCTGCTCTGCGACGGCGATACCTGCAAGCTCGGCTGCGAAACCAAGGCAGCCAAGAAAAAGTGACCTGATCGCGGCAACGGACCTGGGCAGAGGCCGGCAAGGTCGGTCTGCCCGGGTCCATCGATGCGCCGCGGCCGCCGCCGCGGATCATGCCGCGGCCGACGGAATGTCGGGGAGAGAAGGCGATCGTTCTTGCCGAGGTCGTGCTTCGCTTGGATGCTGCCGGGAAAAAAGACAACGTGATTTAGCGAGAGAGTGATTTAGCGAGAGAGACGTGGATGGCCGGGACGAGCCCGGCCATGACGGATCGAATTGAGTAGCGCATCCCCGAACGACGCCAACTCGCATGAACGAAGCCAACGTGTCCGAACGAAGCCGACGCGGAAACGTGAGCGATCGCGATGCCGGACCGGACGACGGAGGCCGTGTCCAATTTTGGCGGAATAACCTAACTGGGATAACAGCAACGATTTCAAAGGAGGAGTTGGGTGGGCTCGTGGCTCGTCCGGCGCATCTCGATGCGGCGGGCCTTGCCGGCTTTGCCGGGACCGCCGGCGAGGGGTTGGAAACGCACGGCGGCGGCGCGTCTCGCGCAGATTGAACCCAACGTGAAGAATATCAATGGCGCCCGTTGCTTCGGGCGGCTTGTACAGAAACCGCTTCACGTGATGCGTGGGACATGGGCGAGCGCCCCGCCTTTCCGCTTGCGCGTTACTTCGCGCCGCTACGGCGGATGCGCGAGGATCGGTGCGCCCTGGCCCGCGGCCTCGGCTCTTGCCGCCTGCCTCACCCACGCGCGCCCGGCGACCAGCTGGCCCCACACCATGCCCATGATCAGGTAGTAGTGGCGCCAGTGCTGCACGTCGATGATGTAGCTCTCGCCGACCTGGCCGATGAACGCCGTGTAGCACGCGATGTAGGTCTGCTGCCACGGCGTGCGCGCGAAGATGTGGCGGAAGCCGATCGCGAGCGTCACCAGCACGAGCGCGAAGAACGTGAATCCGCCGAGCCAGCCGCCCGCCATGAAGGCGTCGAGGAAGGAGTTGTGCGGGTCCTCGGGAAAATACTTTGCGAACTGCAGCGGGCCGACGCCGAGCGGATGGTCGAAGGCGAGGAGGGCGCCGAGGATGTGGCGGCCGAAGCGGCCGAGGTGGCCGGCGTCGTAGTTCTGCACCAGGCTCGCGCGCTCCTTGAACAGCGCGTCGACGCCGCTGATCGAGAGCAGCGCGAGGATGAGGCAGGCGACGGCGGCGGCGCCCGCGAATGCGGACAGCACGATGCGCAGGCGCTGCCGGTTCGACTGAGAGGTGACGTAGAGGAAGAACATCATCATCAGGCACGACGCGCCGAAGTTGCCCCAGGCGCCGCGCGAGAAGGCGAAGAAGAGCCCCGCCGCGATGATCAGCATGATCACGCCGTTGAACAGGATGCCGCGCAGGTTGCCGAACATGATCCGCTGCACCACGATCAGCCCGGGCAGGATCAGGAACGGGCCGAACACGTTCGGGTCCTTGAAGGTCGAGGCCGCGCGCAGCGCCTTGATGAACATCTCCGAGTTCGGCAGCACGTGGAAATAGGCGAGCACGCCGATGATCGACGTCATCACGGCGGCGAGGATGTAGCCCTGCATGTAGATGCGCAGGCGCCGCACCGTGTCCTCCGCGAAGGTGATGGCGAAGAACAGCGTGGTGAGCGAGAGAAAGCACGAGACCGCGGTCCACTTCGCGGTCTCGTCGATCTCGATCACCGGCACGAGCGAGGTCGCAAAACCCACATTGTAGAAGATGAGGAGGAGCATCAGCGGCAGGTGGCCTTCGCGCAGACGCACCCCGGTCGCGACGAAGATCAGCGCCGCGATCATGATCATGAACTCGTACGGCGCCGGCTCGACGATGACGAAGCCCGAGATCGCCGCCACCGTCCACAGCACGCCGAGCCGCAGCTTCTCGCTGAACGCCGGCACCACGCGCGGCGCGTTCGCGGCGTCCGCGTAGGCGAATGAGAAGTCGCTGGGGGGTGCGTAGGTCATCGGAGTGTTTCCAGGGCTCCACCTTCACCTACATCGTCATGGCCGGGCTTGCTCCGGCCATCCACGTCCTTGCCGTCGAGGCGCTGCGAGCAGGACGTGGATGCCCGCATTCGCGGGCATGACGGAGAGCGCCCATCAATACGCATTCTCGGCGCGCAGCAGCGCGAAGGGCGTGCGCAGCAGGATGTAGGCGTCGAACAGCAGCGACCAGTTCTCGATGTAGTAGAGGTCGTGCTCGACGCGGTTCTGCAGCTTCTCGGGCGTGTTGACCTCGCCGCGCCAGCCGTTGATCTGCGCCCAGCCCGTGATGCCGGGGCGCACGCGGTGGCGCGCGAAATAGCCGTCGACCACCTCTTCCCACAGCTTGTTCGCCGTGTTGGCGCCGACCGCGTGCGGGCGCGGGCCGACCAGCGAGAGCTCGCCGCGCAGCACGTTGAGGAGCTGCGGCAGCTCGTCGATCGAGGTCTTGCGGATGAAGCGCCCGACGCGGGTGACGCGCGGATCGTTTTTGGTGACGATCGTGCGCGCCATCGGATCGGCCTTGTCGTGGTAGAGCGAGCGGAACTTGAAGACCTCGATCACCTCGTTGTTGAAGCCGAGGCGGCGC
>DASXCK010000268.1:0-3636 GCA_036491235.1 Xanthobacteraceae bacterium | reverse complement strand
AAGGTGTAGGCCTCCGGGCGCACACCCTTAGCCGCCCCCGTGGCCGTCGCCAACCCCGGGGAACAGAGCGTACGGCGCGCGGGGCCGCCAACCGATTGTGCCCCTTTCCACAACGGCTTGAACCCACTAATCCGTCATGGCCGGGTTTGTCCCGGCCATCCACGTCTTCCTTCCTTCGCCGTCGCCAAGACGTGGATGCCCGGGACATAGGCGTGCGAAGCGACGCCGTTCTTCGAACGGCTATCCCCGGGCACGACGATCTTTTCGATGAGGAGACGCCGCCATGGCCATGACGATGAACGGAGAAGTCCAGCTCAACGCCACCCGGGAGACGGTGTGGGCGAAGCTCAACGACGCCGAGGTGCTCAAGGTGTGCATCCCGGGCTGCGAACAGCTCGACAAGACCTCCGACACCGAATTCCAGGCGATCGCGGTGACCAAGATCGGGCCCGTGAAAGCCAAGTGGAAGGGCAAGGTGCATCTCACCGACCTCGACCCGCCGAACGGCTACAAGATTTCAGGCGAAGGCGAGGGCGGCATCGCGGGATTCGCCAAGGGCGGCGCCGTGGTGGCGCTCACCGACAAGGACGGCGGCACGCTGCTCACCTACAACGTCGAGGCACAGATCGGCGGCAAGCTCGCCCAGCTCGGCCAGCGCCTGATCGCCGGCGCGTCCAAGAAGATGGCAGATGATTTCTTCGCCAAGTTCGCCGCCGCTGTGGCGGGAGGGTGACGACTTACCGCTCAGCCATGCGGCGATCCGCCTTGACCCGGTTGGCTCGCCGGTCGACACTTCGGCTTGTTCCGATCTGAGAAATCGGGCAAAAACGCCCTGATTTAGCCCGCGAGTTTCGCCGGGGCCTGCGGCGAACCCGAAAACAGGCCATTTTGCATCGAATCCCGGGAGAGGTCTCATGCCCGCCGTCAAAATGATCGTGAACGGCAAGCCCGTCAGCGCCGATGTCGATCCGCGCACCCTGCTGGTGCAGTTCCTGCGCGAGAACCTGCGGCTGACCGGTACCCATGTCGGCTGCGACACGTCGCAGTGCGGCGCCTGCGTGGTGCACATCAACGGCAAGGCCGTGAAGTCCTGCACCATCCTGGCGCTCACCGCCGCCGACGCCGACGTGCGCACGATCGAGAGCCTCGCCACCGGCGACAAGCTGCATCCCATGCAGGAGGCGTTTCGTGAGAACCACGGCCTGCAATGCGGCTTCTGTACGCCCGGCATGATCATGACGGCGGTCGACATCGTGCGCCGCAAGGGCAACGACCTCGACGAGAAGACCATCCGCGAGGAGCTCGAGGGCAACCTCTGCCGCTGCACCGGCTATCACAACATCGTCAAAGCGATCGCGGCCGGCGCCAAGGCCATGGCGACCTGACGGATTCCGAGGGCCGCGTGCGCGCGGCCCACTGAAAGGCAGGGGAGAGACGTTTCAGGGGAAGGAGTCCGCCATGAGTGCGACCGGCATCGGCGCGGCGGTACGCCGCAAGGAAGACTTCCGTTTCATCACCGGCAAGGGCCAGTACACCGACGACATCACGCGGCCCGGCGAGACGCACGCGCATTTCCTGCGGTCGCCGCACGCGCGGGCAAAGATCAAATCGATCGACATCAAGGCCGCCAAGGGCATGCCGGGCGTGCTCGCGGTGCTCACCGGCACCGAGCTCGCCGACGACAAGATCGGCGGCCTCATCTGCGGCTGGATGATCCATTCGAAGGACGGCTCGCCGATGAAGATGGCGCCGCATCCCGCGATCGCTCATGGCAGCGCCAACTATGTCGGCGATCCGGTCGCCGTGGTGGTGGCCGAGACGCTCGACCAGGCCGAGGACGCGGCCGAGAAGATCGTGGTGGACTACGAGGTGCTGCCAGCGGTCGCCGATCTCGCCAAGGCGCAGCATAAGGGTGCGCCGCAGATCCACGAGGTCGCGCCGGCGAACACGATCTATCAATGGCACCTCGGCGACCACAAAGCGACCGCCGACGCGCTCAAGGCCGCCAAGCACGTCACCAAGCTGCACATCGTCAACAACCGCCTGGTGCCGAACGCCATGGAGCCGCGCGCCGCGATCGGCGAGTACGACGCGGGTAGCGAAGGCTTTACGCTGTGGAATACGACGCAGAACCCGCACGTGGCGCGGCTCGTCATCGCGGCTTTCGTCGGCATGGCGCCGGAGCACAAGCTGCGGGTGATCGCGCCGGACGTCGGCGGAGGCTTCGGCTCAAAAATCTTCATCTATCCCGAGGAGGTCGTCTGTCTGTGGGCCGCCAAGAAGGTCGGCCGACCCGTGAAGTGGGTCGCGGATCGCAGCGAGGCCTTCATCGCCGACGCGCACGGGCGTGACCACGTGACCGAGGCCGAGATGGCGTTCGACGCCGAGGGCAAGATCACGGCGCTGCACGTCAAGACCATCGCCAATATCGGCGCCTACATGTCGACCTTCTCGTCCTCGGTGCCGACATATCTCTACGGCACGCTGTTGTCGGGCCAGTACAACATCCCGCACATCTATTGCGAGGTCGATGCGGTCTACACCAACACGGTGCCGGTCGACGCGTATCGCGGGGCGGGGCGTCCGGAGGCGACCTTCGTGGTCGAGCGGCTCGTCGAGGTCGGCGCGCGCGAGCTCGGCATCGATCCGGCGGAGCTGCGGCGCAAGAACTTCGTGCGCAAATTCCCGCACCAGACGCCGGTGATCATGACCTACGACGCCGGCGACTACGACGCCTCGCTCAAGCGCGCACTCGAGCTCGCCGACCACAAGGGTTTTGCCAAGCGCAAGCGCGAGTCGGAGCGGAACGGCAAGCTGCGCGGCTTCGGCTATTCGACCTACATCGAGGCCTGCGGCATCGCGCCGAGCCAGGCGGTGGGCTCGCTCGGCGCCGGCGTGGGCCTTTGGGAATCCGCCGAGGTGCGGGTCAATCCGACCGGCTCGGTCGAGGTGCTGACCGGCTCGCACAGCCACGGCCAGGGGCACGAGACCACGTTCGCCCAGCTCGTCTCCGAGCGGCTCGGCATCCCGATCGGCAACATCTCGATCGTGCACGGGGACACCGACAAGGTGCAGTTCGGCATGGGCACTTACGGCTCGCGCTCGGGCGCCGTCGGCATGTCGGCGATCGTCAAGGCGCTCGACAAGGTCGAGGCGAAGGCGAAGAAGGTCGCCTCGCACCTGCTCGAGGCGGCCGAGAGCGATATCGTGTTCAAGGACGGCAAGTTCACGGTCGCGGGCACCGACAAGTCGGCCGTCTGGGGCGACGTCTCGCTGCATGCCTATATCGCCCACAAGTTCACCGGCGCACAGCTCGAGCCGGGCCTCAAGGAGGGCGCGTTCTACGACCCGACCAACTTCACGTTCCCGGCCGGCTGTCACCTGTGCGAGGTCGAGATCGATCCCGAGACCGGCACCGTGACGATCGCCCACTGGACCGCGGTCGACGACTTCGGAATCGTGATCAATCCGATGATCGTCGAGGGCCAGGTGCATGGCGGCGTCGCCCAGGGCGTCGGCCAGGCGCTCCTGGAGAACGCGGTCTACGACCAGAGCGGCCAGCTCGTGAGCGGCTCGCTGATGGACTACACCATGCCGCGCGCCGACAACCTGCCGTCCTTCACGGTCGGCACCACG
>DASXCK010000267.1:0-1737 GCA_036491235.1 Xanthobacteraceae bacterium | reverse complement strand
TACAATCGGCCGGACATCTTCCAGATCCACGTCAATCGCACGGCGCCGCACATCTACACGGTGCACGGCACGGACGGCACCGAGTTCCTGCCCGGCGCGGCGCCCTCGGCGCTGCCGCAGCCGGAACCGCCGCGCGGACTGATCGGCGGACCGGAGGATGCGAAGGAGTGATGGCGCGCGCGGCGCGCCGTCGCGGCCGCGGGTCGTCCGCGCTGGTGACCAGGCCTCGACCTGGCGTATGCTGACACGCTCAAAGCCAGGGTCGTAAGGAGCCGCCGCATGCCCGAGACTGTCGCGCGATTCATCGAGGCGCGCGACTTTCTGTTGCGGCATCGTTGCGACTACGACACCGCCTACCGCGATTTCCGCTGGCCGCAACTCGACCGGTTCAATTGGGCGCTCGATTATTTCGACGTGATGGCGCACGGCAACGACCGGCCGGCGCTATGGCTCGCGAGCGAGGGCAGCGAGGTCAAGCTCAGCTTCGCGGCGCTGTCCGAGCGCAGCAATCGGGTCGCCAACCATCTGCGCGCGCTCGGCGTCAAGCGCGGCGACCGCATCCTGCTGATGCTCGGCAATGTCGCGCCGCTGTGGGAGTGCATGCTGGCGGCGATGAAGCTCGGCGCGGTGGTCATTCCGGCGACCACGCTGCTCAACCGCAACGATCTTGTCGACCGCTTCGCGCGCGGCCGCACGCGCCATGTCATCGCGGGCGCCGATGCGGCCGCCAAGTTCGCCGACTTGCCGGGCGACTATACGCGGATCGCGGTCGGCGGCGACGCGCCCGGCTGGCATCGCTATGAAGCCGCCTACGCGGCCGCCGCGGAATTCACCCCGGACGGCGAGACGCGCGCCGGCGATCCGCTGCTGCTCTACTTTACGTCGGGCACCACCGCGAAGCCCAAGCTCGTCCTGCACAGCCATCAGAGCTATCCGGTCGGACATCTGTCGACCATGTACTGGATCGGGCTCGAGCCCGGCGACGTTCATTTCAACATCTCCTCGCCCGGCTGGGCCAAGCATGCGTGGAGCTGCTTCTTCGCGCCATGGAGCGCTGGCGCCTGCGTGTTCATGCTCAACCAGCCGCGCTTCGATGCACGCGGGCTGCTCGACGCCATCGTGCGCGCCGGCGTCACCACGTTCTGCGCGCCGCCGACCGTCTGGCGCATGCTCGTGCAGCAGGACCTCGCGGCCTGGAAGACCAACCTGCGTGAGCTGGTCGGCGCGGGCGAGCCGCTCAATCCGGAGGTCATCGCGCGGGTGAAGGCCGCCTGGGGCATCACCATCCGCGACGGCTACGGCCAGACCGAGACCTCGGCACAGGTCGGCAACCCGCCGGGCCAGCCGGTGAAAGCCGGCGCCATGGGCCGGCCGCTGCCGGGCTTCGGCGTGGTGCTGCTCGACGCTGCCGGCGACGAGCAGGAGGAAGGCGAGATCTGCCTGCGGATCGAGCCGCCGCCGGTCGGACTGATGCAGGGTTATCAAGGCGACGACGGCGCGCTGCTGCCGCTGGCGGGCCGCGTCTATCGCACCGGCGACGTGGCGATGCGCGACCACGACGGCTACCTGACCTATGTGGGGCGCGCCGACGACGTGTTCAAATCATCCGACTATCGCATCAGCCCGTTCGAGCTCGAGAGCGTGCTCATCGAGCACGCCGCGGTCGCCGAAGCCGCGGTGGTGCCCTCGCCCGATCCGATCCGGCTCGCGGTGCCAAAGGCCTTCATCGCGCTGGCG
>DASXCK010000266.1:0-21344 GCA_036491235.1 Xanthobacteraceae bacterium | reverse complement strand
ATGGCGAGTCCTGCTTTTGCAACTGCGTGCAGAAGCTCTTGGCGATCGGCCCCTCGTAGTAGCCGGCGCGCGCGCCCTTGCTGGCGATGAGCTGGAACGAACGCGCGAGGTCGCTCTGCACCAGCCGCTCGCCTTCGCGGGGAACGCGGCCACCCGGCAGGAAGACCGCCGCGGTCGCCGGATAGGCGGACAGGATCGGCACGTCCTGCACCAGCCAGTCCGTCAGCGAGCGGCTGACCGGCACGCCGTCGCGCGCGTAGATGATCGCCGGATCGAACAGGTCATGCCATGGTAATCGCCCGAAACGTTCGTGCGCCAGGCGCCAGCCGTCGACAGCTCCCGGCACGGTCAGCACGCTCAGCGGACCGCGCATCGGAATTGCGCCGTCCTTGCAGCGCGTCCGATAGTGGTCGATCGTCGCGAGACGCGCCGACGGGCCGCTCGCGTTGAGCCCGTGCACCGTGCCGGTGCCGGGCTCGGCGATCAGCCAAAATCCGTCGCCGCCCAGTCCCGCCATGTGCGGATAGGCAACGCACAGCACCGCATTCGCCGCGATGGCGGCGTCGACGGCGCTGCCCCCGCGCTGGAGCATCTGCACTCCGGCGGCACTGGCGAGGTAATGCGGCGTTGCGACGACGCCGTGCGGCGCATGGGTCGGAGGACGGCCGGTGCGCGGACCATCGGGATTGATCATGATCGTCTCCGTGCTTCGTGGTCGGAAGAGCTCGAGCGCCGCGGCGCGCCCGCCTTCGCCGGCGCGCGGCGGGCCTTTCGCGTCGCGGCCGCTATGACGTGCGTTCGTCGAATTCCATGCCGATGTCGGTGGGCTTGTCCCGGGAGTGATCCATGTAGCGCGTCACGATGGGCAGCAGGCCGCCGGCGACGAGGCAAAGCAGCCCCAACCACCATACGGCCGCGGAGCCGCCGGTCGCGCCGAAGCTCACCAGCGGGAACGCCGCGAACAACAGCAGCAGCGCAATGGTTTCGGTGACGAGCTTGTCCATGTTTTCTCCTCACGCAATGAGAACCAGAACGATCGTGGCGATGCCGGTCAGCACGGCGACGATGACCGTCCAGGGCATGGTCCGACGCAGGACGGCACCCTCCTGGCCTTTGACGCCGGCGACGCTCGTGCCCAGCACGACGTTGGCCGGCGCGATGGCATTGCCGTACGCGCTGCCGCCGGCCTGCGCCGCGATGATCGTTTCCTTCGACAGGCTGTGCAGGTCGGCGACGCCGGCCTGCACGCCGCCGAACAGGACGTTGGATGCGGTGCTGCTCGACGTCATGAAGGCGCCGAGCGCGCCGATGACGCTGGCGATGCCGGCATATACGAGCGGCGGCGAGATGGCCGCGATGCCATGGGCGAGCGTCAGGGTCTGGCCGCTGTGATCGAGGATGCGGCTCGTGACCAGGAACGCGATGACCGGGACGGACGATGGCACCCCATCGACCAGCAGGCCGCGCCAGATGCTTCCGGACTCATGAAGCTTCGCCCAGGTGCCGTAGTAGCCGCCCGCGCGGTACGCGAGCCAGACGATCACCGACG
Source organism: Xanthobacteraceae bacterium (assembly GCA_036491235.1). Classification (GTDB taxonomy): domain Bacteria; phylum Pseudomonadota; class Alphaproteobacteria; order Rhizobiales; family Xanthobacteraceae; genus JAVDCA01. Next base: position 19,795 of record DASXCK010000266.1, on the reverse strand, counting down.
TGGCCAGCAGCATCATGCCGGGATGCGTGAAGACCCTGATGGGCGCATAGCGCGCAACGGCTGCGTTGTGGATTCCGAAGCCGGTCTCCACGGCCGGGAAAGGCAGGCCGACCGCGACCTGCACCAGCGCCCGGTTGATCGGCCCGATCAACAGGACACTCAGCGTGACGGCGGTCAGCACGACGTAGGGCAGGCACGACATCGCGAGGCTCATGACCGGCGCGGCTTCCGTCTGCTCGCCCATCGGCTTGTCGGCCATCGCCGGCCGCAGGTCGACGCCCGTGACGGGTTCGCCGAACCGCCGCCAGCGCGACAACGGGTAGAGCGCGAGCAGCGCCACGGCCGCGCCCAGGAAGGTGGACAGCTCCGGGCTGATGATCGCGGCCAGCAGCTGGCCGACGCCCATGAGCGTGCCGAGGATCAGCACCAGCGGCCACGCGTGACGAATCGCGGCCCAGCGGCCATAGAGCCACACCACGAACAGGCCGCCCCCATAGGTGGGGATCAGCAGCAACAGCGAAGCCTCATAGGCGGCGCGCGGAATGTCCTTCAGATCGACGATCTGCAGCGTTGCCAGCCAGCCGACGCCGAGGGTGCCGAAGAACCTCGCCCACGCATGCGCGACGACGCCCATGGCCACGGCGTAGACCGGCCGCACCCCCATGGCCATGAGCAGCGGCACGACAACGGCCACGGGTGCGCCGAAACCCGCGATGCCTTGCAGGAACGATGCAAAGACCCAGCTCAGCGCCAGGATGATGAACAGCTCGTTGCGGCTGAAGTGGGCGATTCCCTGCCGCAGCGCATCGTAGGCGCCTGCGTGCTTGGTGATCTGATAGAGAAGAAGCGCCGGCCAGATGACATAGAGAATGAAGATGGCGTCCCACACGCCCTTCGCGCCCGCCACGGCCAGCGTGCTCCACGGCGTGCGGAAGGCGAAGAGCGCCACGAGACCGGCCGCGAACATCGCCATCGGTCCTGCCTCCGGCGCGCGCCAGCGCAGCGGCACGAGGAATACGAGAAGCACGATGATCGCCGCGGACGCCAAGATCCAATGGAGAAGGTCGACGGGGACTTGGGGCGCCATGGCTCACTTCCTTCAGGCTTTCCTCGGCTCGCCGACGGCAGAGGCCGTCGCCGTGGCCGTCATTCGAACGTGAACATCTGAACCCGATAGCCCTTCGCGGCGATCTGCTCGAGCAGCGCATCGACCGCCTCCGGCCCGCGCGTCTCGACCATCAGCTCGATTTCCGTTTCGCGGAACGACGCCGACGTGAACGTGCGGCCGTGATGGATGTCGAGGATGCCGGCCTTCTGGGATGCCGCGATCGCCGCCAGATCGACGATGCTGCCCGGCCGATCGGGCATGATGACGGTGAGCTTTGCGAGTCGTCCGTCCCTGGCCAATCCGCGCCGCAGGATGGTCGCCAGGAACATGGTGTCGATGTTGCCGCCGGTCAGCACGCAGCAGACCTGCCTGCCGGCAATGCCGGCGACCTTGCGGTTGAGCACCGCGGCGACGGCGGCGGCGCCGGAGCCCTCGGTCACGGTCTTCTCGGATTCGAGGAGCACGAGGACGGCCTCGGCGATCTCGTCCTCGCTGACGGTGACGATCTCGTCGACCAACTCGCGAATGATCGGGAAGGTGTGCTCGCCCGGCTGGGCCACCGCGATGCCGTCCGCGATGGTCGTGCCGGCGGTCTTCACGATCTTTCCCGCCGCGACGCTCGCCTTCATGCTGGCGATGTTCTCGGCCTGCACGCCGATGATGCGCAGCTTGGGGTCGGCGTCCTTCAGGGCGATGGCCATTCCGGCTGCCAGCCCGCCGCCGCCGATCGGCACCACGAACACCTCGAAGGCGGGCTTCTGCTCCAACAATTCGAGGCCGATGGTGCCCTGCCCGGCGATGACGCGCGGGTCATCGAACGCGTGAACGAAGGTGTAGCCCGCTTCCTTCTGCAGCTCGGTCGCACGCTGGAATGCGTCGTCGTAGCCGTTGCCGTGCAGCACCACCGTCGCGCCATACTCCTCGGTGCCGCGCTGCTTCGCGATCGGCGCGGTTTCCGGCATCACGATCGTTGCCTGGATGCCGCTGCGCTTGGCCGCGAACGCGAGCCCCTGCGCATGGTTGCCCGCGGATGCCGCGATCACCCCGGCGCGCTTGTGAGCGTCGTCCAGGCCGAGCACGGCATTCATGGCACCGCGAACCTTGTAGGACCCGGCGCGCTGAAGGTTTTCCATCTTCAGATGGAGCTCGCAGCCGGTCTGCTCGCTCAGGCGCGGCGAGAAAATGCAGGGCGACAGGTTGATGTATCCGCCGATCGCGCCGCGCGCGCGCCTGACATCCTCGATGGTGACGGACATGCCCGACGCCATGTGCAGCCGCGCCTCACGCTTGGCCGATCGAGGCATGCGAACCTGCGAACGTAAGGGCATGCCCGGGCCGCCAGGTTGCCGTTTGACCCCGCAAGAGGCTAACGGACCTGAAGGTCAGGCAGATACTGGACCGACGTCTATCGTGCTTGGACCAAGGTCCAACTCGACCCCGAGGCTGCCTGCGGCGCATGGACAGCGCCAGCTCTCAACTTGCGCACAGGCAGATCGTGCCGTGGCAGACAACGCCGTGAAGGCAACGCGCAGACGTTCCGTTATAGCCATCGTTTGGCGGGCCGTGGCCTTCCTCGCGCTATGGCTGATCCTTGTCGGCGGTCCCGATCCTTCGGATCGCCCCGCCGGCATCATCGCGGTTGTCACGGCGACCTGGGTGAGCCTGCGACTGCTGCCGGCGAGAAGAGGGCTTTTCTCCCCCACGGCGATTGCCCGCCTCACACTGCGCTTTCTTCGCCAGTCAATCGTCGCAGGCGCGGACGTAGCATGGCGCGCGGTCGATCCCCGCCTGCCGCTGCGGTTGGGCTTCCTGATCTACCCGCCGCACTTGCCGCCGGGCCAGGCCTTGAATGCGTTCTGCGCGTTGACGAGCCTTGCTCCGGGGACGCTGCCCGCCGGGTTGAACGATGCCGGCGCGATCGTCGTCCATTGCCTCGACATCGGTCGGCCGGTCGCTTCGGATCTCGCTGCCGACGAGCAGCTCCTGATACGCGCACTGGGGCGGGAGCGCGACAATGGCTGACTTTCTCCTCGCCTGCGGCGGCCTGGTGCTGGCGATCGTGGCCGTCGGCCTCATCCGGGTGCTGCGCGGTCCGGCAAATGCGGATCGAATGATGGCGGTGCAGCTTTTCGGCACCGGCGGAATCGCCGCGCTGCTGCTGATGGCGGCGGCGACGAACGTCACGTCGCTGGTCGATGTCGCGCTGGTGCTCGCGCTGCTCGCCGCATTCGCGTCGGTCGCTTTCGTCATCGGCGGGACCAGCTCCGACATGCGCGAACCGGAGGCGACGGAGCGGTCATGAGCATCGTGCTCGACGTGTTCACGGTCTTGATGGTCGCCGGCGGCGCACTCTTCTGTGCGGCGGGTACGGTCGGCCTGCTGCGCTTCCCCGATCCGCTGTCCCGCCTGCACGCATTGACCAAGGCGGACAATCTCGGCCTCGGACTGATCGTGCTCGGCCTGTTGCCGCGGGCGGACGGGCCGGTTGCGGCGCTGAAGCTGGTCGTCGTGTGGCTGCTCGTCCAGTTGGCGGGGGCGTCGGTCGCCCAGCTCATTGCGCGCGAAGCACGCCGTGGCGTGTCGCAAACATGACGGCCGGCCCGGCGCTCGACTGCGGGATCGCGCTATTGGCGACGGCCCTGGCCGGCTGGACGATCATTGCACGCGCGTCCTTCGCCGCTGTCGTCGGCTTCGTCTGCTTCGGCCTCGCATCGACGTTCGTCTGGGTCCGCCTCGACGCCATCGATGTGGCGTTGACCGAGGCAGCCATCGGCAGTGGCCTGACCGGCGCGCTGCTGCTCGGCGCGGTGGCGAAGCTGCGCGCCTGCGAGGCCGCGGCGCAGGCGGCGTATCCCGGCCGGGCTCTGCGCATCGCGGCGGCCCTGCTCGCGACGGCGGTCGCGGCGGCGCTCGCCGCCGCAGTGCTGCGCCTGCCGGTTCCGGCGCCCACGCTCGCCCCGGCCGCCGCCGCCAACGCCGCGGCGACCAGCCTCGGCAATCCCGTCACCAACGTGCTGATCGCCTTCCGGGCGATGGACACGATGCTGGAAAAGGTCGTGCTCGTGCTGGCGGTGGTCGGCGTGTGGTCGCTCGCACCTGACGGCTTCTGGGGCGGCGTGCCGTTGCCGCCGCGCGCCGCCGATACCCGCGGACCGCTCGAGTTTCTCGACCGGCTGCTGACGCCAATCGGCGTCGTCATCGGCATCTACCTCCTCTGGGAGGGCGCCGATCATCCCGGCGGCGCGTTTCAGGGCGGCACGATCCTCGCCGCGATGTGGCTGCTGGCGATGATCGCGGGGCTGGCGGACGCGCCGGCGATCGCCCGCCGATCGCTGCGGCTGGTGCTCGTCGCGGGCCCGGCGGCGTTCCTCGTCGTCGGCCTCGCCGGGCTTTGGCTGGGCGAGGCGTTCCTCGCCTATCCGGTGGCCCACGCCAAGCTGGTGATCCTGATCATCGAGTTCGTGATGACGCTGACTGTCGCGGCGACGCTCGCCCTGCTGCTGGCGGGCCCGCCAGCGCGCGAGGCTTCCCCATGATGGCAATCACGACCGCACCCGCGATCGTACCCCTGTTCGGGCTGTGCGGCGCGGTGGCCGCGGGTCTCGGCCTCTACGGGATGATCACCGAGGCGCATCCGCTGCGTAAGATTCTCGCCTTCAATATCCTCGGCGCCGGCGCGTTCCTGCTCTTCGGCATCGTCGCCCGCCGGGGCGCGGCGGCGGGGCTCGGCGGCGATCCCGTCCCACAGGCGCTCGTCATCACCGGAATGGTGGTCGCCTTCGCGGCGACCGCCATGGCCGTCGCGTTGTTGCTGCGGCTGTTCAACGCAAGCGGCACGGCTACGCTCGACGCGAACGCGCCGAGCGCTGCAGACGAAACCAGGGACGGTTAGCGGCCGGTCCGGCCGCCGCAGAAAGCGCAGCGATGGGCGCGTCACTGCTAGTCCTGTCGATCGTCGTTCCGATTGCGGGCCTGCTGCTGGCGTTCGTCGCCGGCGGACGTCACGTCGAGCGGATTGCGCTAGCGACCATGCCGATCGGCCTCGCGATCGCCGTCGCCATCGCGATCACGCTGCAGCAGTCCGGCGGCCCGCTCGTCTACCTGCTCGGCGGGTGGGCGCCGCCGCTCGGGGTGGCGCTGCGTGCGGACGGGCTGTCGGCCGTCATGCTGGTGACGACCGCGGTGGTGATCGGCGCCATCGGGGTGTTCGCGCGCGCGGACTTCGTCACTCCCGAAGGCGTGGCCGAGGCCCGCGCGCCGCTGGCATTCTGGATCCTGCTGCTCGGAATCTGGGGCGCGCTCAACACGGTCTTCCTGGGCGGGGATCTCTTCACGCTGTATGTCGCGCTCGAGCTTCTGACGTTCGCGGCGGTGCCGCTGGTGTCGCTCGACGGCCGCGCGGAGACGTTGCGGGCGGCGTTGCGCTACCTGCTGTTCGCGCTGCTCGGCTCGATCCTCTATCTCGCCGGCACGGCGCTGCTCTACGGCGCCTGGGGCACGCTCGATATCGTCCTCCTGTCCCGCCTGGTGGACGGCCAACCCGGGACGATCGTCGCGGCCGCGCTGATGACCGTCGGCCTCCTCGCCAAGACGGCGCTGTTCCCGCTGCACCTGTGGCTGCCGCCCGCGCATGCGGGCGCGCCGGCGCCGGCCAGCGCCGTGCTGTCGGCGCTGGTGGTGAAGGGCTCGTTCTTCATCGCCGTGCGGCTGTGGTTCGACGTGATGCCGGCGCTGCCCGGACCCTACTTCCCGCAGCTTCTCGCCACGCTGGGCGCGGCGGCCATCCTGTTCGGCAGCGTCATGGCGCTGCGGCAGGAACGATTGAAGCTGATGATCGCCTACTCGACGCTGGCGCAGATCGGCTATCTCTTCCTGATGTTTCCGCTCGCATACGACGCGGGCGCGGCGCACCTCACGCGCGGCGCGGCGTTGACCGGCGGGATGCTGCAGGCGATTTCGCACGCGACCGCAAAGGCTGCCATGTTCATGGCCGCCGGGCTGATCTACCAGGCGCTGGGACACGACCGCATCGCCGGATTGGCGGGAGTCGGGCGGGCGCTGCCGGTCACGCTGCTCGCCTTCGCGCTCGCCGGCCTGGCGCTCATCGGCGTGCCGCCGAGCGGAGCGTACGCGGCGAAGAGTCTGTTGCTCGCGGCCGCGCGTGATACCACGCAATGGTGGTGGGCCGTCACCATGCAGGTGGGCGGGGCCCTGACGAGCAGCTACGTGCTGCTGCTGCTCGCACACGCGGTCGCGGCCGCGCCCGAACCGGTGAAGTTGCGCGCTCGCGTGCCGTGGACGCGGGAAGCGGCCGTGCTCGCCCTTGCGATCGTTTCGCTGCTTCTCGGGCTCTTTCCCTGGCCCGCCTATTTTCCGGCTTCCACGCAAGCCCTGTCGAGCCCGCCGACGTTCGCGACGCTCGCGTCCGCGCTCTGGCCGATCGTCGCCGGCGGCGTGATCGCCATCGCGCTCGGGCGGGGCACGCTCCATTTTGCCGGCATGCCCGGCGTCGTCGCCGCCGCGCTCGACCGCATGCGGCGCGCTGCCCGCATTGCGGCCGGCGGATTCATGCGGCTCGATAGCGCCCTCCGGCAATGGCCGGCCGCAGTCGTCGCGGTTCTGGTCCTCGCAACGCTGTTCGCAATCACCATTGCGGCGGGAGGCAGGGGCTTCTGATCCGGATCAAAGGCGCCGCTTTGATCTGGATCAAAAGTGCACTGGGCCGCCGGCATAGGTGTGGATGGGGTGACCAGCCGAGTGCGTCCAAATGGGTGAAGCACCTGACGGGCTCCCATCGTTACGGCCGGGGGCGTTCCGTGCGGTGGCCGGAGCCTGTTTTACGCTGCCGCGATCCCATCTCGGATGGGAACGCAAGTGTCATCGGGCGATCGCGCCGTCATAGGCCATCGAGGGCGGGTGGTCATGCAGATCGCAACCGATCGATCGGGCGAGAGCCGCACACGTGGCCTGGGGGGCCCGGTTGCGGCGGATGGCGCGCGTAACCTGCGCGCGACGTCGATCCGCACCCCTGAGAAAGCCCAGGGCGCCGATCCGATGGCGCACCGCCAGGGACCCGGCGTCGCGGACTTCATGTTGGCGATCGAGGCGCCGACACCGGCACAACGCCGGCTGGCGATCGGCGTGTGCGCCGTGCTGTTCGCGGTATTCGCCGTTACGGTGGGAATCGGCCTGGCCTTTCCGGTCGCGCTCGTACCGGTACGGATCGACATCTTCGTTCCGGTTCTGGCCGCCCTGCTTCTCGTCAACGACCTCATCACGGCCACTCTGCTGTACGGTCAATTCGCGATTATCCGCTCACGCGGGCTCCTGGTCATCGCAAGCGCTTATCTGTTCACGGGGATAATGGCCGTTCTGTTCGCTCTCGCCTTTCCGGGACAAATGTCCCTCGACGGTCTTCCCGGTGCGGGTCTGCAAACATCCGCGTGGATCTATAACTTCTGGCATTTCGGTTTTCCGTCGGCCCTCATCACCTACGCGATGTCGCGGGGAAAAAAGCCGGCGAGCAAGCCCAGCCGCGTCTCTGCGTCATTCGCCGTAACCTGCAGCACCTTGGTCGTCATCGCAATCGCGTTCGCGCTGATCCGGCTCGCCACCGCGGGCGAAGATCTTCTGCCTCGCCTTTTCGTCGATCCGATCCATCCCACGCCCCTGGCCCGCATCGTGACGTCATTCAATACTGCCGTATGCCTGGTGGCGCTCGTCCTGATGAACCGCCGGCGGCGTTCGGTGCTCGACCTGTGGCTGACGGTCGTGCTGTTTGCCTGGGTCGCGGAGCTGGCGATGCTGGATGTGCCTCTGTACTCCCGCTTCACCTTCGGGTTCTATATCGGCAGAGGTTTTTCGCTCATCACCTCGGTCGTGGTTCTGGTCGTCTTCCTGCACGAGATGACGCAGTTGTATGCGCGCGTCGCTCGCTCCCATGGCGCGCTGCAACGCGAGCGAAGCAACCGGCTGATGAACCTGGAGGCCATGGCGGCTTCGATTGCCCACGAGGTCAACCAGCCGCTGTCGGCGCTCATCACCAATGGCGGCATCGGCCTGATGTTGCTTGGCAAGCCGGGCCTCGACCGCGACGAGATGCGGAACGTCCTCAAGCGCATCGTCGACGACGGTCATCGCGCGGGCGACATCATTTCGAGCGTCCGGGCCATGTTCAGGAGGGGAAATCGCGAAAGGCGCCCCGCGAGCATTCGCGATCTCGTGTACGGAGTGCTGGCGCTCCTTCGCGGCGAATTGAAAAATCACGGCGTCGTGGTTCGCGTCGAGCTCCGGGAAGAGCTTCCTCGGGTCGTCGCCGACCGGGTGCAGTTGCAGCAGGTCCTCGTGAACCTGGTGATGAATGCCATCGAGGCGATGAGCTCGGTGGAAAATGGCGAACGTTCATTGTCGGTGAGGGCCGACGGTCAAGGATCGGGCGGCGTGGTGATCATGGTCGAGGATTCCGGACCCGGGATCGATCCAGGCGACATGGAGCGCATCTTCGACGCCTTCTTCACCACCAAACCTCACGGAACCGGACTGGGCCTCTCGATCTGCCGATCGATGATCGAATCTCACGGCGGCCGGCTCTGGGCCGCCAATCGAATCCCCCGCGGATCGATCTTTTATGTCCGCTTGCCGAGCGGAGCATCGGCCGAATGAAGATCCAGGCGACCGCGGAGCGCCCACTCGTGTTCGTCGTCGACGACGACCAATCGTTGCGCGATGCGCTGGGAAATCTGTTTCGCAACGTTGGCCTTCGCGTCGAGACCTTCGCGACGGCCGGCGACTTCGTAAAGCGGAAGCTTCCCGACGTTGCGACCTGCCTCGTGCTCGATATCAGGATGCCGGGGATCAGCGGCCTCGAGCTCCAGGCCGAGCTCGCCGAGGCCGATATCAGGATTCCGATCGTCTTCATGACCGGGCACGGCGACATTCCGATGTCGGTAAGGGCCATGAAGGCGGGCGCCTGCGAGTTCCTCCCCAAGCCATTTCGCGATCAGGACATGCTCGACGCCGTTCATCTCGCGCTCGAACGGGATCAGGCGAGGCGCCAGGGTGAACGGGCGAGCCGACAGCTGCGGACAAGCTTCGAAAGCCTCAGCGCGCGCGAGCGGGAGGTGATGGCCTTCGTCACCGCGGGCCTGATGAACAAGCAGATCGCCGCCCAGCTGAGCCTCGCCGAGGGCACCGTGAAGCTTCACCGCGGCAATCTCATGCGCAAACTGAACCTGCGGTCGGTCGCCGAGCTGGCCAGGATGGCGCAGATTCTCGGCGTCACTCGCCCAAGGTCTTGAAGACCTGTCCGTATGGATGGTGGCCGCGGCGCCTGCCTGCGGTGTATCCCTGACCGGCATCGGGCGGGCAGTCCCGTGACATGCGCGCGGGCAACGACAGGGTGACTCATTTGCTGAAGATCGTCGTCTGCGTGGTCGAGGACGATCTCTCGGTGCGCGAAACGACCGATCATCTCCTGCGCCTGCTCGGCTATGCCACGGCCTCGTTCGCCTCCGCGGAGGACTTTTTGGGCTCGGGCCGCGTGCACGACACGTCCTGCCTGATCGCCGATGTGAACCTGCCGGGAATGAGCGGGGTCGACCTCCAGAGCCGGCTGACGTCGGACGGGCACCGCATGCCGATCATCTTCATCACGGCTTGTCCCGACGAGGCGGTTCGCGCGCGCGTGCTGGGTCGCGGCGCGGTTTGCTACTTGTCGAAGCCGTTGCAGCAGCAAAGCTTGATCGCATGGCTCGACCGGGCTCTGAACGGCCTCAGGCCGGATCCCGCCTGAGGCAAAGATAATCGGCGCGGGTTTGCGGCGGTCCTTCGCAACCGACCGCTATGCGCCGCGCGCCGGCACCTCGCTGCGCTTCGGTGCCTTGACGCGGAACCAGGTGACGTAGAGCGCCGGCAGGAAAATCAGCGTCAGCACGGTCGCGACCAGGAGCCCCCCCATGATCGCGAAGGCCATCGGCCCCCAGAATATGGTCGGTGCGATCGGTATCATGCCGAGCACCGTCGATATCGCGGTCAGCATGATCGGGCGAAAGCGCGAGGTCGCGGCCTCGATCACCGCGTCCCATACCTCCCTGCCCTCGGCGCGTTCGGCTTCGATCTGATCGATGAGGATCACGGCATTGCGTGCGATCATGCCGAGCAGGGCCAGGATGCCGAGGATGGCCACGAAGCCGAGCGGCCGGTTGAAGATGATGAGCGCCGCGACGACGCCGATCAGGCCCATCGGGACGACGCTCAGCACCAGGAACAGGCGGCTGAAGCTCTGGAGCTGCATCATCAGAAACGTGACGGTGATGAACAGCATCAGCGGAACCACGGCAAAGACGGATGCCTGCGACTTCGCGCTTTCCTCGACCGTGCCGCCCACCGCCACGTGGTAGGAGCTTGGCAGGCTCGCCTCCAGCTTCGCGACCGCGGGCGCAAGTGCGGCGACCACCGCCTCGGGCGAGCCGCCTTGGCTCACATCCGCCTGGATGGTGAGCGTCGGCACGCCGTCACGGCGCCAGATCAGCGGAAACTCGCTTTCGAAATCCAGCGTCGCGAACTGCCCCAGCGGCACGGTGCGGCCGTCGGCCAAGGGGAATTGCAGATTTCGGAGCGTCGACAGGGAAATGCGCTGTTCATCCGTCGCCCGCATGACGACATCGACGAGATAGATGCCGTCGCGCACCTGCGTGATGGGTTGGCCGGACATCACCTTGTTGAGGACGGCGGCAATCGACTGCGAGCTCAGACCGAGCAGCCGCGCCTGGTCCTGGTCGACGCGGACGCGAACCTGCCGGCGCGGCTCGATCCAATCGAAGTTGATGCGCCGCGTGCGATCATCCGTGGCGACGACCTGGGCCAGCCGAAGCGCGATATCGCGCACCTCGTTCAAGTCGGGGCCGCTCACCCGGTATTGCAACGGCCAGCCCACCGGCGGGCCGAGCTCCAGCGGAACGACGCGCGTCACGGCGCCCGGGAAGTCGTCATCCAGCACGTGCTCGAGCTTCGCGCGAAGCCGCTCGCGCGCCTCGATGTCCTTCGCGATCACGACGAACTGGCTGAAGAAATCGTTGGGCAGCTCGACGCTGAGCGGCAGATAGAATCGAATCGCGCCGCGCCCGACATATGTGCTCCAGCGCCTGACGTCGGGATCACGCTTGAGAATCGCATCGAGCCTTGCCGATGCGTCGTTGCTGGCATAGATCGACGCGCTTTGCGGCAGCCGCAGATCGATCAGCAGCTCCGGCCGATCCGACGACGGGAAGAACTGCCGGGGCACGGACGGAATCGCGAGCACGGCGACGACGAAGCACGCGAGCGTCACCGCGATGGTGAGCCATCGCATCCGCATGGCGGCGACCAGCATGCCGCGGAAGGCGCGCATGACCCGGCCCGGCCCGGATGGCCGCGCGGCCTTCGGCTTGGCGAGAAACGCGACCCCGAGCAGCGGAATGAAGATGACCGCGACCAGCCACGAGGCCAGCACCGCGATGCTGACCACGGCGAAGATGGAAAAGGTGTATTCGCCGGCGGAGCTGCGCGCAAAGCCGATCGGCACGAAGCCCGCCATCGTGACGAACGATCCCGTCAGCATGGGGAATGCCAGGGTCTTGTAGGCGAACGTGGCGGCGTGCTCCTTCGCATCACCGGCCGCGAGGCGCATGGTCATGGCATCGATCGTGCTCATGGCATCGTCGACCAGGAGCGTCAGCGCGATGATGAGCGCGCCGAGCGAAATGCGCTGCAGATCGATGCTGACGAGCTCCATCACCGGGAAGACGACCGCGAGGGTCAGCGGTATCGACAGCGCGACGATGGCGCCGGGCCGCACGCCGAGGCTCACGACGCTCACCACCATGATGATGGCGATCGCCTGCCACAGCGACTCCATGAACTCGCCGATCGCGCCCTCGACGACGGACGATTGATTCGCCACCAGCGTCGGCTCGATGCCGATCGGAAGATCGGCGGTGATCTCGTTCATGGCGCGCTGGAGGCTGCGGCCGAGCGCGAGGATGTCGCCGCCGTCGCGCATCGCGATGGCGAGCCCGATGGCCGGCCTGCCGTTGACGCGGAACACCGGCTGCGGGGGATCGACGAGGATCCGCCGCACATTGGCGATGTCGCCCAGTCGCAACAGCCTGCCGTTCGAGACGATGTTGATCGCCAGGATGTCGGCTTCGGATCCGAAAGCGCCGGAGACGCGAAGCGACAGCTTTTCGTCGCCGGTCTCGAGCGCGCCGGCGGGGCTGATGGCGTTCTGCGCCTGCAGCGCCGCGATCAGGGCGGCGCGATCGATCCTCAGCCCTGCCAGCTTCTCGGTCGAAAATTCGATGATGATCTGCTCGTCCTGGGCGCCGAGGATCTCGATCTTCGAGACGTCCGGGACACGCAGCAGCCGGGCGCGGGCCCTCTCGACGTAATCGCGAAGCTCGCGGTGGGTGAACCCGTCGGCGGTGAAGCCGTAGATGATTCCGAACGTATCGCCGAACTCGTCGTTGAAGCCCGGACCGACGACATCGCTCGGCAAGGTGGAACGGATGTCCCCGACGCTCTTGCGTACGTGGTACCAGACGTCGGGAACCTCGCGTGCCGGCGTGCTCCCCTTCAGGTTGACGAAGATCGTGGTGACGCCCGCGCTGGTGAAGCTGCGCAGAAAATCGAGGTGCGGCGTCTCCTTGAGCGTCTGTTCGAGACGCTCGGTCACCTGGTCGAGCGTTTCGTCGAGAGTGGCGCCCGGCCAGGCTGCCCGTACGATCATCGTCCGGAAGGTGAAGGCCGGGTCCTCGTTGCGGCCGAGACGGACATACGACATCACGCCGCCGATCATCACGACCAGCATGCAATACATGACGAAGGAGCGGTGCTTGAGCGCCCATTCGGAAAGATTGAACCGCGTCACCGCGGCTGTCCCAGCAGGCGGACCTTCTGGCCCGGGTGGAGCGCCTGGGTGCCGGCGGTCACCACGATTTCTCCAGACTTAAGTCCGTCGGCAACCGCGACGGTCGCGGGATTGTGCCGCAACACCTCGATGTTCCGCAGCGAGACCGTCATGGTCGAGGGATCGACCACCCAGAGGGCGGGCCGCCGCTCGAATTCGGTGAGCGCGGTGGCGGGAATCTCGATCGTCGGTGAAGAATTTGTCTGCATGCGCCCGACGATGGTCGCACCAAGCCGCATGGCGGCGGGTGGATCGGTCAGGCCGACCTTGACCTGGAACGTCCTTGTCACCGGATCGGCCTGCGGCGCGACCTCGCGCACGCGTCCGACGGTCGTCACCGATGGATCGTCCGTCAGGCTGACATCGATGACCGGTTCCCGCGGGGCCGACCGCAGCACCTGACCCGGCACGTCGAAAACGGCATCCCGACCGCCCTTCGGCGCGACGCGAATGATCAACTGGCCGGCCTGAACCACCTCGCCGGGCTCGGCGGCGGTGGCGATCACGACCCCGCCGGCGTCCGCCGTGAGCTCGGTGTCGCTCACCCGGTCACGGGCGACGTTCAGCTGCGCCTGGGCGGCATCGAGCTGGGCTTGCGCGGTATCGCGGCTCTGTTCCGCCCGTTCGTATTGGACACGCGATGCGACCTCGCGCGCCAGCAGGGTCTTCTGGCGCTCGTAGTTGCTCCGGGCCTCGTTGAATTGCGCCTGTGCGGCGGTGACGGCGGCCTGTGCGGAACGCATGGCGTTCAGCTCGTTCTGCGAGTCGAGTTTCGCCACGACCTGACCGGGCTCCACCCGCTCGCCGACGTTGACGGTTCGTTCGATCATCCGGCCGCCGATACGGAACGACAGGCGCGTCTCCAGCTCGGCCTCGATGCGGCCGGTATACGAAACCGTTTCGCCGATCTCGCGCTTTTCCACTGTCACGACACGGACCGGACGAATCTCGGGCGCCGATGCTTCGGTTTCGCGTTGGCATCCCGCGAGCAAGAGCGCCGCCGTGACGAGCGGGAGTCCGATGGCGCAATGACGAAATGAACCAAGCCGCTCCGGGCCGGCCTCCGTTGAAATCCACGCCATTGATCGCCTCCACCAATCGTCACGCGATCGACTGTGACGTTTGCGGTGAGACACCCCCTGCTGCTGAGAGCAGCATCAGTATCGTGGCGTTACGGAAAACGGCCGTCATGCGTGCCGCAACGCTGCCGGTCCGGCGATCCGAAGGCTAACGGAGCTGAATGTGAGGCGTATACTGGACCGACGTCTAAGGTCCTTGGACCAATGTCCAACTCGACCGCGGCCGGCTTCTTCGTTCCGAATGAGCGCTTGGCTGGAAGGCGATCGCGACGGCACCGCGCTCGCAGGTTCGACCGTCAACCGCATGAACGAGGACAAGATCCCGTCCGAGCTTGAGCCGTGCAGACCACCATGAGCGGTATTGCGATCACCTTCGTCCTGATCGTCGTCGCCCTCGGCCTCTTCATCTGGGGCCGCGTGCCGGCGGTCATCGTCGCGATCGGGATGTCGCTGGCGTTGTTCTTCACCGGCATTCTTTCCGCGAACCAGGCGCTGGCCGGGTTCGGCGACCCGACCGTGATCCTGATCGCATCGCTCTTCGTGGTCACCGCCGGCCTGGAAGCATCCGGCATCACGACGTGGGCGGGGCAACTAGTGATCAAGCAGGCGGGAGAGAGTCGGACCAAGCTGATGCTCCTGATCATGCTGCTGGCCGCGCTGTTCTGCGCGACGATCAGCGTCAACGGGACGGTCGCGGCGCTGTTGCCGCTATGCGTCGTGGTCTCGGTCCGTCTCAAGATCCCGACCTCGCAGCTTCTGCTGCCCATGTGCTTCGCGACGCATGGCTCCTCCATGCTCACGCTGATCGGCGCGCCGCTCAACGTGATCGCATCGAACACGACCGCCGAGGCGGGTCTCGGCCGGATCGGCTTCTTCGAGTTCGCGATCGCCGGGGTGCCGATGTTCCTCGGCACGATCGTGATCATCCTGCTGACGCGGAAATGGCTGCTGCCGCACAAGAGCGGCGGCTCGCTGCCTCCCGACCTCAGCCGCCACGCCCGCACCCTCGTCGAGCAGTACCGGCTCGAGGACGGGCTGCATCGCCTGCGCGTGCGATCCTCCTCGCCCTATTGCGGCGCGTCCCGGGAAACGATTGCGCTGGCGGACTACGCGGGGATTTCTCTCGTCGCCATCGAGGACGGCGAAAGCGGCAAGCCGTTGGCGCGACCGAATATCGCCGAGGGGGATGTCCTGCTCGTCCGGGGCGACGCGCAGGCCGCGGGCCGGCTCGCCGGCGACATGCATCTCGCCTTCCGCTCGGAGGCGGGCGCGGGCGCGCTCGCCGAGACGCTGTTCAATCGCCGCTCCGGCCTGGCGGAAGTCGTCGTCCCGCCGCGCTCGAAGCTGGTGGGCGAGATCATGTTTCCCGGCATGGCCGCGCCCGACGGCGAGCTGCTCGTGCTCGCCGTGCAGCGCGGCGGCGAGGATCTCGGATCCGGACCGACGGCGCTCGCGGTCGGCGACCACTTACTGTTGCAGGGGACCTGGCAGGCACTCGATAAGCACTTGGCCGATCCGCAGGTGATGGTCGTTGATTCCCCCGAGGTGGTACGCCGGCAAGCCGTGCCCCTGGGCCTTGGCGCCAAGGAGGCGATCGGCATCCTGGTCCTGCTCGTGATCCTGCTTGCGACCGGCTGGGTACCTGGCGCGATCGCCGCACTGGTCTGCGCCGTCCTGATGGTGATTCTCGGCGTGGTCACCGTCCCGCAGGCCTACAGGGGCATCGACTGGAACACCTGCTTCCTGATCGGCGGAATGATCCCGCTGGGAGCGGCGATGACCCAGACCGGCGCCGCGCAGCTCATCGCCGACACGCTCATCCACCTGCTCGGCGCTTCCGGTCCGCGGGTGCTGCTGACGGGGCTGTTCGTGGCGGCCCTCGCGCTGGGCTGCGTCATCAGCAACACGGCGACGGCGCTGCTGTTCTTTCCGATCGCGATCGCCACCGCCCACGAGATCGGCGTGTCCCCGATGCCCTTCGTCATCGGTCTTGCCATCGCGTCTCATGCCGCGCTGCTGACGCCGGTCGCGACGCCGGTGAACCTGATGGTGATGGGACCGGGCGGCTACAAGTTCGCGGACTACAGCAAGTTCGGTCTTCCGATCGCCTGCTGGTGGCTGCTGGTCGCACTCTTCATCGTACCGCTCTACTGGCGCTTCTGAGCCGGTGCCGCCTGCTCGCAAAACCTCAGGCGCGGGCGGCGTGACCTGCGCCTTCTCCGTTTCGCCGCCGCGTTGCGTGGCAGGGAAATCGACGCCTGTCGCGCGCCTCCGGGCACCTCACCGCGAGGCCACGTTGATGTTGCTCATCGTCCAGACGACCACGGCCGCAACGAGCCCCGCGCTGGCGAACGCTCCCGACACGATGGCCGCGGTAAACAGGATCACGCCCAACGCATACGCGATCCGGTCGAGCGCCCATCGTATCACGCTGATGAAGCGGCCGAACACCCAATAGAACGCATAGAGGAGGAGCAGGAGCACGAGAACGAGCACGACGATCTTCAGGAGCGGAGCGCCGTTCAAATGCGTGCCAAGAAGCCGCGAGACCTGGCTGATGCCCCACAGGCATCCGAACACGAACACGTCGATGAGCCAACCGAAACCCTGTTTAAGCCACGCACCAAACTCCCGGATCAGGTGGTCCATCCCCAAGCCCTTTCGTTTGGAGTTCTCTCGCCTGTACTCCCAACCATTGACGCGACGGCAACGCGACGTGCTTGCGCGGCGCCGAGGCTCCGCGGCCTTGCAGGGGGCAAACTAATCGCGACGGGAAAGCGTTCCGCCGGAGTTCGGGCATCAGGACCGAAGGCCCGAGCCGGAACAACGGACGGCGTTACGGCGTTGACCACCACGCCCCGACAATCCGACGACCGCGTTCGCGCCCGTGCAGAAGCCATCGTCAACCGGCGCGAAGAGCAACATGCACGAACGACGGCGACTCCGGCCGGCCGATGCTCACTCGCAAGGGACTGCAGCAGTGACCAGCCCAGATGCCAGACTGACCATCGGCGAAGCGGCCACGGAATACAGGCGGCTCTATACCGAGTGTGCGGCCGCCACCGCCCAGGCGAACGCACTTCTGCAAGCGGAAGGGCCGGACTCCCAATCGTTTCTGCAAGCCGACCGGAATGCCGCTGCGCTGTGGCAGCGGCTTCGCGAAGTCGGCGGCTTGATCGCCAAGCCTCGGATTGCCTGAGCCCCGGAGAGATCAATCCGTGATCGAACGCTCGCTGCGGCCGAACACCCAAGCAGATGGCATGCACGGCGTTGAGCCGGTGCCGAACCCGGAGCCTTTGCCGTCAGCCTCGATCCACCGATCAGGACTTCGGCCCGTCGATCAGGAGAGCGGCACCATCGCCTGCTTGCGCATGACCTTGATGGCTTCCTCGCTCCGCAGGAATTGAAGCAAGGCGTTGGCCGCTTCCGGGGCGATCGACGTCGTACTGACGGCGCCGCCGAATTTCGTCGTGACGGTGAGCTCGGCCGGCAGCGGCCCGACCAGCTCGGCACCGGGCGTGGCGAGAATCTGCGTGATGACGACGCGCCCCAGCTCGACCTCACCCCCGGCGACAAGCTCGGACACGATAACAGCCGGGATCTGAAGTCCCCGGCTGTCGGCGCCGCACGCGTCATCATCCGGGCTACGGCTGCGTCGATCCAGAATACGTAGAAATACGCAATCGGCATCGCCCGGCCTGGCGACCCGGAGCGCCGCCGCCGACCCTGACCTAGGTAGAACCACGCACACCGATCATCAGACCGGGTTCACTTCTCTTGCGCTACGAAGGCGAGGCCGGGACAGGCCCGGCGACAGAACGCTCCTGCGAAGCCGCAATCGCAGCCGCTGATTTCGAGGGAAGGCGATGATCAAATTTCTCACCAGGGCCGTGGCCCGCCTGGACGCATTGCGTACGTCGCGCGACGGAAACGTGGCGATAATATTTGCGCTGGCGATCATTCCGGTCCTCGGCCTCGTCGGGTCCGCGGTCGACTACAGCCGGGCGAGCCTGGTCAGATCACGCCTCCAGGCCGCCGCCGACAGCGCGGCGTTGTTTGCGGCCACGGGAAGCACCGCGACCGACAGCGCGCGCGTGACGGCCGGCACGAGCGCGTTCACCAGCCAATACGGCTCCGTCACGCCGACGGTCGCGGTCGCCGACGGCGCCGTGAGCGTGACGGCCAACATCAGCGTGCCGACCACGCTCACGAGCCTGTTCGGCTTCAAGAACGTCCCGGTCAGCGCGACATCGGTGGCGAACATCGGCAGCGGCACGAGCGCCTGCGTCCTCGCGTTGCAAACATCGGGGGACGGGATCTTCGTGCACGGAGGCTCGTCGCTCAAGGCGAACTGCGGCCTTTATGCCAACTCGACGAGCAGCAACGGCATCGACTTCGACGGCGACAGCGTAACCTCGGCGGGCTCGATCTGCGTCGCCAACACCTATGTCCGGGATTCGCAAGCGAAGGTCACGCCCAAGCCGCAGACCAAGTGTCCCGCGATGCCCGACCCGCTCGCCTCCCTGCCGGCGCCGGCGAATGCCGCGTCGAGCTGCACGTACAACAATTTCCAGGTCAACGGCACCGGCACGCTCAATCCGGGCGTCTATTGCGGCGGCATCAACATCGGCAGCAACGCCAAGGCCACCTTCAATCCCGGCGTCTATGTCATTCGCGACGGCCAATTCACCATCGGCAGCAACACGCAGGTCACGGGCCAAGGCGTGATGTTCTACCTCACCGGCAGCAACGCCAACCTGGACCAGGGCAGCAACAGCTACCTCAACGTCACCGCCCCGACCTCCGGGACCTATCAGGGCGTCGTGTTCTTCCAGAGCCGCACCGCCAACACCTCGGCCAACCGCTTCGGCGGCGGCAGCAACACGATCGTGCAGGGCGCGGTCTATTTCCCCAACGGGACGGCCGAGATCAACAGCAACGGCGCCGTGATGGCGAACGGCGATTACACCATCTGGATCGTCAAGTACCTGCAGATCGACTCCGGCGCCACCTTGCAGGTGAACAGCAATTACACCGGCAGCACGACGCCGCTGGCGAGCGGCGTCTCCACCATGGTTCTCGGCAGCCGGGCGTACCTCACGAGGTAAGCGGCGACGCGAAGGACCTGCCGACGCGGTAGCAAGTAGCCCGGATCGAGGGCTGCGAAATCCGGGAGCTGCCGTCCGCGGATTTCGCAGCCCTCGATCCCGGCTACGCTCGCTACGCTTGCAGCGCCTCCACCAGCGCGCGCCGCGGCGGAATGACCTCGCCCAGCATATGCGCGTGACGTCCGCGCTTGCTCAGGTGCCGGTACTCGGCCGCGATGATGGCGTGGCATTCGCAGGCCCGGCGTTCGAGCTCAGCGCGGTCGACGATGCGACAACTCGCGCGGCTCATCGTGATCGCGCCGGCTTTTTGCAGAAACCCCAGCAGGGTCGTCACGCCGGCGCGGCGGACGCCGAGGTTCATCGACAGCATGTCGTGCGTGATCGGGATGATGTCGCCGTCGAGACGTTCGGCCGCGAGCAACAACCATCGGCACAGCCGCTGCTCGACATCGTGGCGGCCGTTGCACAGCGCGGCCTGCGCGTTCTGCACCAGAAGCGCGTGAATGTAGGCGAGCAGGTGGTGGCGGATCGCCGGCAAATCCTGCATCGCGTCGAG
>DASXCK010000265.1:0-11031 GCA_036491235.1 Xanthobacteraceae bacterium | reverse complement strand
GAAGTCTTTCCATGAGGCGAATCGAGCGGGCGCTCGTCGAGCGCCGACGCTACTCGCGGGTGAACAAGAGCATCCCGCGTGGTCTGGGTTGCCATCGAGAAAGCGGTTGAACGGGGCCGAAAACCTTAAAATCGCTTCTGCGGGTGCTTTAAGGGAATTCGTTCACGCGGCCCGGTGGAGAGACCTCTGCGCCACAATCGTCAAAGATGGCTTAACGGTCTCGGATTCTTTCATCCGCTGCCTCACATATATGGGGTTCCGGCTCTGATTGCAAGCCATTTCGCCGCGTCGCGGAACCGCGAGGCATTTTCGGGCACAATGCGATTTACCGTGTCTTGCCGTGTGCGCTCGACGCATCGCCGCTTGCGAGCGGTCAGGAATCTCACGCAGCGGTGCTCGGGTCATTCCTCGTGGAATGCCGTCAGCGTAGGCGGGTCGCCGTCGAGGCCGAGCTCGCGCCAGCGCCGCGTCACCGTTTCGTAGATGCTTTTGCGCAGCGCGGTGCGCTTGGGAAAGTCGCCGAGATGTCGATGCGGCTTGCACGCATCGATAAGGGCTTTCGACCCATAGGGCCGTTCGGCCACCACGACCTTACTCGGATCGAGTCCGGTCGACCAGGTTTTACGCAAAAGGTCGATATCGTCGCTCGGATTGCAACGGGTGGAAAGCGCCCACATCACCTGATTGAAATCGGTCGGATCGACGTCGTCATCGACCGCGATAACCCACTTGGTGTAGTAGGCGGCGGCGGGGCATTGCGCCGTCAGCGCGAGCACTTGGGCGACATGGCCGGCATAAAGTTGGCGCAAGGAAACCACCACCATGCCCCATCCGGATGCCGCCGCCGGATGCGCATAGACGCCGGCGATGCCTGGCACGCCGATGGTCGCGAGGTCATCCCAGATCCGCGCCGAGCGCATGATGGCGTAATAAGCGCCGATCTCGCACGACGGATAAGGCGCCATCAGCGCATGTGTCACGATCGGGTTGCGGCGATGATGCACCGCCTTGATCTCGATCACGGGCTGCGGTCCGCGCGTGCCGCCGTAGTAGCCGGTGAATTCGCCGAGCGGCCCTTCCGGGGCAAATTCGCCAGGGCGCAAAATGCCCTCGATCGCAATCTCGCAATGCGCCGGAATGGGCAGGTCGACGAAGTCGGCCGCAGTCAGCTCCACGGGGCGGCCCAAGATACCGCCGGCGCAATCGAGCTCACTTTCGTCCGCGCCAAAGACCTGCGCCGCTACCATGAAAAGCACCGGATCGACGCCGTAAGCCGCGACCACTTCGCACGGCTCCCCGCGCTGCCACCAAGCCTCGCGATCGAGCCGCCCATGCTTGCCGGGCGAGCAATAAAGGCTCACGCGGTCGCGGGACTGCACCATCTGGCGATAACATCCGACATTGATGCGGCGCGTTACGGGATCGCGCGTGAAGGTTATGTCGCCGGTGCCGATATAGCGTCCGCCGTCGCCCGGCCAGAATTTTGGCGCCGGAAACCGCGTAATATCGATATCCCCGCCGGTCTCGACCACTTCGTTCACGAGTGCTTCGTTCCTGTCGATCATGCGCGGCGAAATCCGATGCCGCATGATCTGTCGCGTTGCGGCAATCATCTCTGCGGTCGAAAGCCTTTCATCCAAACCGATGGCGAGCGCAAAGCGCGCCGCCGAGGCGCCGAGCATGTTGGTGAGGACGGTCGAATTGTGCGCGCCGATGGGATTTTCAAACAGGAGCGCAGGGGCGCTTTCGCTGCGCGTCGCCATGAACGTGATGGCGGAAAGCTCCTCATCGAGATCGACAGGGGCTGGTATGCGTTTGAGCAGACCATGGCTTTCGACGATATCGATCCATTCTCGCAAATTCCTCCATGCCACGGCCTTGTGGGACTGCTCGGTCGCGGAACGAACGTTTGCGGGCGCTGGTTTGGGAGAGAAACCTACGTCGTCCATAAGTCTTTACCTCCTGCCGAAAACCAGCTTACATACTTGCTAATGTGTTTCGCGCATCAAGACTGCATCTTCGTGCTGAGCCTAACACAGTCCCGCGACGATCCAGCGCAACAAAAAGGATGCAATGCTCGCGTGAGCCATCCGACGGTTGTGGCGAAACGGTGGCGATCATCGCGCTGACCTTGCCGTCCCTGTCAAATAGGGTATGTATTGAAGCACACATGATTGGAGAGGATTGATGGCTAAGCTTACATCAATGTCGTTCGACGATTTGGTCGCGCTGCGCGACAATGTCATTCGCATCATTTCCACCAAAGCGGTATCAGCACGGCGCGAGCTTGAGGCAAAGCTTGCGGCGCTCGACGGTCTTGGCCTTGGTCTCGGCATCGGCGCCAAGCGCGGCCCCAAGCCGCGCGGCAGCAAGCTTAAAGGGCGCAAGGTGCCGGCTAAATATCGCAATCCGAAAAATCGCGCGGAAACCTGGGCAGGTCGTGGCGCGACGCCACGTTGGCTCCGCGCTTACCTGAAGTCCGGCCGCAAGCTCGAAGAGTTTGCGATCGGCAGGCCAGGGCGCAAGGCGAAGCGCTGAGCGGTTCGCGGCGGCCAAATTGGCATGTCGAAATGGCCTGACATGCGGGGGCGTATGCACGTGGCTGCCCGGTTACCGCAACGCTTGATTTCTTGAACGGCATCCCGCGCGATCCAAGGCGGGATGCCTATGTTGCAAAATCCTCACCACGGCCCGTGTTGACCCCGTCCGGGGCGTCGCCGATCATTCCTCGCCGCTGCGTGCATGCCGGCTGAGGATGGCGATGAAACTTGGACGCTTGTGCGAACTTGCCGTTTTCGGCGACCGAGACGGGCCATGCGAGCCCGCGCGAGGCGGGCGAAGCAGCCCGCGCATGATCGCATGACCCCGAAAGCGCCGGCCTTGCCGACCCGTACGGCAGCGCTGCGCGAACGCCTCGCGATGTACAACGGCCATCGCCTCAAGCTCGGCCTCTTCGGTGCAAACTGCTCGTCGGGCCGTTCGGCGACCCAGGTGCCGGAACGCTGGTCGGCGAATTGGCCGGAATCTCTCGCGCTCGCCCGCATGGCCGAGGCGCGCGGAATCGATTTCCTGCTGCCGATCGCACGCTGGAAGGGCTATGGCGGCACGACCGACTTCCATGGCACCACGCTCGAAACCATGACATGGGCGGCCGGGCTTCTGGCCGCGACCGAGCGCATCACGGTGTTCGGTACCGTGCACGCGCCGCTGTTCAATCCTCTGATCGCCGCCAAGGAGTTCGTCACCGCCGACCATATCGGCGCGGGCCGCTTCGGCCTCAACCTGGTGGTCGGCTGGAACGAGGGCGAGTTCGAGATGTTCGGCGTCAGCCAGCGCGCGCATGCAGACCGCTACACGTTCGCGCAGGAATGGCTCGATGCCGTGATGCGCGCTTGGACCGAGCCCGACACGTTCGATGTCGTTGGCGATTATCTCGCGCTCAAGGGCGTGCGCGCCTTTCCAAAGCCGTTCGGCGGCACGCGGCCGATCATCATGAACGCGGGCTCTTCGGCGACCGGTCAGGCTTTTGCGCTGAAGAACTGCGACGCCTATTTCACCGCCAATGCGGCCTCGCGCGTGTCGCTCGACGCGGCCGCGGCCAAGGTCGACGAGATCAAGGAGCAGGCGCGGACATTCGGCCGCGAGATCGAGGTTTTCACGGTCGGGCAGGTGGTGTGCCGTCCGACACAGCGGGAGGCCGACGACTATTATCGTCACGCGATGATCGACAATGCCGACTGGGGCGCGGTCGACGGGATGCTGGCGCTCAAGGACATCACGCCCCACGGCATGCCATTCGACGAATATGAAAAGAAGCGGCGCTATTTCGCCGGCAACGCAATCGGCGGCTATCCCTATGTGGGAACGCCCGACCGCGTCGCCGAGGAACTCGCCAATGTCAGCAGGGCCGGAATGCGCGGGATCGCGGTTTCGTTCGTGAATTACCTGAACGAACTTCCTTATTTTTGCGACGAGGTATTGCCGCGCCTCGCCCGGCTCGGCGTGCGCGAGGCCGCGCCCTAGCGATCGGTGGAATCGATCGATTCGACTAAAAAGAGGCCCGCAAAGTCGGAAGGCCATTTTGTGCAGGTTGCTTGGCGCCGCCGCGGCCCGGAACCGTGAGGCCCCGCGTGCGTTCTCTTATCTCGAAGCCATGAGGGGTCCTAGCGGGACCTATCAGCGAGAAGGAGAACGAAATGCGTAAGGAACTTATTGCTGGCGTCGTGGCGACCGTGATGCTCGCGCCTGCGCTGTCGTTCGCGCAGTCGCCGGGCGCGCGCGAGGGTTACCGCGAAGGGTACCATGACGCAGGTCCGATCGGCGGCCTCGTCGGCGGCACGGTCGGCGCGGCCCTCGATGTGCCGGGTGACGTGATTGGCTTCGTGACCGGTCATCCGCGTCACTATGATCGCGTGCGCGAGCGCGTCGTGGTCGGCGAGCCGCTGCCGCGCCAGGTCCACGTGTACGTGGTCCCGTCGCACCGCGAATACGTCTATGCCTACGTGAACGATGAGCGCGTGCTCGTCGACCCGCACACGCGCCGGGTGATCCGCGTCATCGAGTAACGGCATGAACGAGCAATGACGCCGCGGCCCTTGCGGGGTGCAGCGTCGAGACAGCCCCGGGCATTCCCCGGGGCTTTTTTCGCTGCGTCGTCGGACTGGCGTTCCCAAAGCCGACGCCGCTCTCCCGAATCATGCGCTATCGGTCAAGAAACCCGATCGACAGCCAGGGAAAGAGCGCGACCACGATCAGCGCAGCGAGAACGGCGGCGAGATAAGGCCACACCCGGCCCATCGCTGCGTCGGGCGCGACGCGGCCGATCGCGCAGGCGGCATAGAAGCCGACGCCGAAGGGCGGTGCGAACAGGCCGATACCCATCGCGAGGATCACCACCATGGCGTAATGCACCTCGTGCACGCCCAGCGCCCGCGCGGCGGGAAAGAGCAGGGGGCCGAACAGCACGATCGCCGGGATGCCTTCGAGCACGCTGCCGAGAATCATGAAGGCCACGATGGTGACGGCGAGGAAGCCGAGCTTTCCGCCCGGCACCTGCTGCATCAGTGTGACGAGCTCGCGCGAGAAGCCGGACTGGGTGAGCGCCCAGGCCATGGCGGTCGCGGTGCCGATGATGAGCAGGATGGCGCCGGACAGCGAGGCGGTCTCGACCAGCATGGGATAAAGCCGCCGCCAATTGAACTGGCGATAAATCAGGAGGCCGACCGCGACCGTATAGACGACGCCGACGGTCGATACCTCGGTGGCGGTCGCGACGCCTTCGACCACGGCGGCGCGGATAAGGAACGGCAGCGCCAGGGCGGGCAGGGCGACGAAGAAGGCCCTGACGACGACGCGCGCCGGCGCGCGCGCGACGCCGGCGAGATTCTCGCCGCGCGAACGCCAGCGACAGACCCCGACGAGCGCGAGCGCCGCGACAAGGGCGGGCAACAGGCCGCCGGTGAACAGTCCCGCGATGGAGACCCCGGTGACCGAGCCGATGGTGATCAGCACGAGGCTCGGCGGGATGGTCTCGGACATGGCGCCGGAGGCGGAGAGTAGCGCGACCAGCTCCCCCGCGTGGGTGCCGCGCCGGCGCATCTCGGGAAACAGCACCGGCGCGACCGCGGCCATGTCGGCGGCCTTCGAGCCCGAGATGCCGGAGACGAGATACATGGCGCCAAGCAGCACGTACGAGAGGCCGCCGCGGACATGTCCGACCAGCGCGGCGAGGAAATCGACGAGCGCGCGGGCGAGGCCGGCCATCTCGATGAGCAGGCCGAGGAAGACGAAGAGCGGCACCGCGAGCAGGATCAGGTTCGAGGTGCCCTCGTCCATGCGGCTCGCCATGATGGTGAGCGGCACCGAGGTGGTGAGCGTGAGATACGCGAGCGTCGCGATGCCGAACGAGAACGCAATCGGCGTGCCGAAGGCGACGCAGATGGCCGCCATGCCGACGAAGAATATCAGGAGATTTGCGTTGCCGAGCTCCGTCAACGCCGGCCGCATGTGCCACAGGCCGCCGGCGATCGCGAGGATGAGCACGAGGGCGCCCGCCGCATCGATGAGATGGGCGCGCTCGATCAGCCGCGCCACCACGATCAGGAGCATCAGCGCCATGCCGACCGCGACCGCCGCGACGCGGAAGCTGTCGTGGAATTCGAGCGCCGGCGTGATGATGAGCCATTGCAGCCGGGTATAAGTCCACGCCGGCGCGATCATGCCGAGCAGGAAGGCCGCGACCACCGTCAGCGCCAGCGTATCGAGAAACTGCCGCCAGCGCGGCGGCACGATGCCGACCAGGAAGCCGAGGCGCATGTGCTCGGCGCGGCGCAGCGCGATCACCGAGCCGAGCATGGCGAGCCAGAGAAAAAGCGCGGAGGCAAGCTCGTCGGTCCAGGTCAGCGGGCGGTCGAGCACGTAGCGCGAGATCACGCCCATGAGCAGCACGAGAATCTCGACGCCGACCAGGATGGCGGCCGGGACTTCGGTTGCGACCGCCAGCACGGCGTCGAGGCGGCCGAAGCGAAGCGGCCGGCCCGCCTCGCCCGCGATCACCGCCTGCTCGGAGGCGGCGACGACCTCGTCGTGGCTCGTGCTCACCGCATCAGCCCGGGCCGAGGCTCACCCCAGCGCGCCGACCTGCTTTTCGAGCACGCTCCAGGCTTGCTCGCCGTACTTGGCCTTCCATTCCTTGTAGAAGCCGGCAGTACGCAGGGCGGCGCGGAATTTCTCGGCGTCCGTCTTGTTGAACACCATGCCTTTCTTCGTCAGGTCAGCCTGGACGGTGTCGTTGAGCTTGGCGATGTCCTCGCGCTCCTGGACGGCGGCGGCATTGACGTGCTTCGCCACGATGTCCTGCACGTTCTTCGGCAGGCTCTTCCAGGCTTGCGCGTTGGCAAGCGTCCAGAAGCCGTCCCACATGTGATTGGTGAGCGAGGTGTATTTCTGCACCTCGTAGAGCTTGGCGATCTGGATGAGCGACAGCGGGTTCTCCTGGCCCTCGACGACCTTGGTCTGCAGGGCGGAATAGACCTCGTTGAAGTTGATGCCGGTCGGCGAGGCGCCGAGCGCCTTGAACATGGAAGTCCATAGGGGGCTGATCGGCACGCGGATCTTGAAGCCCTTGAGATCCTCGGGCGTGTTGATCGGGTGCGTGCTCGAGGTGATCTGGCGGTAGCCGTTGTCCCACATGTTGTCGAGCGCCGTGAGCCCGGCCTTGTCGATCGCGCCGCGGATGAGCGCGCCGAGCGCCCCGTCCATCGCGGGCCACACTTGGCCGTAATCCTTGAACGCGAAACCGATGCCGTTGATCGAGGCGAGCGGCACATAGGTCGCGAGGATCAGCCCCGACAGGTTGAACATCTGCACCGCGCCGGTGCGCAGCTGCGACAGCACATCGGTGTCGCCGCCGAGCTGGCTGTTGGGGAAGATCTGCAGATCGAACCGCCCGGAGGTCTCCTGCTTGATCTTGTCGACCGCCTCCTTCAGACGGACGTTCACCGGATGGGTGGCGACGACGTTGTTGGCGTATTTGAAGGTGAATTCTGCGGCGTCGCCCGGCCGGGTGAGGATGCCGAAGGTCGCAATGCCGCTCGCCGTCGCGGCCGTCGTTTGCATGAACTTGCGGCGTGAGACCTTGCGCATGGGCGTCTTTCCCCGTCTATCGGCCATCGCGTGCGGCCCGATCGAGCCGTTGAAATATCGACTGTAATCGAGAGGATTACCATGTGCCAGCTTGATCGGGCGGTCGCCAATGGACGTCAGGGCAGGTGAGCCTTGCTGTCGGTGAGCGGAGATGAAACGCCTGGTGCGCCCACAGGAGATCGTCGGACCTGTTGCACGACAAGCCACACCGAAAGTCCGGGCGACGCGCGGGGCGGGCCGTCCCCACGATGGCGGCAAGCCGCTTGAGTGGCGCGCTCCGCTCAGATAGCCACATGGGATGCTGGGGACCTCGCTCGACCTTGCGACGCTCGCCATCGTGGTTGCAGCCGCGCTGATTGCAGGCTTCACGACGGGCTTTGCGGGATTTGGCACCGGGCTCGTCGCCTCGGGGCTCTGGTTTCACGCGCTGCCGGCCCCGATGGTGCCGCCGCTGGTCGCGCTTGCGTCGGTGGCCGGGCAGCTTGTCGGCGTCGTCACGGTGCGCAAGTCGTTCGACTGGCCGCGCTTGATCCCGTTCCTCATCGGCGGTGTGATCGGAATTCCACTCGGCGTCGGCGCCCTCAAGGCGGTGTCGCCGTTTTTGCTGCGCACCTCGGTCGGAGCCTTTCTGATCATCTATTCGCTCTACCAGTTGAGCGGGCGGCGCCCGCGCGAGATCGGCGCCTGGGGCGGAAGGCTCGCCGACGGCGTGGTCGGCATCGTCGGCGGATTCCTTGGTGGGTTCGCGGGCCTTTCCGCGCCCCCGCCGGTGGTCTGGCTGCAGTTGCGCGGCGGCGACAGCGCCGACCAACGCGCGATCTACCAACCGTTCAATCTGATCGTGCTCACGTTCGCGAGCGCCGCGATGGCGGCCGGGGGAGAGATCGGGGCGCCTTTGGTTTCGATCGCATTCGTGTGCCTGCCGGCAACGATGATCGGCGCCTGGATCGGCGCGCGGGCCTATTTCGGCGTGTCACCGCAGACGTTTCAGCGCGTAGTGCTCTGCCTGCTGGTCGCCTCGGGCTGCATCCTGCTTGCGCAGGCATTCGGGATCTGAAGCCGTCGGGAAAAAAGAAGGGCTGCCCTCGCGGACAGCCCTTCCATTGTCAAGCCGCGGTCCGGCGCTGTCACTCGTTCATTCGAACGCAACAGCGGCGTGACCGTGACGTCTGCTTCACATGTCCTTATCGGCGAACCGTAATCACTTCGCCGGGACATGCGTACGTCACGCGGCGCGCACCTCGTGCGAGGTGGCGATCCAGCTCATGGATGCCGGCGACCGCGGCGATGGACAATGAGACACTGGATCACCTCCTTTCGTTCGTTGCAGGGACCTTATTTATAGCGCGTGCGCGGCGATTCGGAAGTAGGCGCGGCATCTCGTCCACCCGCGCATTCATTGCCGAACGTACGGGCTTGTAAGGGGTCGCGAAGCCCGCGAAGATGGGCTGCGCGACGTTCGGCCGCGCGAGAAGGACCAAAGGAGGGGGCTGTTTACAGGAGAATATGATGAGCAACGGCAGTTCCCCTTCGGTTGCCGAGATCGACGAGCGGATCAGGGTCGTCCGTGAAAACATCCGCCAGCTGATCGAGCAGGCCGCAGCCCTGTCCGGCGGCCAGGACGAGGAGCGCAATGCGGACCGGATCGCGCGCCAGAACGACGAGCTCGAGCGGCTGACGAAGCAGCGCGAGGCGCTGATGCTGAAGAAGTGAGCGGCCGCAGCGCTGGCGTTCGGGGTGGCCGCCCTCTATAGAGCGCCGCGCTGGCCCTCCCCACAACCGCCATGAAGCGTCAATGATGGCCGAGTCCTTTGGGCGCGACGACCGCGCAGCCGCGACCCCGAGCGCAGGCAAGGACGGCCGCCGCTTGATCGTCGGCGCGGCGAGCCGGTACCGGCCCGAGCAGATACGCCCGTTCGTCGAGTCGCTGCGCGCTACCGGCTATGCGGGCGACGTCGTCATCCTGGTGAATTTCTGGAACTGGCGACTGCAGTCCTACCTGCGCAGGTTCGCCATGACGCCCTACCGGATCTGGACGACGCGCCGGATCCATGGTCCGGCCGCCACCCATCGCTACGAGTTCTACGCACGGCTCGCGCGCCAGAACCGCGACCGCTACGACGAGATGATGGTGACGGACACGCGCGACGTGCTGTTTCAGCGCAATCCCTTCGCCGATCTCAAGTCATCCGCCTGCCACTACTATCTCGAGCACGCGACCCGGACGATCGGCGAGGAGCCGACCAACCTGAGTTGGGCCAAGCTCTTCCTGCCGGCGGAGCAGGCCGCGGCCGTGAGCCGGCATCGCGTGAGCTGCTGCGGGATCGTGATCGGCGGAATGGCGGCGATGGACGCGTACCTGGCGCGGATGGCGGCGGATCTCCGGGCCGTGCCGCTACGCGACCGCCGCCGCGGCGGCGCCGACACGACGCTGCACCAAGGCCTGGTGTTCCTTGATGGCGGGGCGCCGGGCGTCGTCATGGAGAACAATATCCATGTCGCCACCATGGGCATCGAGCCGGACTCGACCTACCGCATCGGCGACGACGGCCTGGTGCGGACCGCCGACGGCCATGTGCCGGCGATCCTGCACCAGTACGATCGTGTGCCGCATATAAGCCCGGTCATCGCCAAGCGATATGGCGGGCTCGCATAGCGCGTGCTCCGCCGCGACGTGCTGCAGAATCGACGGCAGGCAAGTCGAGCGCGGCTCGCTACATGGTGAGCACCACCCGGCCCTTGACCTTACCGGCACGCAACTCGTCGAGCGCGGCCTGTGCGTCGGCAAGCGGCCGCTCGTCGATCGGGATCGAGGCGAGCTTGCCGCCGCGCGCGAGGGCGATCAATTCGCGTGCCTGCGCGAGCGTGCCGGTGAGGGTGCCCTCGATGGTCATTGCCTTGATCGGGAACATGGCCACCGCGGTGGTAAATCCGCCGCCGAGCAGGCCGGTGACGACGACCTTGCCGCCGCGCGCCAGGACGCCGGTCGCAAAGGCGAGCGAGGAATCGGAGCCGACGAAGTCGCAGACCGCGTAGACGCCGCCGGTCCCGGCGAGCACCGCCTTGCGAGCGCCCGCGTCGCGCGGATCAAACGCGGCCGCGGCGCCGGCCGCGAGCGCGGCGTCGCGTTTGCCGGCATCGATGTCGGCGACGAGCGGCGGCTCGTCGAACAGGGTGCGCGCGAGCGCCAGACCCATCGAGCCGACGCCCCCGAGGCCGATCAACAGCACCGGACCTCGCTTCGCGTGCTGGGTCAGACGCTGCAGCGCGGCGTAGGACGTCAGGCCGGAGCACATGAGAGCGGCCGCGAAGGCGGGTGAGAGCGGCGCATAGTCGATGAGATAGCGCGGATGGGCGACCAGCACGTGGGTCGCGTAGCCGCCGTCC
>DASXCK010000264.1:0-15097 GCA_036491235.1 Xanthobacteraceae bacterium | reverse complement strand
CGGCCCGCCCTTGATGATGGCGACGCCTTCCATCTGCGGGATCGTGCCGTCCTTCGGGTAGACCACCTTCACGGGCGCGCCGTTCTTCGCCCAGAGATAACCCGCATATTCGAGCGAGATGCCGAGCGGAAACTCGCCGTTGCCCACGCCCTGAAACACCAGGCTCGAGCGGTTGAGCACTTTCGTGTTGCCCAAGAGCCGTCCGACCTTTTCCCAGCCCGGGTCACCCGTCCCCCACAGCTGATCGAGCATGGTGAGCGTCGAATAGGCCGAACCCGAGTTCGCCGGATCGGTGAACGAGACCTTGCCCTTCCATTTGGCATCGAGGAGGTCGCCCCAGCTCGTCGGCCCGCTGTCCGCCGGGATCTCCTTGGTGTTCTGCAGGATGACGAGCAGATGCACGTTGGTACCGATCCACGCGTCGTCGGGATCGCGGAATTGCGCCGGCGTCGCGTCCTTGTTCTTCGACGCGTACAGCGCGAGCAGCGGCTTGTTGGCGCGCAAGAGCGCGCGGCTCACCCCCCACACGATGTCGCCGAGCGGATGCTCCTTCTCGGATGCGATACGGCGAAACAGCACGCCCGATCCCGCCTCCACGGGCTCGACCTCAATCCCGGTCTCCTTGGCGAACGCGTCGAAGATGAAGTGATTGAGGTTCGACTCGTTCGCCGTGTAGACGACGAGCTTTTGTTGCGCCGCCGCCGGCGTGGTGCACGCGAGCGCAAGGGCGGCGAAGGAGAGAAGCAGAGCACGACGAGCCGGCAGACGGGGGAGCATGGGACCTCCGCGGGGGCGAGGCTGAAGGAAAGCGCGACGGTATACGAACGAGGGCGGAAAACAATAAGGCCAAAAAACACACCGTCATGCCCGGGCTTGTCCCGGCCATCCACGTCTTGCGGCGATGCAAACAGCGAGACGTGGATGGCCGGCACAAGGCCGGCCGTGACGAGTCATGCGGAAAGAGCCCTCGCCGCCGCCGCGACGCCGGCGCCGGCCTCCGGCGCGCGGCCGAGGTCGCGCAGCGTGCACTCGAGATAATGCAGATCCGCAAAAATATCCGCCGGCGCGACCGCGCCCATGGTGCCGATGCGGATGACGCGGTTGTCGAGCTTGGTGCGCTGGCTCACGATCACGGTGCGATACACATTATACATGTGCCGCACGATGGTGCTGCCATCGAGGCCGTCGGGCACGCGGCCGACCGTCACGGTCGCGGAAAAATTCTTCGCCGGAAACATCGGAAGGCCGAGCGCTTCGAAGCCGGCGCGCAGCGCCGCGGCGAGCCGCGCATGGCGCGCCAGCACGGCGGCAAGCCCCTCCGCCTCGATCATGCGCAGCGCCTCGCGCAGGCCCACGATCAGCGACACCGGCGGCGTGAACGGCGTCTCGTTCTTCTCCAGCGCGCTTTTGGCGCGGCGGAAATCCAGCGCAAAGCGCGGCACGCCGTGCGCGGCCGCGATCACGCGCATCGCCTTGGCATTCACCGCCGCGACCGCGAGCCCGGGCGGGCACATCAGCGATTTCTGCGAGGCGGTCACGAGAACGTCGACGCCCCAGTCGTCCATGCGCATCTCGACGCCGGCGACGCCGGAGACCGAGTCTACCACGAGGAGCGTGTCCGAGCCGCGCAGCACCGCGCCGATCGCGGCAAGGTCCGCAACCACGCCGGTCGCGCTCTCGTTATGAATCACCACGACGGCGCGAAAGTCCTTCGTCTTGATCTGCGCCGCGATCGCGTCCGCATCCGGCGCCTCGCCCCACGGCACGATCATGCGCTGGACCGTCACCGGCAGCGTCGCGGCAATCGCGGAGAAGCGCTCGCCGAACTGCCCGTTCTCGACCACCAGCACCGCGTCGCCGGCCGACAGCACATTGACCAGCGCCGCCTCCATCGCGCCGGTGCCTGATGCGCCGAGCAGGAAGACGTCGCCGCGCGTGCCGATGACGCCGCGCAGCCCGTGCGTCACCTCGGCGAGGATCGCGCGGAATTCCGGCCCGCGATGCGAGATCATCGGCAACGCGCATGCCGCGCGCACCCGTTCCGGCACCGCCGCGGGACCCGGCATGCGCAGGCGATAGTCGGCTGGAAAAACGATGTTGGTCATGCTGCGGCTTTCAGCAGGTTTCGCCGAAGCTGGCAATGTGAAGTGAGCACGACCGTTCGCGCCCTCTCCCCCGCTTGCGCGGGAGAGCCGGAGAGGGGGAAGCCGCGAGTCATGCAGTGGACCCGAGCAAGTCGCGAGTCATGCTTTTGCGGCTTCCCCCTCCCCTCCCTCCCCCGTAAGCGGGTGAGGGAGCCGACGCGCAGTGCCAATCAGCGATGCCAAATCAACGCCCCCCTACACCGGCTCCTGCTCGGGCGCGATCGGATGGCCGCGGCCCGGGACGCGGCGCAGCGGACGCGGCAGGCTTCCCTGCCCCATCATCGCGCTCGCGACCGTGAGCCACGGCGTCCAGAACACCTGCGCGACTTCCATCGCCTGCAGCCAGAATGCGAACGGATTGGCCGCCTCGATAGACCGGCCGAATGCCGCGAACGATGGCATCGCCTGCAGGTTGATCGCGATGTGCTCGGCATCGCCCGCGGGCGGGCGGTGATGTATGATCTCGATGTCGAGCCCGGGCAGATGCGCGCTCGCGCGGACCGCGTCGGGTGGGCCGGCGTGGGCCGGCCGGTCGGGTTCGGACACGTTTCGTCTCCACTCAGGCACGAGGTTGCCGCCCGCCGCGACTGCCCCGTTCGGTCCATGACCCCGCCGCGCCTGGAACCCAAGGGGCATAGCCGTCGTTCTAAACCTGACACGCCGGAAGGTTACGTGAATTCCCCACCAACGCATATAGGAAGCGATGCATGGCGATGGCAGCGCCTGGTCGACTCCGTCATCGATTATGCCATCTACATGGTCGACCTCGACGGCCGCGTTGCCACTTGGAACTCGGGAGCCGAGCGCCTCAAGGGCTACAAGGCCGACGAGATCATCGGTCGGCCGTTTTCCCGCTTCTTCACCCCTGAGGACCAGGCGAGCGGACTGCCCAAGCATGCGCTGCACACCGCCGCGACGGTCGGGCGGTTCGAGACCGAAGGCTGGCGCGTGCGCAAGGACGGTACCCGCTTCTGGGCGCTCGCCGTCGTCGACGCCGTCAAGGGCGAGGCCGGCGAGCTGATCGGCTTCGCCAAGGTCACCCGCGACATGACCGAGCGCCGCCAAGAGCAGGTTCGGCTCCTGGAAAGCGAGCGCCGCTTCCGCCACCTCGTCAATGCGGTGATCGACTACGCGATCTTCCAGCTCGACCGCGACGGCGTCGTGGCGACCTGGAATCCCGGCGCCGCGCGCATCAAGGGCTACACCGCCGACGACATCATCGGCCGACATTTCAGCGCGTTCTACACGCCGGAGGACCGCGCCGCCGGCGTGCCGGTGAACGCCCTCGCGACGGCGGCGCGCGAAGGCCGCTTCGAGGCGGAAGGCTGGCGCGTGCGCAAGGACGGCACGCGCTTCTGGGCGTCGGTCGTGATCGACGCCATTCGCGACGAGGCCGGCGAGCTCGTCGGCTTCGCCAAGGTGACCCGCGACATCACCGAACGCATGGAGACGCAGCGCATCCTGCGCGAGACGCAGGAGCAGCTCGCCGTCTCCCAGCGCATGGAGGCGGTCGGCCAGCTCTCCGGCGGCATCGCGCACGACTTCAACAACCTCCTGATGATCATCCAGGGCAATCTCGACAGCGCCCAGCGCGCCGTCACGGCGCTCGGCAGCGGCGCCGGCAACCTGCAGCGTTGGATCGCCAACGCGATGCGCGGCGCCCAGCGCGCGACCGCGCTCACGCACCGCCTGCTCGCGTTCTCGCGGCGCCAGCCGCTCAATCCGAAGGTGCTCGATCTCAACAAGTATCTCGCGGGCGTCGGCGAATTCCTCCAGCGCTCGCTGGGCGAGACCGTCGAGCTCGAGGTCGCGGGCGCGCCCGGCCTGTGGCCGATCGAGGTCGATATCGCGCAGCTCGAGTCGAGCCTGGTGAACCTCGCCGTGAACGCCCGGGACGCCATGCCGCAGGGCGGCAAGCTTACCATCGAGGCCCTCAACCAGGTGATGGGTCACGATTACAGCCGGGTCAATCCGGAAGTGCCACCGGGCCAGTACGTGCTGATCTGCGTCACCGACACGGGCGCCGGCATGACGCGCGACGTCATCGAGCATGCCTTCGAGCCGTTCTTCACCACCAAGGAGATCGGTCACGGCACCGGGCTTGGGCTGAGCCAGGTCTACGGCTTTCTCAAGCAGTCCGGCGGCAACGTGAAGATCTACAGCGAGGTCGGCGAGGGCACGACCATCAAGATGTACTTTCCCCGCAGCCGGACCGGCGTCGAGGCGAGCGAGGAGGAGATCGCGCCGCACGGCGACAGCGGCAGTGAAACGATCCTGGTCGTCGAGGACGACAAGGATTTGCGCACCTATCTCATCGAGGTGCTGCGCGACCTCGACTACCGCGTCATCAGCGCCCCCGAGCCCGTTGCGGCGCTCGGCTTTCTTGAGCATCTGCAGACGCGGATCGACCTCATGCTGACCGACGTGGTGATGCCCAACATGAACGGGCGCGAGCTCGCGACGCGCGCGCGCCAGCTGCGGCCGAAGCTGAAGATCCTCTACATGTCCGGCTATTCGCGCAATTCGGTCGTGCACAACGGCAAGGTCGACATCGACGTGCAGCTCATCCCGAAGCCGGTATCGCAGACCGAGCTCGCCGCCCGCATCCGCGATCTTCTCGACACCCGCGACTGATCGCACGAGGCCTGCCGCGACGGCTCCCTCCCCCGCGCGCTATGCGCGCTTCCGCCGGCACCGTCAGCCCGGCGTGGCCTGCGGCTCCGCGGCGGCCTTCGCCCTCGCGACACTCGCCTGCACGAAACCTTTGGCCAGCGCGTGATAGACGCCTTCCGGGCAAACCAGGCGCGAGGCCGCCTGCGCGATCAGGGCCGCGGCCATCAGCGGCACGACCATGGCGTGGTTGTCGGTCATCTCGGTGACGATGACGAAGGCCGTGATCGGCGCCTGCACGACGCCGGCGAAATAGGACACCATGCCGAGCAGCATGATGGCGCCGACCGGCGCGTCGGTGAACACGTGCGCCACATTGGCGCCGATGCCGGCGCCGACCGCGAGCGAGGGCGAGAAGATGCCGCCCGGAATGCCGCTGATCGAGGCGAATGTCGTCGCCACGAACTTCAGCAGGCCGAAATGCCAAGGCAGCGGCACCCCGCTCATCAGCGCCGCCTTCACCTGCGCATAGCCCGTGCCGTAGATCGTGTCGCCGGAGGCGAGGCCGCACAGCCCGACGCCAAAACCGCACAGCAATGCGAAGACCAGCGGATATCGTTTGGCGAGGCCGCCCAGGCGGCCCGGAAGCCCGCGCGCCATCACGATGAGGGTGCGGCTGAACAGGCCGCCGGCCAGTCCGCCCACGACGCCGCACAGCGGCACCGCGAGCCAATCGGTGCCGTTGCGCAGCATGGTCGAGCTGCTGCCGAAATAATCGTAGTTGCCGACGAGCGCGAGCGAGGTAAGCCCGGCCGCGATGACGGCGCCGATGACCAGGGTGGTCGTGCGCGTCTCGAACGCGCGGCTCATCTCCTCGATCCCGAACACGATGCCGGCGAGCGGCGTGTTGAAGGCGGCGGCGACGCCGGCGGCCGCGCCCGCGAGGATCAGTCCCGGCTGACGCCGCGGCGACATGCGGCCGAGCGCGAACATGATGGAGGCGCCGACCTGCACGGTCGGGCCTTCGCGGCCGACCGAGGCGCCGCACAGGAGGCCGAGCAGGGTCAGCAGGACCTTGCCGCTGGCGATGCGGATCGAGACGAGCCTGCTGCGGTCCGCATGGTCGGCGAGCTGGCGCGCCGCGATCGCCTGCGGGATGCCGCTGCCCTGCGAATTGGCGAAGAAGCGGTTGGTCAGAAAGACCGACAGCGCGAAGCCGAGCGGCGTCACGAGGAGCGACGCATAGCGCGACTGACCGAGCACGAGCGCGAAGGCGATCTGCGCCAGATCCGCCAGTTTCGCCAGCGCGACAGCCGCCGCCCCCACCGCGATGCCGCCCAGCAAAAAGATGGCGCGGCGCCGCCAGCGCACCGAGATCACCTTCACGGACCTGAGGCGGCGATCGGACAGGAGAGTCATGGGAAGCGAGCTGCGCGAGACCCTGTGGCGGGCGACCTGGAACGCGTGGGATTGTGCCATCCGCCATAACAGCTTCGGCCGCGCAAGCCCAGGGCGCAGGGTCGAGCGTGGAGCCGGGCAAGGCGGGTCCCGTCATCGCGGGCGCCGCTCGCCGGGCGGCCCGCAGCCGCCTGGCGGAAAACGGACGGCGCCGTGTGTGCACTTCCGCACGGTCGCCCCGGTCGCCGCCGAATTTTTCGCGCGCTCGCATCGGCCCCAGGAACAAATTTGTTCCCCGCGGATTTCCCAGGCCAGTTGAGTTCTCTCCGCGCTTCTCTCAACCGGAGAGAGACAGCGACCCCGGCGGGCGGATGTACCCCGCCGGGGCCTCTCCCGACCGTTTTCATCCGGACTTTGAGCAGGCTTGCTCGCCGGCCGCCTTGCGGCGCGAGCATTTGGGGATGCGCCGTGCCAATTCGCCTGTTTCTCGACCGGGATTGGGCCTTCGATCCCGAGCACATCGACAGCATGAGCCGCGCGCTCGCCGGCGCCCTGACGGCGCTGGGGCTGATCGGAAAGTCGCACGATCTCTCGATCGTCGTGGCGAGCAGGATCATCGACCTCGCCCGCGCCGGCGAGCGCGATACCGAGCGGCTGACGTCGGAAACGCTGCGATCCCTGCGGCAGTGATCGCGGCGCGGGACGCCGCGCGGCGCGCACGGCATCGATAACCGCTTGCGCCGGCGGCTGCGCCGTCTCTCCCGCTTGCGGGGGCGGGAGACCAACCACCGTGCGCGGAGCCGTAATCCTAAGCCCGCCTCCGCTGCTCCGCCGGCGCCGCCGCGAGCTGCGCGCTCAGCGTCCGCATGTCCGCCACCGCCTCGAGCCCCTCGATCATCTCCGCCACCGCCGGCGCGCGCGACGCCGGCAGCACCCGCCCCACACAGTTCTCGAACTTCTCCCGCAGCCGCGCCGCCGGCAACGCATTGGCGCTGGTGCGTCCGAGCGGCTCGTCGGTCTTGCCGGAAAACACCGTGCCATCGACCGTCGTCATCCTGACCTCGGCGGCAAAATGCTTGTCGGCGGGAAACTGCGCCTGCGTATACGCCGCCGCATGCACGCGCGGCAGCACCGCGCGCACCGCCGGATCGCGAAACGCCTCGCCCTCGAAGTGATCGATGCGGATCGTCCGATCAGTGAGCGCGCGCGCGACGCAGTACTGCAGGGAAAATTTTGCCGCCAGGTCGCCCTGCGGGTCGGGACGGTTGGTGTGCTCGAGCCGCCGCCCGTGGATCCAGCAATCGATGCGCGCGACCTGGTCGGGCTTGAGATCGTGGCGGCGCACCAGGTCGAGCATGACGTCGAGCGCCGGATGCGTGCTGCCGCAGCACGGGTACTGCTTGATCGCGATGCCCGGCGTGACGATGTCGAACGGCGCGCCCCAACCCTCGAGCATGCGCGCGACGTCGTAGGTGCCGGGCCCGTTGAACACCTCGAGAAAACCCTGGCTGTGCTCGAACGCGCCCACATTGGCGGTGAAATCGCGCGCGGCGAGCAGCGCCGCAAGGAGGCCGTTGCGCGCGCAGTGGCCGACATGCAGCGGCTTCGTCATGGTGCCGAAATTCGATTTCAGGCCCGATGCGAGCGAGGACGCGAGCGCCAGCGCGGTCGCGGTGCGCGCCGCATCGAGCCGCATCAGATGACAGGCGGCGGCGGCCGCGCCATGCACGCCGAGCGTCGCGGTCGCGTGCCAGCCCTTGGTGTAGTGGTGGAAGTTGACCCCGTGCGCGAGCTTGCACTCGGTCTCGAAGCCCGCGACATAGGCCGCGATGAAACCGCGGCCGTCGACCGTGCGCTCGTCGGCGAGCGCGAACAGCACCGGGAGGATCGGCGCCGACGGATGCCCGCCCAGCGTATTGTTGCAGTCGTCGAAGTCGAGCGCATGCGCCGCCGTGCCGTTGATCAGCGCCGCGTCGAGCGCGCTCGCGTGCGCCGCCGTGCCGAACACGATACTCTTTCCCTGGCTCGCGCCGCCGCCCGCCGCCACCTCGCCGACGATGCGCGCGCACGGCTCGGAGCTCCCCGCGACGGTCACGCCCACCGTGTCGAGGATGCCGACCTTCGCCCACGCCACGGCGTCCGCCGGCAGATCCTCGAACCGCAGCGCGGATGATCGGGCGGCGAGTTCATCAGCAAGGTGCATGTGTGTGTTCTCCTGTCTCAGACCCGTCACCCTGAGGTGCGAGCGAAGCGAGCCTCGAAGGGCCAATGCGGCGCCGCTTGCTCCCTAGCTGCACCGCCTCGGCCGATCATCCTTCGAGGGCGCGCTACGCGCGCCGCCTCAGCACGACGGGGTTGGTGCATTCCCAACCACCGCCGCCGCCGCACCCGCGCCCGCCAGCCGCCCGAACACTGCGCCCGACACCAGCCCCGTCCCGCTCGGATAGTTGAAGTAGAACAGCCCGCCCACCATCTCGCCCGCCGCGTAAAGCCCGCCGATCGGCGCGCCGACCACGTCGACCACCTGCCCGCTCGCCGGATCGATGCGCACGCCGCCGAACGTGAACGTCACGCCGCACGTCGTCGCGTAAGCCTCGAACGGCGGCGTATCGAGCCGCTGCGCCCAGTTCGTCTTCGGCGGGACGAGTCCGCGCGTGCCCCGCCCGTCCTTCACGGTGTGATCGAACGGCACCTCGGTCATCACCGCCTCGTTGAAGGCGCGCACGGTGCCGAGAAACACCTTCGCGTCGACGCCCTCGAGCTTGCCCGCCAAGTCCTCCAGCGTGTCGGCCGTGACCTTGGTCATCTTCTTCATGCGGTATTCGGGGCGCAGCAGCGGCTTCGCCTTGGCGTCGAACACCTGCCACGCGAACTGCCCGGGCTGCTTCAAGACCTCGCCGCCGTACTTCGCGTAGGTGAACGAGTGGAAATCGAGCCCCTCGTCGACGAAGCGCCTGCCGTCCGCGTTGATCAGCAGGCCGAAGATGTAGCTGTGCTTCTGGAACTGGTCGCCGATGCTCTTGTCGCCGAACTCCGGCGCATAGCGGTCCCAGCCGGTGGCGTGGCAGCCCGACCAGTTGCCGCACGGCTGCGCGCCGATGTCGAGCGCCATGCGCAGGCCGTCGCCGACATTGAAGCGCGTGCCGCGCACCTTTGCGAGCTCCCAGCCCGGCCCGAGATAGCGCGCGCGCATTTCCGGGTTGGCCTCGAAGCCGCCGCAAGCGAGCACAACGGCGCGCGCGGAAAATTCCACCATGCGGCCGTTCCGCTTGGCGCGCACGCCGCTCACCCGCTCGCCGTCGTAGACCAGCGCCACCGCGCGCGTGTCGTAGCTCACCTCGATGCCCGCCTTCTCGGCCGCGCGGTCGAGGAACGCGACGAGCCCGGCGCCGCCGCCCGACACCTCGATCGGGAGCCGGCCGAAGAAGCGCCGCTTGCCGTCCACCATCGCGGACTGCCGGCCGAAGTTCGGCACGAAGCGCACGCCCTGGCTCCGCAGCCACGCCATCGTGTCCTGGCTGCGCGTGACCAGGAGCTCGCTCAGCGCCGGATCGGTGCGAAAGCTGGTGAGCCGGAAGAGATCGTCGAAGTATTCCTCTTCGGTGTTGGTGCCGAAGTCGCTGGTCGCGATCTCCTCGTCGGAGAGATCCGTGATGCGCCTCAACTCGTCCACGCTCCTGAACGCAAACCGCATCACCCCGCCCGCGAACGCGCTGTTGCCCCCCGCCTCCTCGCGCGACGCCGCCTCCAGCATGATGACTTGCGCGCCGGCCTCGCGTGCGGAGAGCGCCGCACAGAGTGCGGCATTGCCTTTGCCGACGATGAGGACGTCACATGATGGCATGGGTTGCGTTCCGCTCGATCTCATCCTCTCCATCATGGCCGGGCTTGTCCCGGCCATCCACGTCTTTCTTGCCGAGTCTCCAAGACGTGGATGCCCGGGACAAGCCCGGGCATGACGTGGCGATTAAAGGCCATGAGAAAGTTCACTCCGCCTTGATCCCGGCCGTGCGTATCACCCTTCCCCACTTCTCCGTCTCGGCCGCGATCACGTTGCCGAAATCCGCCGGCGTGCCCGGCATCGCGATGACGCCGAGCTCGGCGAACCGGGCCTTGATCTTGGCGTCGGCGAGCGCCGCATTGACGGCGCGGTTGAGCGTCGCGACCGCCTCGGGCGGCGTCCCCTTCGGCGCGACCAGGCCCTGCCAGAAGCTCGTGTCGTAGCCCGGCACGAATTCCGCGACCGTGGGAAGATCCGGCAGCGCCGGCTGGCGCGTCGTCATCGTCACCGCGAGCGCTCGCACCTTGCCGGCCTTGATGAAGCCGATCGACGAGGAGACCGACGCGAACATCACCTGCGCGCGCCCCGCCATGAAGTCGACCAGCGCCGGCCCGGCGCCGCGATAGGCGACGTTGACGAACTTGACGCCGGTCATGATCTGAAAAAGCTCGCCGAACAGATGATTGCCCGAGCCGACGCCCGCCGTCGCCATGGTGAGCTTGTCGGGGTTCTGCTTGGCGTAGGCGATCAGCTCCGGCACCGTATGCACCGGCAGCGCGGGATGCACCTCGACGATGAACGACTCCCGCGTCGCCCCCGCGACCGGCAAGGTGTCGCGCACGAAGTCGAACTTGAGGCTCGGATAGAGCGCGCCGTTCGCCGCATTGGGCAGGCAGCCTTCGAGCAGCGTGTAGCCGTCCGGCGCCGCCTTGATCACCGCCTCGGTTGCGATGTTGGTCCCGGCGCCGGTGCGGTTCTCCACCACGAACGCCTGCCCGAGCTTGTCCTGCAGCCACGCGCCGATGAGCCGCGCCATGATGTCGGTGCCGCCGCCCGGCGCAAAGCCGACCAGGATGCGCACCGGTCGCGACGGGTACGCTTGCGCGGCTGCGCGTCGCGGGAGCGTCGCGGCGGCCGCAGAGGCCGCGCCGAGACGGAGGAGATCGCGGCGGGGAATTTGCATGGCGTGCTCCCGCGGATTGTTGCAGCGTCGACAAGCCTACCCCGTCATGGCCGGGCTTGTCTGCCGCGTCCGTGGCTTGCGAAGCGAGCGAAGGCAGGTCCCGGCCCGTCCACGTCTTGGCTGCGGATCGCCGCAAGGAGGGCCGCCGGCGGCCTGCGTAGGGCGCAACAGCGAAGCATATTGCGCCATCTCGCCCTGCTCACATGAACTTCATGGCCGGGCATGGCCGGTCGCGAACGCCGTGCTTCGCCCAGGCAGAGCGAAAAGGCTGGTTTTTCACCCCCCGAACGCCTACATATCAGCTACAGGATGATCGGCTTTGGCTTGGCCGCCGGCTGAGCGACCGTTGCGCTTCCGCCCGAGGATGAGAAGCGCACATCTTCCCGCCGATCTCGCAGGCCCTCACGTGATGCATCGCATTCGATGCATGATATGCGAGCGGCGAACAGCTATCGGCAAACGTTCCGACCGGCACGGCACTCGTTGGCTCGTGTCCGCCAAACGCGCTTGTGCTGCGCGCTCGTGCTCCGGCCGCTCCGGAGCGATTCCCGCCGCCGCAACAACAGAAGGAAATTTCATTTTGCAGGTCTTTGTCCGCGACAACAACGTCGACCAGGCTCTCCGGGTCTTGAAGAAGAAAATGCAGCGCGAAGGCGTGTTTCGCGAGATGAAGCGGCGCCGCTTCTATGAAAAGCCGTCCAGCAAGGCGACCCGCGAAAAGGGCGAAGCGGTGCGTCGCGCCCGCAAGGCCGCGCGCAAGCAGGCGATCCGCGAGGGATTGATCGCCGCGCCGAAAAAGAAGATCGAGCCCCGCTTCGGGCGACCAGGCGCCCCGCCGCAGCACGGCGGCCCGCAGACGCAAACCAGATCTGGAGCGAGGTGAGCCATGGTGCACACGAGCAAGGTGGACAATCGTTTCGGAGGCCGCGCGCCGGCGCCGACGCGCGACCTCGCTGACTTCCACTACGACGCTCCGGCCGAGCTGTTTTTGGGCCCGCGCATGTCGGTCAAGAGCCGGCCCAAGTACCTGCCCACATACCAGCGGTTCGACACCGCGGCGGAGGCTCTGCGTTTCGTCATCGAGGGCATGCCCGCCGCACTCCTGCCGCGCGCGTGGCTCGTGGTCGAGGAAGTGCGATTCCGTGCCGACCAGATCCGTCATCTGTACGAGGACGCCGATTATCCGCTGCCGCGTGCCGCCCACAAGTGCTGATGGTCGCCTAGGGTCCGTAGGGCGCAATAGCGAAGCGTATTGCGCCGCCCTGCGCTCGCGCGGAACCTGCACGCCGCCAGACAGGTTGTGGCTCACATGAGATGATCCGCGCGTGAAATCCAAATGATCGTCATGGCCGGGCTTGTCCCGGCCATCCACGTCTTGCTTGCTGAAGCACTGAAAGAAAGACGTGGCTGCCCGGCATGCGCCAGGCATGACGGAGATGCCTTCGGGACCCCCCATGAAAGCCCTCACCGTCGGCAGCGCCATGATCGACACGATCGCCATCATCGACAGCGATCGCATCGAGCGCATGACCATGCTCAATGCGGACTCCTCGTTCCTGTTGCTCGAGGAGGGACGCAAGACCGAGGCCGGCGAGATCTCGACCCACTGCGGCGGCGGCGCCGTCAACGCGGCGGTCGCCATGGCACGGCTCGGGCTCGAGGTCGCGACGCTGGTCAAGCTCGGCCAGGACGAACGCGCCGAGACCGTTCTGGCGCGTCTCGCGCAGGAGCGCATCTCGACGCGTTTCGCGCAGCGCGACCCGCGGCTGCCGACCGGCGCCGCCGTGCTCGTCGCCTCGCATGAGCGCAACGCCGCGATCTTCACGTTCCGCGGCGCCAATACGCTGCTCGAGCCCGCCGACCTCGTCGACGAGCTCTTTGCGGTCGACCTCCTCTATGTGTCGAACCTGAGCAACAAATCGGCCGACTGCTTTCCCGAGCTGGTGCGCCGCGCCAAGGCGCGCGGCGCGCTGGTCGCCGCCAATCCGGGCGTGCGCCAGCTCTCGGCCCGCGCCGGCGCGTTCCAGCAGAGCCTCGGCGACATCGACATCCTCGCGCTCAACCGCGCCGAGGCCGACGTGCTGGTGCCGCGCCTCACGGTCGCGTTCGGCGAGGGCGGGCATACGCTCGCGCTCGCGCCCGGCGAGGAGCCGCCCGCGCTCGCGGCGCGCGGCCTCACGTCGGGCGGCTTCGAGATGACGCTCCTCGCCTTTTTGCACGCGGTGCACAGCTTGGGCCCGCGCCTGGTGCTCCTCACCGACGGCAGCCGCGGCGCCTGGCTCGGCGGCAAGGACGCGGTCCTCTATTGCCCCGCGATCGACGCCAAGGTCGCTGGCACGTCCGGCGCCGGCGATGCCTTCGCGTCGACCTTCGTCGCCTGGCAGGCGCTCGGCCGCCCGCTCGACGAGTCGCTCGTCGCTGCAAGCGTGAACGCCGCCGCCGTGGTGGCGCATGCGGATACGCAGACCGGCTTGCTGACGCGCGACGCGATCGAGCGGCGGGTGTGCGAGCTAGCGCCGCACAAGGTGCGGCGGTGGGATTTGGGCGGGCAAGCCGGATGAGATGGCCGGTCCCTCGGCGCGCGCACGGCGCCGAGAATTGTCACGCCTTGCGCTCAGGGAATCTTCAGCGCAGCGGTCGCGCACCGCGTCCACCCCGAATCCTGCCGCACCCAGTAGAGATGTCGACTGAACACCGCGAGCGCGGGCGACCTCGATACCGCGTATGGGTGGTTGGCATCGCGAATGGGCGTGTCCGCCGACCAGCTGTTGCCGTCGAAG
Organism: Xanthobacteraceae bacterium; assembly: GCA_036491235.1. Taxonomy (GTDB): domain Bacteria; phylum Pseudomonadota; class Alphaproteobacteria; order Rhizobiales; family Xanthobacteraceae; genus JAVDCA01. The sequence goes on along the minus strand of DASXCK010000264.1, from coordinate 1,201 downwards.
GTCGCGCATAAAGTCTGGCCACTACCCCGTGGCGGAAACCCCGCTCTTCCCTGCCGCACGCAATAGAGCTTGCCGCCGAATGAGGCGAGCGCCGGCGAGTCCCACACCTGGTATGGATTGCCGGGATTGGACCATTCGGTTCCCCCGCGCGACGAGCGACCGAGATGGTCCCCGTGCGGAGCAACGTCACATGGAGGTATCCGCATGGCAACTTAAAATTATTTTATCCGACCGCACAACTGTTCCATGATACGATCGCGACGTCCGGATATCGACGTGGTCGTCGTCGCGGACCGCGATGACCTGATCGACCGTCCGCGATGCCGATGCCAGATAGCGTCGATGCACGCGCAACGCCGTGGTCCCGGAGGCCACCAACTTGGCGGCAAATGACCAAAGGTCATCGGCCGACCGGCCTCAACCCGGACAAGCGCGTGTGATAATATCGAGCAACTCGCGATCTCGGGAGCTGCGCCATGGACAGCGTCATCGAGTTCATCAGCAACGCCGATAATCGTGCCCTGCTGAGCTGGATCGGCGGCGGCCTCGCGACGGTCGCGGGCGGCGCCTGGATCGTCATCAAGTATTTTTTGAATCGCGAGAAAGCCGCGCCGAAGCCCGCGGCGACGAAGGAAGACCTCTCGGTCTCGGTCGGCCGCGGGGTCGGCATCGCGGCAACGCCCGGGCAACCATCGGCAGCGTTCGCATCGGCTTCGGCCTGGGCGCCTTATTCTGGGTCGGCCTTCTTCTGCTGGCACTGTCCCTCGTCGGCGGGCGCGCCTGGAGCGGCATCCAGGCGAAACAAGCCAGAATGCCCGCATTCTCCCTGGAGCTCGACTGCCTCCCCGACTCGGACCTCCCGATCCATCAGCTGTCAAAGGAGGAAGCCGCGCTATTCGCCCGCTTCAAGTCGTTCGCCGAAAAGAACGACGGCGCCACGGTGTATCTGCGCCTGCGGATCAACAGCGATATCGCGGCCAATCCGCGTGGCTGCTCGCGGATCGGATCGCGTGACGACAAGAGAAAGAAGATCAAGACCTCGAAGCGGGATCGCGATCCGCCCGACGATGCTCCCATGATCTATATCGACTCGACGCCGCCCGCGGCGCGCCGGGACTCCCGCAGCGAGGTCGAAAAGCACGGCCGCGAGCTGCTCGCGATCTCGCAGGAAAAGTGGGGGGAGGAAGAGACCTACTTCTAT
>DASXCK010000263.1:0-1952 GCA_036491235.1 Xanthobacteraceae bacterium | reverse complement strand
GCGTCGGCGATCGGCGGCGGCCGCGCCGGCATCATCGAGACCACCTTCAAGGAAGAGTGCGAGACCGATCTCTTCGGCGAGCAGGCCGTGCTGTGCGGCGGCGTGGTCGAGCTGATGAAGGCGGGCTTCGACACGCTGTGCGATGCCGGCTACGCGCCCGAGATGGCCTATTTCGAATGCATCCACGAGATGAAGCTGATCGTGGATCTCATCTACGAGGGCGGCATCGCCAATATGAACTACTCGGTGTCGAACACCGCCGAGTACGGCGAGTACGTCTCGGGCCCGCGCGTGATCACGCAGGAGACGCGCGCCGAGATGAAGCGCATCCTTGCCGACATCACCTCCGGCCGCTTCGCACGCGACTGGATGCTGGAGAACAGGGTCAACCAGACCTCGTTCAAGGCGACGCGCGGCAAGCTCGCCCAGCACCCGGCCGAGCAGGTCGGCGCCAAGCTGCGCGAGATGATGCCGTGGATCAAGCAGCGCGCGCTGGTCGACAAGAACCGCAACTGAGGCGGCGCGTGGCCGCGCCGCACCACATTTCCTCGTCATGGCCGGGCTTGTCCCGGCCATCCACGTCTTCTTGTAGGTTGGGTCGAGCTCTTGCGAGATCCAACGCCATGTGCGCGCAAGTTGGGTCTCGCGAAGGGCTCGACCCAACCTACGGCGCCGTTGCCGCGTCGCGCCACATCGTTTCCTCGTCATGGCCGGGCCCGTCCCGGCCATCCACGTCTTGCTGAAGCACGGCCAGGAAGACGTGGATGCCCGCGCCGAGCGCGGGCATGACGGCGTGGTGTCCCGCCCCGAAATTTCTGACCTCATCGCCGGTGCCCGCGAGATCGCGGTGCTTGCGCGAGAATGCGCGCAGGAGACCGAAGCCGCGCGCCGCGTCAGCGCCGACATTGTCGCGCGCATGCGCGCGGCCGATCTCTTCCGCGTGCTGCAGCCGCGCGCCTATGGCGGCTTCGAATACGGCTTCGAGGTCTTTGCCGAGATCGAGGCCGTGCTGGCCCACGGTTGCGGCTCGACAGGCTGGGTCTACGGCCTGCTCGCCTCGCACCAGTGGCTGCTCGCGTGCTTTGCGCAAGAGGCGCAGGACGAGGTCTGGCGCGAGCCCGGCGCGCTCGCGGCCGGCACCTACGCGCCGGTCGCGCAGGCGGAGATCGTCGCCGGCGGATACCGCGTCGCCGGATCGGGCGGCTTCTGCAGTGGTTGCGACAACGCGCAGTGGCAGTTTCTCGGCGGCATGATCCCGCAAGATCGCGGGCCGCCGAAGCCGGGCTTCTTCCTGCTGCGCACCGCCGAGATCACCATCGACGACGATTGGCGCACCATGGGGCTCGCCGGCACCGGCTCGAAGCGCATCGTCGCGCAGCACGCCTTCGTCCCGTCGCATCGCGCCGTGACCTTCGCCGAGCTCGCCGACGTGACCGCGCCCGGCATGCAGGCGCAGCAAAATCCGCTCTACAAGCAGTCGTTCCTGGCCGTGCTGCCCGTCACCATCGTGGCGCCGGTGCTCGGCATGGCCGAGGGCGCGCTCAGCGTCTTCCTCGACGAGGCAAAGGTCCGCGTTACCCGCGGCGCGGTCGCGGGCGGCCGGCGCCAGATGGCGGACCTCGCGACCGTGCAGCTACGCGTCGCCGAGGCCTCCGCCTGCATCGACGCCGCGCGGCTGATGATGTTTCGCGACCTCGCAGAGGCGGCCGCGCTTGCGGCGCGCGGTGAGGCCGTCGGCATCGATGTGCGCCTGCGCAACCGTCGCGACCAGGCTTTTTGCGTGCAACTCCTGATCCAGGCGATCGATGCGCTGTTTCTCGCCGCGGGCGGGCAGGGGCTCTTTCTCGATCACCCGATTCAGCGCTTCTGGCGCGACGCCCACGCGGCGGCCTCGCACATCAGCCTGAACTGGGATTCGACCGGCAGCATGTACGGGCAATATTTGCTCGGCC
>DASXCK010000262.1:0-23261 GCA_036491235.1 Xanthobacteraceae bacterium | reverse complement strand
GCGGCGAGGATCGCCTCGCCGGAGGCGCGCCAGATGCGCTCGGCCTCGACCGAGATGTCGAATACCTTGCCCCAGAATCCGAAATCGACGCCGATGTAGACGAGCACCGACCAGCCGAGCGCGGCGGCGGCGGGGAACATCACGCTGCCCTTGACCACGAACAGGATGGTGAGAAAGAGAGCGAGCAGACCCGCGATGCCGATGACGATGCCGTGGTAGAGCGTGAAGCTGTTGACCTTGTCCTTGTAGGCGTCGGGCTCCCACAAATAGACCTGCGGCAGCTTGTCGGTGCGCAGCTCGGCCACGAAGGTGATGACCGAGCCGGGATCGAGGGTGACGCGGAAGATGTCGGCGGTCGCGCTGTCCTGGCGATCGGGGCGATCGCCGGAGCTCGGCGTGATGTCGACCACGCGTGAGAGACCGAGATCGGGCCAGAACAGCCCGGAGCCGGCCATCTGGTAGTGCGGTACGACGATCAGCCGGTCGATCTGCTGGTCGCCCGAATTGGCCAGCGCGAATACCGCCCAGTTGGTGCCGGCCTCGCGGGCGCGCACCTCGATGCGCCGGACGATGCCGTCGGCGCCTGGGGCGGTCGATACCTGGATACGGTCGCCGTTGGCAGTGTGCTGCTCGACCATCTCGCCGAGGTCGATTGCGGGCACATCCGTGCGCACGTTCACGGCCTCGACGGCGTGAGCGGGCGCACCGATCAACGACGTGACAATGGCCGCCGCCAGGAGGGCGGCCCGCAGACAACGCAAGAGACGACCTCCTACCCCCAAAACCGCGCGCCGCGCCTCGGCATGCCCCCGGGCAGCGCGGGCCTGAGGCAATCTATTCACCTTTGTGCCGATTTCGCGGCCGTGGCCAGCCCCGCCGCATCTGACTGGAGTAACCCGGCGGGGACCGTAAGAGCAAGGATTTCAATGGTTAACAGGCCCGTTTAGTGCCATCCACCGCGTCATCCCGGCTTTGTGCCGGGCATCCACGTTTTCCCGTGGCAAAGACGTGGATGGCCGGGAGAAGCCTGGAGAAGCCCGGCCATGACGTTGGGTGTACTAAATGGTCAGCACGATCTTGCCGATGTGCTGGCTCGACTCCATGCGGGCATGCGCGGCGGCCGCCTCGACGAGCGGGAACGTCCGGTCCATCACGGGGCGCACCTTGCGGGCCGCGACCAGCGGCCAGACCTTGGTCTCGATCGCGCGCGCGACCGCGGTCTTGTCGGCATTGGCGCGCGAGCGCAGGGTCGAGCCGGTGTGGTGCAGGCGCTTGAGCATGATGCGCGTGAAATTGACGGTCGCCTTGGGCGAGGCCTGGAACGCGATCTGCACGATGCGGCCCTCGACGGCGGCGGCCTCATAGTTGCGCTCGATGTAGTCGCCGCCGACCATATCGAGGATCACGTTGGCGCCTTTGCCGCCAGTCGCCTGCTTCACGGCGGCGACGAAGTCCTCGGTCTTGTAGTCGATCGCGAGGTCGGCGCCGAGCTTGCGGCAGGCCTCGCATTTCTCCGCCGAGCCGGCCGTGACCATCACGCGCGCGCCGAAGTTCTTGGCGATCTGGATCGCGGTCGTGCCGATGCCGGACGAGCCGCCATGCACCAACAGCGTCTCACCCGCCGTGAGGCCGCCGCGCTCGAATACGTTGTGCCACACCGTAAAGAAGGTCTCGGGCATCGCGGCCGCTTCCACCGCCGCGACACCCGCCGGAATCGGCAGCGCGTGGCCCTCGACCGCAAGGCAGTATTGCGCATAGCCGCCGCCGATCACCAGCGCCGCGACCTGATCGCCCACCTTCCAGCGCATCACGTCCTTGCCGCATGCAACGACCTCGCCGGCGATCTCGAGGCCCGGAATGTCGCTCGCGCCGGCGGGCGGCGGATAGAGCCCGCGGCGCTGCATCACGTCAGGCCGATTGACGCCCGCCGCCGCGACCTTGACGAGGATCTCGTCCGGGCCCGGCGTCGGCACTGGACGCGTCTGCGGCACCAGTACGTCGGGGCCGCCCGGCGCGCTGATGCCGATCACGGTCATGGTCGAGGGCAGGGTCATCGGGGACGTCCTGTTGGTCTGCGCGCGCTCATAGTCGGCACGGCAGCGTGTGACAACCGGCCGGGCGGTCGCTATTTTTGCGCGGGAGCCAAGCCATGCCAGCGATCGACGACGACGACCGGCCGAAGAAGAAGATTGTCCATGAGATCGGGCAGGACCTGACGCTGCTGTCGGTCCAGGAGCTCACGGAGCGCATTGCGCTGCTCAACATCGAGATCGCGCGGCTCGATCAGGACCGGACCAAGAAGCAGGCCTCACGCTCGGCCGCCGATATGTTCTTCAAAAAATAGCCGCCGGATGCGGCAGTGGTATGTTTATCAAGTTTCATTATTATAATACCGCTTAGCTTAACCTGTTATTAAGCTTTCCCCTTTATTACTGGGGTCGTCCAACTTTCTGGACACCGAGTGGCTCCTGTCCACTCTGTTTGACGCCTCCCTGTTATCACTTTGAGCCGCCGGCGACGGCGGCTCTTTTTTGTTTGCGGCTCGAGCCACGCCTGTACCGTTTTGGAACAGCCGAAGTGCCAGCAACCATATCTTAACGTTTCCGTAACCGATGCTGGACAGGCCGAAAGGCCCGGGCTCTTATGCACCCTTCAGTGTGTGCGGGGCGTTGAGGCCATATGGCGGAAAAACTATTCGACGAGCAGCAGCCGGTGTCGTTCGGTGCGAGGCTCGCAGCGTCACAGTCGTTCGCGGCGCTTTTTCGCGACGGCATGAAGTTGGTCGAGGAGACCGCGTCGTATCTCGACGGCCCCGGCCGCAAGGATTCGAAAAGGCTGGAGCGTGCCGCCGCGCTCACCTACGCGACCGAAAGCATGCGGCTCACCACCCGGTTGATGCAGCTTGCGTCCTGGCTGCTGCTGCATCGCGCCGTCAATGAAGGCGAGATGTCGCTCGCCCAGGCCAACAAGGAAAAGACCAAGGTCAAGCTGGCGGCGACCGAGCCGGTCGATTCCGCGGTGATCAAGGAACTGCCCGAGAAGCTGCGCGCGCTGATCGAGCGCACCCGCAAGCTGCACGAGGACGTGCGCCGGCTCGACGCCACCATCCACGCGCCGGTCCCCGACGAGCCGGTCGCCGGCAATCCGCTGCATCATCAGATGGGTCTGTTGCGCGCCGCGTTCGAGCGCAACGAGCACTGAAGCAGGTTCCACGCGACCCGCAAGTTCACGTCATGCCCGCGCTTGTCGCGGCATCCGCGTCTTTCTTCGCAGCAACTCGGCGGTAAAGACATGGATGGCCAGCCCGGCCATGACGGAAATAATGTAGGCGCAGCAAAAAGCCCCCGCCAAGCGGGGGCTTTGCATTTCAATGAAGCCCGGCGCGGCTTACTTCTTGAGGCCGAGGCCCGAGAACTTCTTCTGGAAGCGCGACAGGCGGCCGCCGCGGTCGAGAAGCTGCTGGGAGCCGCCGGTCCAGGCCGGGTGCGACTTGGGATCGATGTCGAGGTGGAGCGTATCGCCCTCCTTGCCCCAGGTCGTGCGGGTGGAGAACTCGGTGCCGTCGGTCATGATGATCTTGACGGTGTGGTAGTCGGGATGCGTATCGGTTTTCATGGCCTGCGCTCCTGCGCGCCGCGCAGTTTCGGTTCGAAACGGTTGGAAGTTGCGGTCGTATACAGCAGGGCTGTACACGAAACAAGGCGCCGGCTTGGCGCCCCGCCGACCTTGGTACCTGCGGCCGATCTGCCGATTGTTTTGGGGCCTCGGGAGGGGCATTGTCCCGCCGCCCCGGAACAAGACGCGAACCGCATGAAGAGCAGCCGGACCGATGAATGACGTGACCGCACGCAACGCCATGACGCCCGAGGCGCCGAAAGCGACGCCGGCGGCGGGCGCCGCGCCCGGCCGCGCGGCGCGGAGCGGGACGCTGCGGCCGCTCGTCGCTCTCCTGCCGTTCGTCAAGCGTTACAGGGGCCGCGCCGCGCTGGCGCTCGTCGCGCTGATCGTCGCGTCGGCGGCGACGCTCGCGGTGCCGATCGCGGTGCGCCGCATGATCGATCTCGGCTTCTCGTCCGAGCGGGTCGCGTTGATCGACCAGTATTTCGCCGTGATGATCGCGGTCGTCGCCGTGCTCGCGTGCGCCAGCGCATCGCGCTACTACCTCGTGACGACGCTCGGCGAGCGGGTGGTCGCCGACGTGCGCCGCGCCGTGTTCGACCGCCTCACCGCGCTCTCCGCCGACTTCTTCGATACCGCCCAGTCGGGCGAGCTGATCTCGCGGCTCACCGCCGACACCACGCAGATCAAGTCCGCGGTCGGCGCCTCGGTTTCGATCGCGCTGCGCAACCTCGTGCTGTTCTTCGGCTCCGCCGCCATGATGGTGGTGACGAGCGCCCGGCTGTCGGGTCTCGTGCTGGTCCCCATTCTGGTGATCGTGCTGACGCTGGTCGCCTTCGGCCGGATGGTGCGCCGCCGTTCGCGCGCCGCGCAGGATAGGCTCGCCGACGCCTCCGCCTACGCGGCCGAGCTCATCTCGGCGGTGCGCACCCTGCAGGCCTTCACCAACGAGCGGCTCGCCGGCACGCGCTTCGCCGTCGCGGTCGAGCGCGCCTATGCGGCAGCCCTGTATTCGACGCGGGCGCGCGCGATCCTCACCGCGATCATCATCTTTCTCGCCTCCGCGAGCGTCGTCGTCATCCTGTGGGTCGGCGCCAAGGACGTGCTCGCCGGCCGGCTCACGGCCGGAACGCTGAGCCAGTTCGTGCTGTTTGCCGCCTTTGCGGCTTCAGGGCTCGGCCAGCTCAGCGAGGTGTGGGGCGAGATCTCGCAAGCGGCCGGGTCTGCCGAGCGGTTGGGCGAGCTCCTTGCGGTGGTACCGACCATCCAGGCGCCGGCTTCGCCGGTGCGGTTGCCGACGTCGGCGCGCGGCGAGGTTGCGTTCGAGCAGGTGCGCTTCGTCTATCCGACGCGTCGACAGGCGCCGGTCCTCGACGGCATCTCGTTCTCCGTGCGCGCCGGCGAGCGCGTCGCGATCGTCGGTCCCTCGGGCGCCGGCAAAAGCACGGTCTTCCATCTGCTGCTGCGCTTCTACGATCCAGCCGGCGGCGCCGTCACGTTCGACGGCGTGCGCGTCGAAGCCGCCGATCCGCACGAGCTGCGCAAACGCATCGCGCTGGTGCCGCAGGACGTCGCGATCTTCGCGGCGACGATCGCGGACAACATCCGCTTCGGCCGGCCCGAAGCGAGCGATGCCGAGGTCGCCCAGGCGGCCGAGCAGGCGGCCGCCGGCGAGTTCATCCGCCGGCTGCCGCAGGGTTTCGACACCATGATCGGCGAGCGCGGCATTACGCTTTCCGGCGGCCAGCGCCAGCGCATCGCGATCGCGCGCGCGATCCTGCGCGCGGCGCCGCTGCTGCTGCTCGACGAGGCGACGTCATCGCTCGACGCGGAGAGCGAGACTTTGGTGCAGGCCGCGCTGGAGCGGCTGATGGCTGGCCGTACGACGATCGTCATCGCGCATCGGCTCGCCACCGTTTTGTCATGCGATCGCATCCTGGTGATGGACCAGGGCCGCATCGTCGAGGAAGGCACGCACGAAAAGCTTGCCGCGGCGGGCGGGCTCTATGCGCGGTTGGCGAAGCTGCAGTTTCGGGGGACGTGAGTCGTCGTGAACTGTAGCCCGCGTCTCGCTCGATGCGGGCTACTGCCGCCAGCTCATCCGGTGCAGCGGCGCGCCTGAAATCGCGTTCGTATCCGCGCCCGTGATCGTGAATCCGTTCTTGTCATAGAAACGCACGGCGCGCGCATTGTCCTGGTTGACCAGGAGCTCGAGGCCGGCCGGCGCGATGCGCTTGGCCTCCGCGATGAGCGCGGCCGCAAGCTCGGAGCCCCAGGCTTCCGGCGCGACCACGAGCTGGTCGAGATAGCCGGTCGCGGGGGCGACGGTAACGAAGCCGAGCATCGCGCCGTCGTGCTCCGCGATCGTGATGACGCATTTGGGGACCAACTCGCGGCGCCAGCGCGCGCGCCACCAGTCGAGCCGCTCGGTGAAATTGAGCCGCGGATAGGCGACCTGCCACGTGCGCCGCCATAGTTCGATGGCGGCGTCTTCGTCGGTCTTGGCGTAGCGGCGGAGCGTGAAAGGAAAATCAGGCATCGTGTCCCGGGCGCGTGGAGCGAGGGGTTAAAGCATGATCCCGAAAAGCGGTCACCGGTTTTCGGGAAAGATCATGCGTGGACCGACGGGCGGAATGCGATCCGGGAGCCGGCGCGAAAATGAGCGGTGCAAAATAGTGAAAATGGAGGAGAGCGCTATGTCGTGAGGCCCTGGGTCCCGGATCGGCGCGGTCGCGCGTCCGGAACAAGTGCGACTACCTTTCCGTCAGCTTGAGCTCGATGCGGCGGTTCTTGCGGTAGGCTTCCTCGGTGTTGCCGGGGTCGAGCGGCTGGTACTGGCCGAAACCGGCGGCGACCAGGTGCTGTGGCGAGATGCCCTTGGAGATCAGGTACTGCACGACCGAGATCGCGCGTGCCGACGACAGCGCCCAGTTCGACGGGAACTGCGAGCTTGCGATCGGCCGCACGTCGGTGTGCCCATCGACGCGCAGCACCCAGGCGATGTCGCTCGGGATCTGCTTCTCGAGATCGGCGAGCGCGCCGGCGATCTGGTCGATCTCGGCCTTGCCCTCAGGCCGCAACGTCGCCTGGCCGGCGTCGAAGAAGACCTCGGCCTGGAAGACGAAGCGGTCGCCGACGATGCGGATGTCGGGCCGATCGCCGAGGATCGCACGCAGGCGGCCGAAGAAGTCGGAGCGATAGCGCGACAGCTCCTGCACGCGCTGTGCCAGCGCGACGTTGAGGCGCTGGCCGAGGTCGGCGATCTTCTCCTGCGAGGACTGGTTGTTCTTCTCGCTGGCGTCGAGCGCCGACTGCACGGCCGAGAGCTGGCGGCGCAGCGCCTCGATCTGCTGGCTCAGAACTTCGACCTGGGCGAGCGCGCGGGAAGAGATTTCCTTTTGCGAGTCGAGGGCGCCGGTCAGGTTGCTGGCCTTGCTCTGGGCCTCCGACGCGGCGCTCGAGGCGGCGCCGGCTGCCTGCGCGGCGCTCTTGAGCCGGTCGCGCTCGCTCTCGGCACCGGCGAGGTTGGCGCGCATGCGGGCGATCTCGTCCTCGAGCGAGACCTTGCTCGATTTCTCCAGCGCGAGCTCGTCGGTGAGGCTCGCGACCAGCTTGTTCAGCTTGTTCAGCGCCGTGTCCTTGCCGGCCACCTCCTGCGACAGGAAGAACTGCACCACCACGAAGATGGTGAGCAGGAAGATGATGCCGAGGACGAGGGTCGACAGTGCGTCGACGAAGCCAGGCCAGTAGTTGATGCCGTTCTCGCGGCGGCGGGCGAGCGCCATGCTGCGTCTCCGCTCACATCTTCTGCGTCTCGCGCACCAGGATCTCGAGCAGCTTGCGGATGTCGCGGTCCTGCTCGGCCTGGGCGTCGACCCAGTCGCGGATCATCTGCTGCTCGGTGCGCATGTGGTGGATCAGGCCCTGCAGCGACTCGGCGAGGTTGACGATGGCGGCGGTCGCCTGCTTGCCGCCGCCGGAATCGGCCATCGTCTCGCGCAGCCGCTCGATCGCGGCGCGCAGCTCCGGGCCGAGGGTGCCGCCCACGCCATCGCCGGGCGCGTCGACGCCGAGGTCGCGCACCGTGGTGGCGAGCCAGTCCTCGAGGTCGGTGTAGAAGCGGTTCTGTGCCTGGCTGGTCTGCAGGTCGAGGAAGCCGAGGATGAGCGACCCCGCGAGGCCGAACAGCGAGGACGAGAACGAGATGCCCATGCCGCCGAGCGGCGCGGCGAGGCCTTCCTTGAGGGAGTCGAACAGCTGGCCGGGGTCGCCGCCGACCTTGAGCCCCTGGATCACGGTGCGCACCGAGCCGACCGTCTCGATCAGGCCCCAGAACGTGCCGAGGAGGCCGAGGAACACCAGGAGCCCGGTCATGTAGCGCGAGATGTCGCGCGCCTCGTCGAGCCGGGTCGCGATCGAATCCATGATGGTGCGCATGGTCTGCGACGACATCGCCATGCGGCCCATGCGGTCGCCAAGGATCGTCGCCATGGGGGCGAGCAGCTTGGGCGAGCGCTCGACCGCGAGGCCGGGATCGGCGAGGCGGAAGCTGTTGACCCAGGCAACCTCGGGAATCAGCCGGATCACCTGGCGGAACGCGAACGCGATGCCCATCAGCAGCACGAAGACGATCAGCAGGTTCAAGCCCGGATTGGCGCCGAACGCGTTCAGGATCTGCTGATAGAGGATGACGCCGAGCAGCCCCACCAGAATGAGGAACAGCAGCATCCGGACAAGGAAAATCCGGGGCGAGCTGACTTTGAACGGGTCGAGGTCGTGCGCCATGGTCGTTCCGCAGGTCACCGGGCGTTTGCGCGTCGCTTCGGCCCTCGACGCAACAGGCTACGGCGCGCGCGGTGAGCGGAAGTCCGCGCCGGAGCACCTAACGCTCACGTAAATATGGCACAGCCACGGCGAAAGGTAACCTGACGTGATGGCCGCATCATGATGCCGCCGCCCGTCCGCTCAGGCGCGGGCGGCTGCCCGGATCAGCGCCAGCAGCTCGCGCTGCATGGTCTCGTTGCCGGCGATGACCTCGCCTTTGCCAAAAATCTCCTCGCGGCCTTCGAGGTCGCTGACGAACCCGCCTGCCTCGCGCACCATGAGCAGGCCGGCCGCCATGTCCCACGGCGACAGGTTGCGCTCCCAGTACGCGTCGAGCCGCCCGGCCGCGACCCAGGCGAGATCGAGCGCGGCCGCGCCGAAGCGGCGCACCCCCGCGACCTTCTCCTGCACGGCGGCGAACTCCTGGCGAAACAACGCCAGATCGCCGCGGCCGAGATGCGGCAGGCCGCAGGCGATGACCGCCTCGGCGAGGCGGCGGCGGGCCGCGACGCGCAGACGCTGGTCGTTGAGGAACGCGCCCTTGCCGCGCTCGGCGATGAACAGCTCTTCGTTGGCCGGATTATAGATGACGCCCGCGACGATCGTGCCCTCGCGCTCGAGCGCGATCGAGATGGCGAATTGCGGGATGCCGTGCAGGAAATTGGTGGTGCCGTCGAGCGGGTCGACAATCCAGCAATGGGTCTTGTCGGCCCCCTCGTGGCGGCCGCTTTCCTCGCCGAGGAAGCCGTAGCCGGGCCGCACCCTGGCGAGCTCGGCGCGCAGCACTTCCTCGGCGCGGTGGTCGGCGGCGGAAACGAAGTTGGCCGGGCCCTTGAGCGAGACCTGCAGCTTCTCGACCTCGCCGAAGTCGCGCTTGAGGCCGCGCGCAGCCTTGCGGGCGGCCGCGATCATGACGTTGAGGAGGGCGGAGCGCAGCATGGGCGCGCTGCTTACACGGCTCGGCCCGCGGGCGCCACCCCGCCGCGCCTACCGATTGGGCCGGCTTGCCGTCGAAACGGGCACCCGGCCCCGCCGCTGCATGGCCCGCCACATGATTTTCGCTGGCACGGCAATTGCTATGTCGAAGCCAGAGTTGGTGGCTAGGGTTCCGGCTCCCTCAACGGAGTGACTGGTCCGAGAGCTGCCGCCCGGGCACGTACCGCCCCGGGTGCACGGCGGGACAAAAGCCCGGGAGGCCTCGGTCGCCAGGATTGGCGTCGATGGTTCTCGCCAATCCTCGACCCGATCAGATCGGACAGACAACGAGGGTTGCGCCATGAGATTTCTCTCCAGACTCGTCGCCATGCCATTCACTCGCCTTCTCACCGGACTGTGTGTCGCCGCCGTGTTTGCGGCGAGCAGCCTCTCGCCGGCGACGGCCGCCGCCAAGAAGGAATTCAACATCGCCTGGACAATCTACGTCGGTTGGATGCCGTGGCCCTATGCGGTCGACGCCGGCATCGTGAAGAAGTGGGGCGACAAATACGGCATCAAGATCAACGTCACGCAGATCAACGACTACGTCGAGTCGATCAACCAGTACACCGCCGGCAAGTTCGACGGCGTCACCGTCACCAACATGGACGCGCTGACGATCCCGGCCGCCGGCGGCGTCGACTCGTCCGCCATCATCATGGGCGACTTCTCCAACGGCAACGACGGCATCGTGCTCAAGAACGCCAAGGCGCTCGCCGACATCAAGGGCCGCAAGATCAACATCGTCGAACTCTCGGTCTCGCACTACCTGCTGGCGCGCGCGCTCTCGACCGTGAAGCTCAAGGAAGCCGACATCAAGACGGCCAACACGTCCGATGCCGACATCGTCGCCGCCTTCAAGTCGAAGGACTCGACCGCGGTGGTGACGTGGAATCCGCAGCTCATGGAGGTGAAGAAGGAGCCGGGCGCCACCGAGGTGTTCGATTCGAGCAAGATCCCCGGCGAGATCGAGGATCTCATGGTGGTGAACACCCAGACGCTGAAGGACAATCCCGATCTCGGTAAGGCGCTGGTCGGCATCTGGTACGAGACGATCGCGCTGATGAAGGACCCGGGCGAGAAGGGCAAGACGGCCCGCGAGGCGATGGCGAAGCTCTCCGGCACCGATCTCGCCGGCTTCGAAGCGCAGCTCAAGACGACGCGCATGTTCTACACGCCGAAGGATGCGCTGGGTTTCATGACCGGAGGCGAGATGCCCAAGATCATGAATCTTGTGCGCACTTTCTGCTTCGAGCACAACCTGCTCGGTGAGAAGGTGACGTCGAAGGATGCGGTCGGCATCGCTCTGCCGGGTGGCAAGGTGCTCGGCCTCAAGACCAACGTGAAGCTGCGGTTCGACCCGACCTACATGAAGATGGCGGCGGACGGAAAGGTCTAGCCGGCAAGCGTTCGGTCAGCTCGCTCCTCCTGGGGGAGGGCGCGCGTGGGTGGGGGATCGCGGTCGACGCGATGGGGGTTCGACCGCGACCCTCACCCGGGCTCTCGCGACGACGGGGGCATGAAAGACGAGGGGTTCAGGAGGGCCTCAAACAATTCGCCGGGTCATGAATATCGTGCCGCAGCGGGGCGGCCGGATGCTCCTCGCCTTCATCCCGTTCGTGCTCATCGCCATGCTTTACGTGGTGGGCTCGGCGGAGCGCCGCGCCGCGAATCCCGACGACAAGCTACTGCCGCCCGTCGCCGAGATGGCGCAGACGTCGCGCCACCTTGCATTCAAGCCCGACCGGCGCACCGGAGAGGTCGTGCTGTGGGTCGATACCGCGGCGAGCCTGCGGCGACTCGCCATCGGGCTCGGGGTCGCGACGCTGGCGGGTCTCTGCTTCGGGCTCGCGCTCGGCCTCATCCCGACCGTCGACTCGAGCCTCGGCACGCTCGTCGCTGTGCTGTCGATGGTTCCACCGATGGCCGTGCTGCCCATCCTGTTCATCGTCTTCGGCCTCGGCGAGTTGTCGAAGGTCGTGCTCATCGTGTTCGGCGTCACGCCCTGCCTGATCCGCGACCTCACGCTCAAGGTCACGAGCTTGCCGCGCGAGCAGATGGTGAAGGCGCAGTCGCTCGGCGCCTCGACCTGGCAGGTGGCGATCCGCGTGGTGCTGCCGCAGATCATGCCGCGGCTGATCGAATCGGTCCGCCTCCAGCTCGGTCCCGCGTTCCTTTTTCTCATATCGGCCGAGGCGATCGCCGCCGACGTCGGCCTCGGCTATCGCATCTTCCTGGTGCGCCGCTATCTCTCGATGGACGTGATCCTGCCCTACGTGGCCTGGATCACGCTGATCGCCTTCGCCATGGACTATGCGCTGTTCACGCTCGCGCGCCGCGGCTTTCCGTGGGCGTATGTCGAGGAACGGCGCTGATGAGCGCAATCTCGGTGCGCGACGTCTGGGTCGAGTACGGCGACCAGATCGTGCTCGAGCGCATCAACCTGGAAATCGCGTCCGGCACGTTCCTGTCGGTGGTCGGTCCCTCGGGCGCCGGCAAGAGCACGTTCCTGCGCCTGATCCTCGGCCAGGAGCCGCCGACGCGCGGACGGATCCTGCTCGACGGCGCGCCGCTGCCGCCCGAGCCCGGCCCCGACCGTGGCGTCGTATTCCAGCGCTATTCGGTGTTTCCCCACCTCACGGTGCTCGGCAACGTGCTGGTCGGCTTCGAGTTCGCGGCGAGCAAGATCCTGGCGCGACTCGCCGGCGCGGCGCGGCGAGCGGCGATCGAGAAGAGCAGGGCGTTGATCGAGGCGGTCGGTCTCGGCGCCCATGGCGACAAATACCCTAGCGCGCTGTCGGGCGGCATGCAGCAGCGGCTCGCCATCGCGCAGGCGCTCGCGCGCGAGCCGCGCGTGCTGCTGCTCGACGAGCCGTTCGGTGCGCTCGATCCCGGCACGCGCGCGCAGATGCATGCGCTGATCGCGCCGCTGTGGCAGCAGCACAAGATGACCGTGATCCTGGTGACGCACGACATCAAGGAGGCGTTCGGTCTCGCCACGCGGCTGATCGCGCTCGACCGCTGGCGGCGCGATCCGCAGGCGCCCGGCCGTTTCGGCGCCGTCATCACCTACGACCTCGATCTCACGCGCGACACGCCGGTGCCCCTACTGCGCTTCAGCCGGCCGATCGACGCAAACGGCAGCGCAAGCCGACAACAAGGAGACGCCCAATGACGCTCGATCCGTTCACCCGCCGCAGCCGCCGGGCCGGGCTTTTCCCGGCGCCGACGCGGCTGCGCCGGCATCATCCCGACTTCGACAGGCTGGCGACCCAGGGCTGGAAGTCGATCGAGGCGGAAGGCCGCCTCGCCGAAGCGGGCTGGCGCAAGGAGCAGCAATGGGCCCTCGACATGGGGCTGCCCGGCGCCGACTGCCTCACCGACAAGACGATCCCGACCTTCGCGCGCGGCGAGCTGCCGCATTTCGCCGGCATCAACACGTTCCTGAAGGCGCCCTATGTCGAGAACGTCAAGGACGTCGGCAGGTACGATGCCGCCGTGATCGGCATTCCGTTCGATTCAGGCACGACCTACCGGCCCGGCACGCGCTTCGGGCCGCAGGGCATCCGCCGCATCTCGGCGCTCTACACGCCCTACAACTACGAGCTCGGGGTCGACCTGCGCGAGCAGATGACGCTGTGCGACGCGGGCGACGTGTTCACGATTCCCGCGAACCTGGAGAAGAGCTTCGATCAAATCTCGCGCGGCGTCGCGCACGTCTTTTCCTCCGGCGCGCTGCCGCTAATGCTCGGCGGCGATCATTCGATCGGCTTTCCCTGCGTGCGCGGCATCGCGCAGTGCACCTCGAAGCGCATCGGCATCGTGCACTTCGATCGGCACATCGACATCCAGGAGAAGGATCTCGACGAGCGCATGCATACGACGCCGTGGTACTGGGCGACCAACCTGCCGAACGTGCCCGCCGTCAATTTGGTGCAGCTCGGCATCGGCGGCTGGCAGGTGCCGCGCCTCGGCGTGCAGGAAGCGCGCAAGCGGGGCACCAACGTGCTGACGATCGCGGACATCGAGAAGCTCGGGCTCGACAAGACCGCCGAGATCGCGCTCGACCTCGCGTGGAAGGACGCCGACGCGGTCTATATCTCGTTCGACGTCGACTCGGTCGACTGCGGCTTCGTGCCCGGCACCGGCTGGCCGGAGCCCGGCGGCTTCCTGCCGCGCGAGGCGCTCAAGCTGCTCGGCCTCGTGGCGGCGCAAGGCCTGTGCGGCCTCGAGGTTGTCGAGGTCTCGCCACCCTACGACACGTCGGACATCACGGCGCTGTTCGGCGTGCGTGTCGTCGTCGAGGCGCTCGGCTCGATGATCGCGCACGGCAAGCTCGGCGCCCACAAGGCGATCATCGACAAGCCGGTCAGCTACTGAAACTGCGCCACGGGAGTACTCCATGCATCGCGGGCACGATCATCACCATCATGATTTCGGCGGCGGCGGGGTCCTTTTCGGGCCGGGCCACAACCATGCGGGAGCGCCGCAGCGGGTGGTGCAGTGGCAGCGGCCGCATCTCGACGCAGCGCAGGACCACGGCGCCGACGACCATGTCGAGCCCGATCTCGACCTGGTCGAGACGGCCTTCGTCGAAGGCTTTGCGGGTGCCGCCGATCCGACCAGCTTCCTGCGCCTCGCCCAGGTGCCGTTCGAGGCGACGGCGCAGGACGGCGCGCGGCTCGCTCTGCTTCGGGTCGAGGTGGACGCCGTCACCGACGTCGGCAGCGTGATGCCGCATCTCGGCGGGGAAACCTTCCGCTACGATCCCCTGCCGGCGAAGATGGTGACGCGCCGGCGCCGTCTGCGCTTCATCTATGGCGACGGACGCGCCGCCTATGCCCTCGGATTCGCCGAGGTCAGGGGGCTCAAGGCCGGATAGGCCGATTGGCGCAGCGGACAAGGGGCCTACGAGCGGCCCTGCTGCTTGATGGCGTCGAGCCAGGGCTTGGCGGCCTTCTCGGCGGCCGCGCGGGTCTCGGGCGTCTGCCGCGTCACGAAATCGTCAAGGAAGATATCGTTCGCGCCGGCCGCCTTGGCGACGAGATGCCATTTGGTCGCCTGCACGGGATCGGGCGCCGACACGCCGCGGCCGGTGGCGAGCACGCGCGCCAGGCGATCCTGGGCGATCGGGCTGCCGCGCAGTGCCGCCTTGCGCAGCAGCGCGACGGCGCCCTTCTCGTCCTTGGCGACGCCGGTGCCGTTGAACAGCGCGATGGCGTATTCGACCTGGGCGTCGAGCAGATCCGCCCGCGCGGCGAGCCCCATCAAGCGGGTTGCCTCCGGTGTGCTTTGCGGCACGCCCCGACCGTCCTTGTAGAGCGTCGCGAGCGCGTACTGGGCTTCCGGGTTCCCGGCTTTCGCAGCCTGCTCGAACATCTGGGCGGCATGCGGGATGTCCTGCGCGAACTGCTGCCCCTCGAGGTAGAGGAGCCCGAGGTCGTAGGCCGCGGCGGCGTGACCGAGCTTCGCGGCCTGCTCGAGCAGGCGGGTGGCCGCGGCGGGATCGCGCGGGCCACCACGGCCGCCGAGGCGGAACATGGCGAGCGCGAACATGGCGTCGGGGTCGCCGTGCTCGGCCGCGAGCGAATACCATTTGACCGCCTCGGCGTCGCTGTTCGGCACGCCGAGCCCATTGGCGTAGAGTTCGGCGATCAGCGTCATCGACTTGGGATCGCTCTTCTCGTTGACGCGCTTGGTCGCTTCCGCAAACGCGGTCAGGTAGTAGCCGCGCTGATAGGCGCCGTAGGCGAGATCGGGCTCGTGTCCCGGGGTGGCAGGCGGCGCGGGCGGCGTCGGGGGTTGCGCCGTGGGCCGCACCGTCGTCGATTTCACCCGCTTCGGCGCGGTCGCGTGCACATGGGCAACAGGTTCACGGGCCGGACGCGCGGGTTTGGCCGCGCTCGCGGGCGGCGTGAGTTGCATCGGTGCCTGCGCGCACGCAGGCGCGCCGCCGAGCCCGGCCGCAAGCGGCAAGGCTGCTGGAAGAAGCCAGGTACGGATCCTGGCGCGCATCTTCATGCGCATCCTCATGAGGCGCTCTCCGCCGCAAGACGGTGGGCCGCCTCCGCGACAGCCGCCGCCGGCCCGCGCGGCTCGGACAGAATCATCGGGTCGAGCGCGACGAACTCCGCCGCCGCGAGGTCGCCGATTTCAGCAAGGCTCGCCGCATAGGCGACACAGGGAATCTCGAACACTTCGGTCCACCATTCTACGCGCTCCCGGATGGCCTCGAAGGAAGGCCTTTTTCCGGCAGGGTCGGACTCGCCGAACATCACGTAATCGGCACCCGCCTCGGCCGCGACCATGGCGTCATGGCGGCTGCCGAGCCCCCCGGCACCGACAATGCGGTCGGGCTTGAGGGCGCCGGCCGCCTCCCGCACGGCCGCGTTGCCGGTGAGATGGGCGCCGTCGGCGCCGGCGCGCGCCACCAGGTCGGGGCGGCCGTCGACGATCAGCGCGGCGCCACGGTCCTGGGCGAGCGGCGCAAGGTCGCGGATGCGGTTGATCAGTGTGCGCTCATCGGCCGCAGGCAGGCGCAGCAACACCGCCGCAATGTCGGCGGCCGCCAGCGCCGGACCGAGCAGGGCGGCCACCGCCGCGACGTCGGTGAGGACGGGCGCGACCAGATAGAGCCGTGCGGTCGGGGTCGTGTTCGGCGGTCGAGCGGCCATGGCGTGCGATGGGTCTCCAATCCGGCGGGCCGGAACATGACGAGCTACCGCGTGATGGCGATTCGAAAAAGCGTCATCACGTTTCAGGGCGGACGCGGCGCGACACCGCTCAGGTCTGCCGCGGCCTGGCGGCGCGACGGCGCGAGCGCGCAGGTGAATGCGGGAGGATACCGCGCGGCAATCGGCATTTCTATCCGGGCATGCCGGCTATACAATCCGCCGCCGACGGGCTGCCAAGCGGCGCCGGACGAACGGCGCGCACATTTCGGGAGGACACGATGGGACGCATCCGCAAGGGCTTTGGCGCGCAGCACCGGCGCGATTTTCTCACCAGGACGGCGCCCGGCGCCGTGGCGGCGGCCGCGATCCTGCCGCGCTCGGCCTTGGCGGCCGAGCCCGTGAACATCGGCGGGCTTTACCCCACGACGGGCAGCTTTGCGCAGATCGGCCAGGGCTGCGTCAACGCCGCGAAGCTCGCGGTGCAGATGGTGAACGACGCCGGCGGCATCAAATCGCTGGGCGGTGCCAAGCTCAACCTCATCGTCTCCGACGTGCAGAGCGACACGACGGTCACGCGCACCGAGACCGACCGGCTTATCCACGGCTACAAGCTCTCGGCCGTGCACGGCTGCTTTGCGAGCGCGCTGACGCTGATCGCGAGCGAGGTGTGCGAGCGCGCCAAGATGCCGATCATCACCGGCTCGAGCTCGGACCTGCTCAACAAGAACCGTCACTACACCTTCACGCCGTTCTCGCGCGCCTCGCAGTTCGCGCTCGCCCAGCTGCAGATGTCCAAGCTCGTGAGCGACAAGCCGAAGGTCGCGGTCGTCTTCGAGAACACGGCGTTCGGCACCGCGACCTCGAAGGGTCTGCGCGAACAGGCGCCCGGCGAAGGCGTCGAGATCGTAATGTTCGAGCCCTATTCGGCCGGTCTCACCGATGCGAGCCCGCTACTCAACAAGGTCAAGGCCTCGGGCGCCAACATGCTCTTTCCGGTGTCCTATCTCAACGACCTGATCCTGATCATCCGCGCCATCAAGCAGACCGGCCTCAAGATCGCGATCAACGGCGGCTCCGGCGGCTTCGTGATCCCGGACTTCTACAAGAACGTCGGCAAGGACGCCGAAGGCCTGCTCGGCGTCGCGCACTGGAACCACGACGTCAACGCCGACGCGCAGAAGGTGAACGAGACCTACAAGAAGCAGTACGGCGAGTTCCTGTTCGAGTATGCGGGCGGCCTAGTCGCGCAGACCTTCATGCTCGCCGATGCGCTCGAGCGCGCCAAATCGGCCGATCCGCAGAAGGTGCGCGATGCGCTCGCGACCCTCGACGTGTCGTCCGGCTACGCGGCCATGGGGCCGGGCGGGAAGGTGAAGTTCGGTCCAGACGGCAAGAACATCTACGCGCATCCGGTCGGCGTGCAGTGGCAGAACGGCGACCTTGCCGCCGTTTTTCCCGAGGAAGACGCCCGCGCGCCGCTGAGGAAAGCCTGAGCGCACGCGTCCAGATGCTGGTGGGCATTGCCTATGGTTTGGCACGGCGGGTGCGCTCCCTCTCCCCGAAGGGGACAGGGTTGGGGTGAGGGACTCTATGGATTCGATTGAGACTCCGAGCGCCCCTCACCCGGCGAGCTTCGCTCGCCACCCCCTCCCTTGCGGGGAGAGGGAAGACGCGGGCCCGATAGCATCCCGATGCTGACGACAATCATACAGGCCGTGGTGAACGGCTTGCTGATCGGCGGAATCTACGCGTTGGTCAGCATCGGGGTATCGCTCATCTTCGGCGTCGTCAAGATCGTGAACTTCGCCCAAGGCGAGTTCGTGATGATCGGGATGTACATCAGTTTCTTCCTGGCGACCTGGCTCGGCATCGACCCGTTGCTGACGCTGTTCATCTCGATGCCGGCCCTGTTCGTGATGGGCGCGCTGCTGCAGCATTTCCTCATCCGCCGGGTGCTCGGCCTCGGCGACATGCCGCAAATCTTCCTCACCTTCGCGCTGTCGCTGCTGCTACTGAACCTCGCGCTGCTCCTGTTCACCGCCAATTATCGCACCGTGCAGACGCCCTACACGGACGCGGCGCTGCATCTCGGCGCGATATACCTGCCGGTCGCCAAGCTGATCGCTTTCGTGCTCGCCATGGTGTTCACCGCCGCGCTCGCGGTCTTCCTGCACACCACCGACCTCGGCAAGGCGATGCGCGCAGCGGCGCAGAACCGCGACGTCGCGATGCTGATGGGTATCAATCCGGACCGCGTGTTCGCGGTCGCGGTCGGCATCGCGCTCGCGCTCGCGGGCGCGGCGGGATCGCTGCTGGTGCCGTTCTACCCGGTCTACCCGATGGTCGGCCAGGTGTTCGTGCTGATGGCCTTCGTCGCGGTGGTGCTGGGCACGCTCGGCAACATCACGGGTGCGCTGGTCGCGAGCCTGATGATGGGCGTCGCCGAGTCGCTCGGCATCCAGTTCGTCGGCGCCGACTCGGGCCTGATCGTCGTCTTCGCCATGCTCCTGCTGACGTTGGCGTTCCGCCCGAGCGGCCTCGTCGGGGGCGCGCGATGAGGACGAAGCTCGCGCGCCCCGGCACACTCTGGCTTGCGGCCCTCGTGGCTGTCCTGCTCGCCCTGCCGCTGGCGGTGACGAGCGCGTTCGCGATCGACATCTTCATCCGCGTGCTCCTGTTCTCCTTCATCGGCGTCGCCTGGAACCTGATGGGCGGCTACGCCAAGCAGCTCTCGCTCGGCCACGCCGCCTATTTCGGGCTCGGCGCCTACACGTCGTCGCTTCTGCTCATCAATTACGACGTCTCGCCGTGGATCGGCATGATCGCGGGGGGCGTGGTTGCGATGGCGGCGAGCCTGCCGATCGGCTGGCTCTGCTTCCGTCTGCGCGGTCCTTATTTCGCAATCGCCACCATTGCGACCGCGCAGGTCCTGATGCTGCTCTTCCTCAAGTTTCGCGATTTCGCCTGGGGCGCCGAAGGCACCACCATGCCCAACCTCGGCAGCGCGCCGCTGATGATGCAGTTCGAGGGCAAGGCGCCGTACTACTACATCGCGCTCGGCCTGCTCGCACTCGGGCTTGCGATCACCTGGGCGATCGAGCGCTCCTATATCGGCTACTACCTGGTGGCGATCGGCGAGGACGAGGACGCCGCCGAAGCCGTCGGCGTCAATGCCGCCAAGATCAAGCGCGACATCTATCTGATCAGCGCCTTCCTCACCGCGCTCGCGGGCACGTTCTACGTCCAGTACATCTACTTCATCGATCCCAACACGGCGTTCAGCTTCAACGTCTCGGTCGAGGCCGCGCTGGTGTCGATCGTCGGCGGCATCGGCACGCTGTGGGGGCCGGTGCTCGGGACCGTGCTGCTGGAGTCATCTTCAGCGCTGCTGCAGAGCTGGCTCGGCGGTGCGCGCGGCGGAATCCAGCTCACGATCTACAGCCTGATCCTGATGGCCGTGATTCTGTGGCGGCCGACCGGGCTCATCGGCCTCGTCACCGACGCGTACCGGCGCATCGTCCGGACCAAGCCGGCATCAACGCGGGCGCCCGCCCGAGGTCAGTCAGATGGCTGAGGCGCTCGTCGTCCAGGGTCTGTGCAAGCGCTTCGGCGGCCTGCGCGCCGTGCATGAGGTGAGCTTCGCGGTGCGCGAGGGCGAGACGCTGGCGCTGATCGGCCCGAACGGCGCGGGCAAGACCACGAGCTTCCATCTCATCACCGGCTTCCACCGGCCCGACGCCGGCTCGGTCGTGGCGTTCGGCCGCGAGCTCACCGGCCTGCGGCCGCACCAGATCTGCGCGCATGGGCTCGCGCGCACCTTCCAGGTGGCGCGGCCGTTCGGCGCCATGACGGTGCTCGCCAACGTGATGACCGGCGCGTTCCTGCGCGACAGGCGCCCCGACGTCGCGCTTGCGAAGGCGCAGGAGGCGATCGATTTCGTCGGACTGGCCGCCAAGGCGCAAAGCGCGGCGCGCGACCTGACCACCATCGACCAGCGCCGCCTCGAGATGGCGCGTGCGCTTGCGACGCAGCCGCGACTCCTGCTGCTCGACGAGGTGATGGCGGGCCTCAACCCGGCGGAGATCGACCAGGCGGTGGCGCTCATCGGCAGGCTTGCGGCGCGCGGGCTCGCCATCGTGATCGTCGAGCACGTGATGCGTGCCATCATGGCGGTGGCGCGGCACATCGTGGTGCTCGACCACGGGCAGAAGATCGCCGAGGGCAGCCCCAAGGACGTGGTTGCCGATCCGGAAGTGATCCGCGCCTATCTCGGCACCGGCTACGTGCATGCGGCGGCGCCCGCCGCGGGAGCGGCACCGTGAGCGGGACAGCGGGACAATGAGCCGGACGATGCTGACACTCGGCAGCGTGAGCGCGAGCTACGGCGCGGTCCCGGCGATCGAGGGCGTGAGCATCGAGGTCGGCGAAGGAGAGGCGGTCGGCCTGCTCGGCGCCAATGGCGCCGGCAAGAGCACGACCTTGCGCGCGATCTCGGGGTTGGTGCGCCTCACGGCGGGGAAGATTCTGTTCGCGGGCGCCGACACGGTGGCGCTGCCGCCCTACCGGGTGGCCGAGCTCGGCATCGCCCACGTACCGGAGGGCCGCCAGGTCTTTCCCGAAATGACCGTGCAGGAAAATCTCGAGATCGGCGCCTACGTGCCGCGTGCCAAGGCCGAGCGCAGCCGCACGCTCGAGACCGTGTACGCCATCTTCCCGGTGCTGGCCGAACGCCGGCGCCAGCGCGCCGGCACCATGAGCGGCGGCGAGCAGCAGATGCTCGCGGTCGGCCGCGGCCTGATGCTCAAGCCGCGGCTCCTCATGCTCGACGAGCCTTCATTGGGCCTTGCGCCCGTGATGACCGACGTGACGTTCGAGAAGATCGCCGAGATTCACAAGATGGGCACCGCCATCCTGCTGGTCGAGCAGAACGTCAGCCGCGCCCTCACGCTGGTGCAGCGCGCCTACGTGCTCGAAAGCGGCAAGGTGATCATGCACGGCTCGAGTGCCGAGCTCGCCGACAACAAGCAGGTGCAGGCGGCGTATCTGGGGATTTAGCGTTGACCCATCCACGTCATGCCCCGCGAAGGCCGGGCATCCACGTCTTGTTTCTGGGGCCAAGACGTGGATGGCCGGGACAAGCCCGGCCATGACGTCGTGTTAGCCCTTGAAGAATGCTCAACGCGGCGCCGCGAGCTTGCCGATCAGCTCCGTCTTCACGTCTTCGGCTCGGGCGTTGTCGATCTGGCAGGTGCCGGCCGCCTCGTGGCCGCCGCCGCCGTAAGCGAGGCAGGTGTCGCCGACATTGATCGGCGAGGTGCGGTCGAGGATCGACTTGCCGATGGCGAACACGGTGTTCTGCTGCTTGACGCCCCACAGGACGTGCATCGACACGCGGCACTGCGGAAAGAGCGCATAGATCATGAAGCGGTTGCCCGCGTAGATGGTCTCTTCCTTGCGCAGGTCGAGCACGGCGACGTCGGCCTTGACCTCGGTGCAGCGCATGATCTGCTCACGGAATTGCGACGCGTGGCTGCGGAAGAGGTCGACCCGTTCCTTGACGTCGGGCAGCTCGAGGATCTCCTCGACGCCGCGGGTGCGGCACTCGTCGATCAGCTTCATCATCAGGTCGTAGTTGGAGATGCGGAACTGACGGAAGCGCCCGAGCCCGGTGCGCGAGTCCATCAGGAAGCTCACGAGCACCCAGCCCTGCGGGTCGAGGATATCGTCGCGGCTGAATTGGGCGGCGTCCGCCTTGTCGACGGCGGCCATCAGATCCGCGCGGACGCGCGGGAAGCGTTTCTCGCCGCCGAAGTGGCGCCAGACGACGCGGGCGGCCGAGAACGCCTCCGGATCGATGACGTAGTTCGCGGGGTGCTGCTTGCCGTTGCGCGCGAGCTCGCTCGAGTGGTGATCGAAGGCGAGGTGGCAGCTCGGCACGTAGGGCAGGTTGGTGGTGATGTCGCGCGCCGAGATCGCGATCTTGCCGTCCTGCATGTCCTTGGGATGGACGAAGGTGATCTCGTCGATCAGGTCGAGCTCCTTGAGGAGCAGGCCGCAGACCAGGCCGTCGAAGTCGCTGCGCGTCACCAGACGAAATTGCGAAGCCGCCACGGTATCCTCCCCCCGAAATGGAGCGTCCGTGGATAGCCGAAATCGATAAATACGCGGTTAGCGGG
Organism: Xanthobacteraceae bacterium; assembly: GCA_036491235.1. Lineage (GTDB taxonomy): Bacteria > Pseudomonadota > Alphaproteobacteria > Rhizobiales > Xanthobacteraceae > JAVDCA01. The sequence continues at coordinate 994 of DASXCK010000262.1, read as the reverse complement.
ATGCCGCGAATACGGGTAGGAGTTGGCTAACCATGCGGGCCGCATGTGCGGCCCGCGCTTGTCCCCTTACGCCGCCTTGCGCTCCTTCTCCATGTCGGCCTTCCACTCACCCTTGGCGGCGAGGCCGTTCATCCGCGCGCGATGCGCGAAGGCGCGCTGCGCGGCGGCGACGTTCTCGGCCTTGCCGGACCACGCCTTCTGCGGCGCCGCCTGCAGCGCGCGGCCGTACGAGAAGGTGACCGACCAGGGGAGGTCGCCGATGCGGTTGATGGCGTCGAGATGCGCGGTCGCCTCCTCGTCGGACTGGCCGCCGGAGAGGAACGCGATGCCCGGCACGGTCGCGGGCACGCAGGCCTTGAGCACCTTGACGGTCTTCTCGGCGACTTCCTCGACCGAGGCTTTCTTCGCCGACTTCTTGCCCGCGATCACCATGTTGGGCTTGAGCACCGTGCCTTCGAGGGCGACGCGCGCCTCGAACAGCTCGTTGTAGACGGTGCGCAGCACCCATTCGGTGATCGCGTAGCAGGTGTCGACGTCGTGGCTGCCGTCCATCAGCACCTCCGGCTCGACGATCGGCACGATCTGCTCTTCTTGACACAGCGCCGCATAGCGCGCGAGCGCGTGGGCGTTGGCTTTCACGCACGGCCAGGTCGGGATGCCGGCGCCGATGTCGATCACGGCGCGCCATTTGGCGAACTTGGCGCCGAGCCCGCGATATTCGGCGAGACGCTCGCGCAAGCCGTCGAGGCCTTCGGTGATGACCTCGCCCGGACAGAACGGCAGCGCCTTGGTGCCTTTGTCGACCTTGATGCCGGGCAGCGAGCCGGCCTGCTCGATCAGCTTGACCAGCGGAGTGCCGTCCTTGGCATTCTGGCGGATCGTCTCGTCGTAGAGGATGACGCCCGAGATATGGTTCTTCATCGCGTCGCCCGAGCGGAAGAGCAGCTCGCGGTAGTCGCGGCGGCTGTCCGCGGTCGACTCGACGCCGATGGCG
>DASXCK010000261.1:0-17435 GCA_036491235.1 Xanthobacteraceae bacterium | reverse complement strand
GCGGGCGCCCGCGCGATGGCGGCGACCATTCGCAGCAAGGCGCCGCTGAGCCTCAAGATCGCGCTCGCGCAGGTGCGGCGCGGGCCGCATTGGTCGTTCGACGACTGCATGCGGGCCGAGTTCCGTATCGTGTGGCGCATCGTGCGCGGGGACGATTTCTACGAAGGGGTACGGGCCGTGATCGTCGACAAGGACAATGCGCCGCGCTGGCGGCCGGAAAACCTCGCCGCGGTCGCGGACGCGGAGGTGGAGCGTCATTTTGCGCCGCTCGACCGCGAGCTCGAGTTGCCGACGAGATTGTCATGAGCGCTCCGGTCACCCGCCGGCCGATCGAGGAACTGGCCCCGGTCCAGGCCGACGAGGAGCGCCGTCCGGAGAGGGCCTGGACCGGACGCCTCGTGCTGTTCCTGCGCCTGATGGCGGCACTGTCGATGGTCAAGGGGCTCTATCACTGGGCGGCGGTGTGCGGGTTCGTCGGCGGACGCGACAGTGGCTTCATGGGCCACGGGACCCAGTGGCAGACCGCGACCGTCTTTTTTGCCGTCATCGACCTCGTCGCCGCGGTGGGTCTCTGGCTCGCGGCCCCATGGGGCGCGGTCGTGTGGCTCACGGCGGCCGTGTCGATGGCGGTGATCGACCTTTTCTTCCAGCAGGTCTATGGCCCGCAGCCTGTTGTCGTGGCGCTGGAGGGATTGGTGATCGGGGCGTATCTTTTCCTCGCCATCCAGGCGGCGCGCGAGCATCCGCAGTAGCGCGCCGTCGTGCGGGCGGGACGAGCAGGGGAGGAGGGACGGCATGGCGCGGATCGGATTTGTCGGCCTCGGCAACATGGGCCTGCCGATGGCGCAGAACCTCGTGCGGGCCGGGCACAGCGTTGCGGGCTACGACGTCATGCAGGCCGCGGTCGGTCGGCTGAGCGCCGCGGGCGGCGCGGCTGCGACCTCGGTGGCGCAAGCCTGCGCGGGCGCCGAAACGGTGATCACCATGCTGCCGGCGGGCGAGCATGTGCGATCAGTCTACACGGACGCAGGCGGTGTGCTCGACAGCGTTGCGCCCGGCACGCTGCTCATCGATTCTTCGACCATCGATGTTGCGACCGCGCGCGCGGTCGCGTCCGCCGCGCAGGCGAAGGGGCTCGACATGATCGACGCGCCGGTGTCGGGCGGCGTCGGCGGCGCGCAGGGCGCGACTCTCACTTTCATGGTTGGCGGCAGCGCGGAGGCATTCGCGCGCGCCGAGCCGCTGCTCGAGCGCATGGGCAAGACGATCGTGCATGCGGGCGGCGCGGGCAACGGGCAGGCCGCGAAGATCTGCAACAACATGATCCTCGGTGTCTCCATGATCGCGGTCTCGGAGGCTTTCGTGCTCGCCGAGAAGCTCGGGCTCGACGCCCAGAAGTTGTTCGACATCGCGTCGAAATCGTCCGGCCAGTGCTGGTCGATGACGGGTTATTGCCCGGTGCCTGGCCCGGTGCCGACCTCGCCCGCGAACCGCGATTACCAGGCGGGCTTCACGGCCGCGATGATGCTCAAGGATCTCAAGCTTGCGCAGGAAGCGGCGCACACGGCGGGCACCGCCGCCGCGATGGGCGCGCAGGCGGAGGCGATCTACGAACGTTATTGCGGCAGCGGTGAATCGGGTCGTGATTTCTCCGGCATCATCCGGCAGGTGCGCGGCGGCCGCTAGTGCAAGGTGTAAACAGATCTGAACCAAATCGGGTTATCGGTTGTGCCGCCGTGCGACAGGTGCACGGCCGCGCGCCAGGAGCGCGAACGAAGGCGGCCCGAAGCGCGTCCGCAGCCTCACCAAAACGTAAAGAAAACCCCTGCAATTCAAGCTTCAATCGCTGCTTTACCGTCGCCGATAAACCTAATCTTTATGCTGTTATTTAAGCCGATCTTAGATCGTATCGATGTAATTTCACGTATGGGACGAGGAAAACAGGGCCTCGTCGACCAATAACAATGTCGAAGGGCGTCATCATGAAACCTCTAGTCAAGGCGGTCGAGCCTGCCGAACGCGCCGAGCGCATCGACCAGGTTCGTCCGCTCTATCTTGAAGCCTTGACCTTGGTCGAGCGGCTGCATCGCCGCCTGCTCGACGTCATCAAGGACGAGTTCGATCGCCGCGGCCGCTCCGACATCAATTCGGTGCAGGCGCTGCTGCTCTACAATATCGGCGACAAGGAGCTGACCGCCGGCGAGCTGCGAACGCGCGGCTACTATCTCGGCTCCAACGTCTCCTACAACCTCAAGAAGCTGGTCGAGATGGGCTTCCTCGATCACCAGCGCTCGCGTGTCGACCGCCGCTCGGTGCGCATCAAGCTCACCGACAAGGGCGTCGAGGTGCGCGACATCGTCGAGCAGCTCTACCAGAAGCACGTGCGCACGGTGGAGCAGGTCGGCGGCATCAACGGCGACGAGTTCGCCACGCTCAACAAGTCGCTGCACCGGCTCGAGCGGTTCTGGACCGATCAGATCCTCTATCGGCTGTAAGCGTTCGCCTCGTACGGATGCAACGAGCCCCGGTCGCAAGACCGGGGCTTTTCGCGTCCTGGGTTGCATGTTCCGGTGAATGCCTGCCCCGGCTCGATCGGGGGAAAGATGCCATAAATCGGCCCAACCCTCGGCATTAACGATCCGTCTACGCTGCGGTGGAATCATCCGCATGCTTGCCGAATCCACTGCGCGCGGGACTGTTCCGCGCTTTCACGGCCACACTTTATGAACTATGGCGTGGCGGGCGGGCGGCCATTGGTTGTGTCGGGGATGGGATGACTGCACATTCGAAATTTGCGCCCAAATTTGCGTCGCTGAGCCGGCGTGCTTTCCTGACGGCCGGCGGTGCCGCCGCAGGCCTTGTGGCACACGCCGCGGCCGCCGAGGATCCGATCCTGCAAAAGCTGATCCAGCAGCAGAGCGGCGCGTTCGGATTTGATTCGGCCTCGCGCACCATCCACATGCCGCGCGCGTCGCTACCGACGCTCTCGTCCGAGACGGTCGCCGCGACTGAGCAGGCGATCGCGCGCTACCAGCAGATCGTCTCGAGCGGCGGCTGGCCGGCGGTGCCGCCCGTCAACGAGTTGCGGCTTGGCAACCGGCATCCGAGTGTGGAGGTGCTGCGCAAGCGCCTGAGCGTTTCCGCCGACCTCGCCCAGACGGCAGGCCGCAGCGACATCTACGACTCCTACGTCGAGGCCGCGGTGCAGCGCTTCCAGGCGCGCAACGGGCTCACGGTCGACGGCGTCGCACGCGACGAGACCTTCTCGGCCCTCAACATCCCGGCGGCGACGCGGCTTGCCCAGCTCAACATCAATCTGGTGCGCCTGCGCGCCATGAGCGGCAGCCTCGGCCAGCGTTTCGTCGTGGTCAACATTCCGGCCGCGCAGGTCGAGGCGATCGCCAACGGCCGCGTGGTCTCGCGCCATATCGCGGTGGTCGGCAAGCCCGACCGGCCGTCGCCCGACATCCAGAGCCACATCATCGAGGTGAACTTCAATCCGTACTGGACGGTCCCGGTCTCGATCGTGCGCAAGGACCTGATCCCGAAGATGCAGGCCGAGCCGAACTATCTCGCCGACAATCACATCCGCATCTACGACCAGCACGGCACCGAGCTCGCCGCGCAGCAGATCAACTGGAACTCGGAGGAGGCGGTCAACTACCGCTTCCGCCAGGACCCGGGCGATTTCAACTCGCTCGGCTCGATCCGCATCAACTTCCCCAGCACGCACGGCGTCTACATGCACGACACGCCGTCGAAGAACCTGTTCGGCGAGGATTTCCGCTACGACTCGTCGGGCTGCGTGCGCGTGCAGAACGTGCGCGAGCTGGTCTACTGGCTGCTCGACGAGACGTCGGGCTGGGGGCGTGCCGCGATCGACCAGGCGATCAAGTCGGGGGCGCGCGAGAACGCGCGGCTCGTGCATCCGGTGCCGCTCTACTGGGTCTACATCACGGCGTGGGCGACGCCCGACGGCGTGGTCCAGTTCCGCGACGACATCTATGCGCGCGACGGCGTCGGCGCGACGGTGGCGCCGCCGCCGACGCCGCTCTAGCCGATCGTCCATGATGGGCGCCGCGGGGCAGGGCGAAGTCTACTTCGAGTTCACCCGCATCGGCGGCTCCGTCAAAGTTGCGGCGATCGATGGCAAGACCGGGATCGAGGTGACCGTCGTCGGCCCGGCCACGGCGGCGCCGAGCGATCTCGAGCGGCTGGCGCTGGCGAAGCTCAAGGCGCGGCTGGCGAAAGAAAGCCAATAGCGAATGGCGAGTAGCGAGTAGCGAGTAGCGAGTAGCGAGTAGGGGCGCAGGTGCGCCTCCCGTCGGCCATCCGCTATTCGCCACTCGCTAATTCGCCCAACTACATATTGGGCTGCCCACAGCACATATGCGCCAATCCTTGGCGCTGCCGGGCCGATATGCTATCGCGGCTCAACTGCCCGGAGAGCTAAATGCCTGCACATCCCAAGCCGGCGGATGCCGCGACGCCCGACATGTTCACGGCGTCGCTCGCCGACACCGATCCCGAGATCGCCGACGCTATACGGTTGGAACTCGGCCGCCAGCGCGACGAGATCGAGTTGATCGCGTCGGAGAACATCGTCAGCCGCGCCGTGCTGGAGGCGCAGGGCTCCGTGCTCACCAACAAGTATGCCGAGGGTCTCCCGGGTCGGCGCTACTACGGCGGCTGCCAGTTTGTGGATGTCGCCGAAACCCTGGCGATTCAGCGCGTTACGAAACTTTTCGGATGCCGTTTCGCAAATGTGCAGCCGCATTCCGGCGCGTCCGCCAATGTGGCGGCTTTCATGTCCATGATGTCGCCTGGCGACACCTTCATGGGGCTCAATCTCGCGGCCGGCGGGCACCTGTCGCACGGCTCGCCCGTCAACATGTCGGGCAAGTGGTTCAAGGTCGTACCCTACGGCGTCACCCGCGACACGCACACCATCGACCTCGCCGAGGTGCGCAAGCTTGCGCATGAGCACAAGCCCAAGGTGATCGTCTGCGGCGGTTCGGCCTATCCGCGTATCATCGACTTCAAAGGGTTCCGCGCGATCGCCGACGAGGTCGGTGCCTATCTGATGGTCGACATGGCGCACTTCGCTGGGCTCGTCGCCGGCGGTGCCCATCCGAGCCCGTTCCCGCACGCGCATGTCGTCACCACGACGACGCACAAGACGCTGCGCGGCCCGCGCGGCGGCGTGATCCTCACCGACACAGAGGAACTCGCCAAGAAGGTCAACTCGGCGGTCTTTCCGGGCAGCCAGGGCGGCCCGCTGATGCACGTGATCGCCGCCAAGGCGGTGGCGTTCGGCGAGGCCTTGCGGCCGTCGTTCAAGACTTACGCGAAGTCGGTGGCCGAGAACGCGAAGGTGCTCGCCGAAACGCTCAAGTCGAAGGGCTTCGACATCGTCTCGGGCGGCACCGACACGCACCTGATGCTGGTCGACCTGCGGCCGAAGCGACTCACCGGCAAGGTGGCGGAGGCCGCGCTCGGCCGCGCCCACATCACCTGCAACAAGAACGGCATTCCGTACGATCCCGAGAAGCCGACCGTCACGTCGGGCATCCGGCTCGGCACGCCGGCCGGGACCACGCGCGGCTTCGGTGTCGCCGAATTCCGCCAGGTCGGCGAGCTGATCGCCGAGGTTCTCGATGCGCTGTCGAAGAAGGGCGCCGATGCCGACGAGGCGACCGAAGCGGCAGTCCGCGACAAGGTCAAGCGGCTGGTCGCGCGCTTCCCGATCTATCGGGAGTGAGCGAGACGGGACCAGAGCACGGGGGGAGCCGGGCATGCGCTGTCCGAGCTGCAACAGTCTCGATACGCAGGTGAAAGACTCGCGGCCGACCGAGGATTCCGCCGCGATCCGGCGGCGGCGGCTGTGCCTCGCCTGCGGCTTCCGCTTCACCACATTCGAGCGGGTGCAGCTGCGCGAGCTCGTGGTGGTCAAGCGCAACGGACGGCGTGCTCCGTTCGATCGAGACAAGCTCGCCCGTTCGGTCGAGATCGCGCTGCGCAAGCGCAACGTCGATCCCGACCGCGTCGAGCTGACCATCTCGAAGATCGTGCGTGAGCTGGAAAGCTTGGGCGAGAACGAGGTCACCACCGAGACCATCGGCGAGACCGTCATGGCGCATCTGCGCGACCTAGACGACGTCGCCTACGTGCGCTTCGCCTCCGTCTACCGCAATTTCCGCGAGGCCAAGGATTTCGAGGCCGCGCTTGCCGAATTGTCGGGCGAGGAGGAGGGCGTCAAGGAGGATTCCAAGGCGCCAGTTCCTGTATCGTCGCAGAAGTGACCACGCCGAGTTCAGATCAGGATTTCATGTCCCTCGCGCTGGCGCTCGGCCGGCGCGGGCTCGGCAATACGTGGCCCAATCCGGCGGTGGGCGCCGTGATCGTGCGCGAGGAGCAGGGCGTGCCGATCATCGTCGGGCGCGGCTGGACGCAAGTCGGCGGGCGGCCGCATGCCGAGGCCGAGGCCTTGCGGCGGGCCGGCGATGCAGCGCGCGGCGCCACCATGTACGTGACGCTCGAGCCGTGTTCGCATCACGGCCGCACGCCACCGTGCGCTGACGCGATCGTCGCGGCGGGGGTCGCGCGCGTCGTCTCGGCGCTGGAGGACCCGAACCCGGAGGTCGCGGGCGCAGGCCACGCGCGGCTGCGCGCGGCCGGCATCGCGGTCGAAGTCGGTCTCGGCGCCGATGAAGCGCGACGAGCGCACGCGGGCCATATCCGCCGCATGTGCGACCGGCGCCCGCACGTCACGCTGAAACTTGCGGCGTCGGCGGACGGCAAGGCGGGCGCCGCAGGCCGGCGGCCCGTCGCGATCACCGGCGAGGCGGCGCGCGCGCGCGTGCATCGCCTGCGGGCGATGAACGACGCGATCCTCGTCGGTATCGGCACCGCGCTCGCCGATGATCCGCAGCTCACCTGCCGGCTGCCCGGCATGACGGCGTTTTCCCCGGTGCGCGTCGTGCTCGACAGCGCCCAGCGGTTGCCGCTCGGCGGCGCGCTGGTCACAAGCGCGCGCACGACCCCGGTCTGGGTCGTGGCCGCCGCGGATGCGACGCCCGAACCCGCGCGCCTTTTGCAGGAGGCTGGCGTTGTCGCGCTGCAGGCACCCGTATCGGGCGGACGGCTCGATCTCGCGGCCGTGCTGCGGCTCCTTGCCGAGCGCGGTATCACACGGCTGATGGTGGAGGGCGGCCCGACGGTCGCGGCGTCGTTCGTGGCCGCCGACCTCGTCGACGCGGCGGCGCTCTTTCGCTCGGCCAGGACCATCGGTTCCGACGGTATCGATGCGCTGCAGGGAATGCGGCTCGAGACGCTGACTGGCCGGCTCACGTCGCACGGTCGCGAGCCGATAGGCGAGGACAGCGTCGAATTCTTCGCCCGGGCGTGATAGACGCTCGCTATGTTCACCGGCATCGTCACTGACATCGGCGACGTATTGAGCGTGAAGGCGCGGGCCGACAACCTGCATCGCCTCAAGATCGCATGCCGTTACCCGCGCCTCGGCATTGCCGACGGCGCCTCGATCGCGTGCTCGGGCGTTTGCCTCACGGTGGTGGGCGCCGGTGAGGAGGATGGGCGCACCTGGTTTGCGGCCGACGCGGCCGCCGAGACGCTGCGGCTCACCACCGCCGCGGGATGGCGGCACGGCACGCGTGTCAATCTCGAGCGCTCGCTCAAGATCGGCGACGAGCTCGGTGGACATTTGGTATCGGGCCACGTGGACGGCCTCGCAGAGCTGATCGCCCGCGAGGATCTTCCCGAGACGGCCCGACTCGCGTTCCGCGCACCGGCAGTGCTATCGCGCTTCATCGCTCAGAAGGGGTCGGTCGCGCTCGACGGCGTCTCGCTCACGGTGAACGAAGTTGCGGGCGACACGTTCTCGGTGCTGGTGATTCCGCACACGCTGCAGGTGACGACGCTCGGCGCGTTGCGTATCGGTGACCGGGTCAACCTCGAGGTGGATCAGATGGCGCGCTACGCGGCGCGGCTGATGGAAGGACGCTGAGATGGCAGGGCCGCGCAAGGCAGCAAGCAAGGACGAGGGCACGGTCAAGGGCGCGCGCATGCTCGTGGTCGAGGCCCGCTACTACGAAGGCATCGCGGACGAGCTGCTCGCGGGCGCGCAGCGGGTCCTTGATGCCGCGCAGGCAAGCTATGAAGTCGTCACCGTGCCGGGCGCGCTCGAGATTCCGCAGGCGATCATCATCGCGCTCGACGCGGCCAGGCGCAAAGCGCCTTACGACGGCGTGATCGCGCTCGGCTGCGTGATCCGCGGCGAGACCAGCCACTACGACATCGTGGCAGGCGAGTCGGCGCGCGCCATCATGGATATCGGCGTGGCGCGCGGCGTGCCGGTCGGCAACGGCATCCTGACGGTCGACACCGAAGCGCAGGCCTGGGTGCGCGCTCGTCCCGAGGGCCAGGACAAGGGCGCGGCGGCGGCCGAGGCGGCGCTCGCGCTGGTGCGGCTCAAGCGTTCCCTGGCGAAGCCGCGGGGCTCCCGGTGATGCCGCCCAAGCAGAGGGCCAACCGGCGCGGCGCCGCGCGGCTTGCCGCCGTGCAGGCGCTCTACCAGATGGACATCGCCGGCAAGGGGCTCAACGACATCATGGCCGAGTTCGAGAGCCACTGGCTCGGCCGCGAGGTCGAGGGCGAGCAGTATCTGCCGGCCGAGGCGGCCTTCTTCCGCGACATTGTCGGCGGGTTCGCGGCCGAGCAGCGCCGGCTCGATCCGCTGATCGACCAGACGCTGTCCAACGGTTGGCCGTTGAAGAGGGTCGAAGCGATCGTGCGCGCGGTGCTGCGCGCCGGTGCCTACGAGCTCGACAAGCGCACCGACATTCCGGCGCGCGTCGTCGTCTCCGAATATGTCGGCGTCGCCAATGCCTTCGTCGAGCGCGAGGAGACCGGCATGGTCAACGCGGTGCTCGACACGCTCGCGCGCCGCTTTCGCACCGACGAGTTCGCGTCCGCAACCAGCTGACGCCACCGCCGCCGAGCGCGTATGGTGCACGTATGCGTAACCGCCGTCCCAATGGAGCGTCCGCCGAGGATCGCCTGATCGCGCGGCATTTCCGGCCGCTCGCGACCCATCCGGGCGCGCTCGGGTTGCGCGACGACGCGGCCGCGATCGCGGTGCCGGCCGGCCACGACTTGGTGCTCACGGCCGATGGCGTCATCGCCGGCGTGCATTTTTTTCCCGACGATCCGCCCGAGACGGTGGCCCGCAAGGCCCTGCGGATCAACCTGTCCGATCTCGCCGCCAAAGGCGCCAAGCCGCTTGGCTTCCTCTTGTCGATCGCGCTCACGCGCAAGCTCGCCGACGACTGGCTTGCGCGTTTCACCCGTGCGCTCGGCGCCGACGCGAAGAAATTCGGCTGCCCGCTGCTCGGCGGCGACACCGACCGCACCCCTGGGCTCGTCTCGGTCAACATCGCGGCGTTCGGCGCGGTCCCGCGCGGCGGCATGCTGCGGCGCGACGGGGCGCGCGGCGGCGACCGCATCGTGGTCACGGGAACGGTTGGCGATGCGGCGCTCGGGGTGATTCTACGCCGCGATCCCAAGGCGGCGCGCCGCTGGGGGCTCGACCGCACGATGCGCGAGCATTTGCTGCAGCGCTACCTCGTCCCGCAGCCGCGCAACGCCCTGGCACCGGCGCTGCGCCGTGCCGCCCGCGGCGCCATGGATATTTCCGATGGGCTCGCCGGCGACCTCGCAAAAATGTGCCGCGCCGCGCGTCTCTCGGCGCACGTCGATATCGCGCGCGTTCCCCTGTCGCGTGCCGCCAGGACGGCGCTCGCGGCCGATCCGACGCTGATCGAGACGATCTTCACGGGCGGCGACGATTATGAACTGCTGGCGAGCGTGCCGGCCCGCAAGGTTGCGGTGTTGCGCAAGGCCGCGCGCGCGGTTGGCGTCATGGTCACGGACGTCGGCGGATTTGCGGCCGGCAGCGGCAAGGCCCGCTTCGTCGATGCGGAGGGCAGGGCGCGCAAGTTCGCGCGGCCGTCGTATAGTCACTTCTGAGAAAGGCGTCGCGCCGGGGGACTACGATGGACGACCGTACCAAGCCGACAAAGCTTGCCGCTGCCGCGGCGCCATCCTTCCGCAACGGCCTCGAGAACAAGACCGGCCTCATGCGCCGCTTTCCGACCGTCACACATCTGCGCCGCCACGCCCCGCGCCATGGTCCGCGTTTCGCCTTCGAGTACATGGACGGCGGCGCCGGCGGCGAGGATGCCGGCATCCGGCGCAATTGGGCGGCGCTCGACGCCATCGAGCTCGTGCCGCGCTACGGCGTCACGACCGAGCTGCCGCCGATCGACATCGAGCTGTTCGGCCGTCGCTATAGCGCGCCGATCGGCGTTGCGCCCATGGGCGGGCCCTCGATCGTGTGGCCGGGGGCGGACGAATACCTTGCCGCGGCCGCGCAGGCCGCACGCGTACCCTATGTGCTCGGTACCGTCGGCGGCACCACGATCGAGAAGACCGCCGTGATCGCCCCCGACGTGCTCTGGTTCCAGCTCTACCGCATGGCGCGCAACGACCACGCCGTCGGTTTCGATCTCGTGCGCCGCGCCGAGGCGGCGGGCGCGCATGTGCTGATGCTCACCCTCGACGTGCCGGTGCGGACCACACGCTCGCGCGAGGTGGCCGCCGGGGTGACCACGCCGTTCCGGCCCGATCTGCGGATGCTGCTCGACATCCTGACCTCACCGGGCTGGCTGATCGCGATGCTCCGCAACGGCATCCCGCGCTTCGCCAACCTGCGCGCCTATACGGGGAGCGACACGAGCATTGCGGCGGTGGCGCAGTTCGCGCGGCGCGAGGTGAAGGGCGCGTTCACGTGGGACGAGATCGCCCGCTACCGCGAGCGGTGGAAACGGCCGTTGGTGCTCAAGGGCATCCTGCATCCCGACGATGCGGACAAGGCCGTCGCGCTCGGCGCCGACGGCATCGTGGTGTCAAATCACGGCGGCCGCCAGGTCGAGGCGCTGCCGGCCGCGATCGACGCGCTGCCGGCAATTGTCGCCCGGGTCGCGGGCCGCGCCACCGTGATGATGGACTCCGGTATCCGCAGCGGCGCCGACGTGGCGCGCGCACTTGCGCTCGGTGCGCAGGCGACCTTCGCGGGCAAAGCCTTCCTGTGGGGCCTCGGCGCGCTCGGAGCCTGCGGTCCCGCGCATGTGATCGAGCTGCTCGGCGAGGAGACGCGCGCGGCCCTCGGCCAGATCGGGGCGCGGCGGCCGGTCGAGGCGCGCGAGGTCGTCATTCGCCATCCTGGCGCCCTGCGCTTCTGACCGCGGCCGGCTCGCACCAGCCCTGCGCGGCTCGCAGTGGCGGCGTCCTGCGGGGGCCGTTAAGTATGGCCGCTTCATTCTGCCGAATCGGCATTTGTGGGAATGTTCATGTCGGCCATCGCCGAGCCACTGGTCGACACGAGCGACCGCCTTGCCAAGCGCAACGCGCTGATTCTCGCGCTCGCCCAAGCGCTTGCGGGCGGCAATTCAGTCGTGATCGTCGGTACGGCCGGCATCGTCGGCACGACGCTGGCCGGCAAGGAATTCGCGACGGTGCCGGTGAGCACCTACGTGCTCGGCATGTGGATGGGCACGCTGCCGGTCGGCATGCTGGCCAAGAAATTCGGCCGGCTCGCCGCCTTCGAGATGGGCGCGCTGTGCGGCGCGATCGCCGGCATCTTGTGCTGCCTTGCGGTGCTGCATGCCTCCTTCGCGCTCTTGTGCGCCGGCACCCTGTTCGGCGGCTTTTACGCTTCGGTGCACCAGTCGTATCGCTTCGCCGCTGCCGACACGGCGAGCGACGCGTTCAAGCCGCGGGCGATCTCGTGGGTGATGGCCGGCGGCATGTTCTCGGCCTTCGTCGGGCCGCAGCTCGTCATCTTCACCAAGGAGCTCTGGCAGCCCTATCTCTTCGCCGCGAGCTACATGGCCCAGGCCGGCGTCGCTGTCCTGTCGGGCCTCGTGCTGCTCGCAACCCGCATTCCGCGGCCGCCGCAGACCGCGCGTCGCATGGGCGACGGCCGGCCGCTCATCGAGATTTTCAGCCAGCCGCGCCTCATCGTCGCGGTGGTGTGCGGGGTCGCCAGCTACTCGATGATGAACCTGGTGATGACCTCGGCGCCGGTCGCGATGCTCGACTGCAATCACTCGGTCACCGACGCGACGCTCGGCCTGCAATGGCATGTGGTCGGCATGTATGCGCCGAGCTTCTTCACCGGTGCGCTGATCGCCCGCTTCGGCACCAATCGGATCGCGGGCATCGGCCTCGCCATCATCGCGACCGGCGCCCTGGTCGCGGTCGCCGGCATCTCGGTCTGGCACTTCTGGGGCGCCTTGGTCCTGCTCGGCATTGGCTGGAACTTCGCTTTCGTGGGCGCGACCGCCCTGGTGACGCAGTGTCACCGGCCGAACGAGCGCAACAAGGTCCAGGCCGTGAACGACTTCCTGGTGTTCGGCTCGATGGCGATCGGCTCGTTCGCATCCGGCAAGCTGCTCGCGAGCTACGGCTGGGACATGGTCGCCATGGTCGTGCTGCCGGCTGTCGGGATCGCCGGACTGGCGCTGATCGCCGTTAACCTTGTGGGGCGGCTGCGGCCCGCATAGCTGCCGCGGGTGAGGCCGCGACGCCCGGTGGGCGCGCCGACCAGCATTTCCCGCACGCCATGCATGCTGCGCCGTTGCATCGCGCGGGCGATTCTTGCTATGTCCCGCGCCAACTTGAGGCGGGACGGCGACGTCTTCGCCCGCGTGTGGCCGGGCTCGGGGGAGTTCAAAGTCCGGCTTTCCCACGAAAACCGAGGGTTTCCATGACTGCTCTGTGGCTGATCGTCGCCTGTGGCGCGCTCTCGATCGTCTACGCGATCTGGGCGATTCGTTCGGTGTTGGCATCCGATGCCGGCAACGCGCGCATGCAGGAGATTTCCGCCGCCGTGCGCGAAGGCGCGCAGGCCTATCTCAAGCGCCAGTACACGACGATCGGCATCGTCGGCGTCGTGATCTTCCTGGTGGTCGGCTATTTCCTCGGCTGGCTGGTCGCGGTCGGCTTCGCGATCGGCGCGGTGCTCTCCGGTGTCGCCGGCTTCATCGGCATGAACGTCTCGGTGCGCGCCAATGTGCGCACCGCCCAGGCGGCGATCGGCTCGCTCGCCGCCGGCCTCGAGCTCGCCTTCAAGTCGGGTGCGATCACCGGGCTTCTGGTCGCCGGCCTCGCGCTGCTCGGTGTCACGCTCTATTTCGGCTTCCTGACCGGCTCGCTGCACTTTGCCGCCGATGACCGCACCGTGATCGACGCCATGGTGGCGCTCGGCTTTGGCGCCTCGCTGATCTCGATTTTCGCCCGTCTCGGCGGCGGCATCTTCACCAAGGGCGCCGACGTCGGCGGCGACCTCGTCGGCAAGGTCGAGGCCGGCATTCCGGAAGACGATCCGCGCAATCCCGCGACCATCGCTGACAACGTCGGCGACAACGTCGGCGACTGCGCCGGCATGGCGGCCGACCTGTTCGAGACCTATGCGGTGACGACCGTCGCCACGATGGTGCTGGCGTCGATCTTCTTTCGCGGCACGCCGCTCCTGTTCCCGATGATGACGCTGCCGCTGGCGATCGGCGGCGTCTGCATCATCACGTCGATCATCGGCACCTTCTTCGTGAAGCTCGGCGCGAGCCAGTCGATCATGGGCGCGCTGTACAAGGGCCTGATCGTCACCGGCATCCTGTCGCTCGGCGGCATCGCGCTGGTGATCTATTGGCTGATCGGTTTCGGCACGCTGGATGGCATCAAGGGCGTGCAGCTGACCGGCATGTCTCTGTTCATCTGCGGCATCGTCGGCCTCGCCGTGACGGCGCTGATCATCTGGATCACCGAGTACTACACCGGCACCGACTTCCGCCCCGTCAAGTCGATCGCGGCGGCCTCGGTCACCGGGCACGGCACCAACGTCATCCAGGGCCTCGCGATCTCGCTCGAATCGACCGCGGCGCCCGCGATCGTCATCATCGCCGGCATCCTGATCACCTTCGGCATGGCGGGACTGTTCGGCATCGCGATCGCGGTGACCACGATGCTGGCGCTCGCCGGCATGATCGTCGCGCTCGACGCTTTCGGGCCGGTCACCGACAATGCCGGCGGCATCGCCGAGATGGCGGGCCTGTCGAAGGAGGTGCGCAAGTCGACGGACGCGCTCGACGCGGTCGGCAACACCACCAAGGCGGTCACCAAGGGCTATGCGATCGGCTCGGCCGGCCTCGGCGCCCTGGTGCTGTTCGCGGCCTACAACCAGGACCTCACGTTCTTCACCAACAACGCGGCCCAGCACCCCTATTTCAAGGACGTGCATCCGGACTTCGCGCTGACCAACCCCTATGTGGTCGTCGGCCTGCTGTTCGGCGGCCTGCTGCCGTACCTCTTCGGCGCCATGGGCATGACGGCGGTCGGTCGCGCCGCGGCCTCGATCGTCGAGGAGGTGCGCCGTCAGTTCCGCGAGAAGCCCGGCATCATGAAGGGCACCGATAAGCCGGATTATGGCCGCGCGGTCGACATGCTCACCCGCGCCGCCATCAAGGAGATGATCATCCCGTCGCTCCTGCCGGTGCTCTCGCCGATCGTGGTGTTCTTCGCGATCTATTTCATCGCGGGCGGCGGCGTGGCCGGCAAGTCGGCGGCGTTCTCGGCGGTCGGCGCCATGCTGCTCGGCGTGATCGTCACGGGCCTCTTCGTCGCGATCTCGATGACGTCGGGCGGCGGCGCCTGGGACAACGCGAAGAAGTACATCGAGGACGGCCACTACGGCGGCAAGGGCTCGGACGCCCACAAGGCCGCGGTGACCGGCGATACGGTCGGCGATCCCTACAAGGACACGGCCGGACCGGCCGTGAACCCGATGATCAAGATCACCAACATCGTGGCGTTGCTGCTGCTGGCGGTCCTGGCGCGCTGATCAGCCTGGTCCTCGCTAAAACAAAACCCCGCGGCTTGCCGCGGGGTTTCTTGTTGGCACTGACTCGTCAGGGCCAATAGCGATAGGGAGACGCGGATGCCCGCATTGGCGGGCATGACGGAATAAAGCTACAGCCCACTGGGCTTGAAGATCTTCACGAAGAAGCCGGCGATGCTCTGCTGCTCGCCGCCCGATGGCGTGGTGCGGCTGATGTAGTCGAAGATCTTGCCGTCCTTGATGCCGTAATTGGCGATGCGCTGGACCTTGCGGTTCTTGTCGAAATAAACCGCCACCACGCGCCGGTCGGTCTCCTTCTGCGGCAGGAACGAGGTCTGCTCTGTGCGCTGCGAGATGTAATAGAAGACCTCGCCCGAGATCGTCGCGACGGTCGAGGGCGTGCCGAGCACGATCAGCACCTGCTCCTGCGAGGCGCCGAGTGGAATCTGATCGAGGGCGCCCTCGGGAATCAGATAACCGCGCTGATAGGTCTGGGTGACGAAGCAGCCCCCGAGCGGCAGGCCGAGGGCGAGCACGAGCGCGGCCGCGCCCCAGCGCACCGCCAACCTCCGACCTGACGTGCTCCGGCCTGATCGATACGAAGTCACTCGGCTCAAGTCCCGCGATCCCCTTGCGTCAGCTGCCCTTGCGTGCGGCGGGCGGCTGACCTACCTCGCGGCCGGCAAGATTTCAACGAAAACCCGGCGCATATCCAGACGATGCGCCAAACCAAGGCTCCCGTTGAGACCCATGATCTTTCGGCTGTTCCGCCGCGGCCCCGCGGCCGGTACCATTGACGCCCTCTATGGCGCGATCGTGGCACAGGCGCGCCGCCCGGTCTTCTACGCTGCCTACGGGGCACCCGACACGGCGGAAGGCCGATTCGACATGGTGGTGCTGCATCTCGCGCTCGTTTGCCGCCGATTCGGTCGTGAAACCGGTGCCGAAGAGACGGCGGCGCGTGATCTGAGCCAACAGGTTTTCGATATGTTCTGCGCCGACATGGACCACAATCTGCGCGAAATGGGCGTCGGCGATCTGACGGTGCCGAAGAAGATGCGCCGGATGGGGGAGGCGTTCTACGGCCGGCTCGAGGTCTACGACCGCGCGCTCGCCGCAACCGACGGGGAGGAGCTCACGGCTGCGCTTGCCCGCAACGTGCTGGGCGCCAGTGCGTCCGCGGCGCCGGCGCGGCGTTTTGCGGCTTATGTGCGCGACGCCGCGCGCCGGCTGGATTCCAAGCCGTTTGCGGCGCTCGCCGGTGGGCAGCTCGATTTCCCGGATCCCGGTGCGATCGCGGCGCCCGTGGGGGAGGTCGCGCCATGATGGCAAAAGGCGCCAAGCGCCGGTCGAGCAGTCCGTCGAGCAACCCATCGAACAGCCCCTGGAGCGTGCCCGTGCGGCGCGACGACGTGCCGGAGAACGGCCTGCATCTCGATCTGGCGGCCGACGCCGCAACGCGCGCCGCCATCGCGGCGCTCGCGGGCGTCGAGGCGGTGCCGCGGCTCGAGGCGACCATCGATATCGCGCGGCACGGCAAGGGCCTGCGGGTCGAGGGCGAGGTTTCGGCTGCGGTCGAGCAGATCTGCGTGGTGACGGTCGAGCCGATGACGACCGAGATTCGTGAGCCGATGGACCTCGTCTTCATGCCGGCCGCCGGAGCCGCACTCCGTGGCGCCGCCGAGGAGGAAATGGAAATCGACCCGACCGCGGCCGATGACCCGGAAGAACTCGTCGACGGCGTCGTGGACGTGGGCGCGGCCGCGACCGAATTCCTGCTGCTGGCCATCGATCCGTATCCGCGCAAGCCGGGCGCGGTGTTCGAGGCGCCGCCGAGCGACGACGCGGGCAGCCGTCCGTTCGCGGCGCTCGCCGCCCTGAAGAAGCCGCCGTCAGACGAAAAATGATGTGTCCGCGGCGGGTGCGACGATACCAATAGTCGGATTACGCCATCGGCAAATTGGCGCGCGTCGTCCCGCCGCGCGGCTGTCCATGGCATGGCAAGCTCCGTGGAACTGCGGATATCGACAACGAACCCGCGCAAAATCGCCCATTTGCGACGGCCAGCTGACCTCGCTATTGTCCAAGCCTGCCCGGGCACTCGGTCGCGGGCCCTCACCGAGAGACCCACCCGCCAATCCATGCCGCAGAAGGTTCGAATTGCGCTCGACGCCATGGGAGGGGACCATGGCGCGTCCGTGGTCGTACCGGGCGCCGCGCTGGCGCTCGCCCGTCACCCTGACACGGAATTCATCCTGGTCGGCGACACCGGCGTGATCGAGCCGCTGCTCGCACAGCATCCGCAGCTCAAGGCGGTCTCGCGCATCGTCCACACCGACGTGGCGGTCAAGATGGACGAGAAGCCGAGCCAGGCGCTGCGCCATGGGCGCTGGAAGTCGTCGATGTGGCTCGCGATCGACGCGGTGAAGAAGGGCGAGGCGGACGCCGTGCTCTCCGCCGG
>DASXCK010000260.1:0-6657 GCA_036491235.1 Xanthobacteraceae bacterium | reverse complement strand
CTTGAGCGCGCGCTGCGTCTTCACCAATGCGCGCACGGCGGCGCGGGCGACGTCCGGCTTCTCGGCGATGAGCTTGTCGGTCGTTGCGATCGACGCCATCGTGTAGTTGAAGCACGGCTTCGGCCCGTCGCCGCGGCGGACGTCGAGCACCATGGTGCCGACGCCACGGCGCACCGCGACCTCGGCGCCCATGCCGTTGGCCCAGAAGCCGTCGATCTTGCGCTCTTCCATGGCGCGCGCCGCCGTGACGCCGAAGTTGACGCCGGCGCCCTGCATGCCCGGCACCGGCGCGATCGTCACCCTGTCGCGGACGAGATCGATGCCCGCTTCCTGCAGCAGCCGACGCAGCCCGACGTCGACCCAGGGCGCGGCGCCGATGGTCCGGCCTTTCACAGCCGAGATATCGCCGCGCTTGGCACCGAAATCCTTATGCAGGATCAGGAACCAGTACATGCCCTGCGCCTGCGCGCCGAGAAGCTTCACGCCGTGGAATTCCGGAAAGGCTGCGAGCGCCGAATGGGCCGAGCCGCCGACGAAATCCACCACGCCGTCGCGCAACGCCGCGTAGCTCTTGTCGACCGGATAGATCATCTCCATCGAGACATCGAGCCCCTCGTCCTTGAAGCAGCCGAGCTCGATCGCGGCGATCGCCGGGAAGTAGGAGTTGGAGATCATATCCGGGATAGCGAGCTTCATGGCAGGAATCCTCCGCTGGCTCATTCGTCATCACCCGCGAAAGCGAGTGATCCAGTAAACACCGAGAGCTCCGTGGTTACTGGATGGCCCGCTTTCGCGGGCCGCCGAGTGTGTGGCGAATGGAGTGCGTCACGCCATCGCTTTCTCGATCCACGCCGCCGCGGCGAACGCATCGGCGTCGCGATGCTCGAAGCCAGGGACCTGGAGGCCGAGCGGCAAGCCTTCATCGCGGAACAGCGGCAGCGAGATCGACGGGATGCCGAGGTACGATGTGTGCACCGTGCAGGCGGCCTCGCCGGTCCAGTTGAGGCCGACCGGCGCGGTGGCGGGTGCCGACAGGCTGATGGTCGCCGGCATGTCGGCGGCAAGCGCAGCGTAGAGCGCGCGTGCGCAAGCCCGCTCAGCAATCAGGCCACGATATTCCTCGATGGTCATCGTCTCGGCCTGCTTGAGGCGTTCGAGCGCCGGCCCGCTGAGCTTCGACGCGTCCTTGTCGCGATAGGTGTTGAGCGGCCAGCGCGATTCCCACGCATTGATATCGGCCGAGCGCTTGCGCGCCGCCGCGATCGCCTCCTCGACGGCTGCGACCTTCCGGTCATTCGCGCGCGTGCGGATATCGACGCCGGCCGCGGCAAGGCGCTTGACCGCGTCTTCCATCGCCTGTTTGGCGCCCGGCGAGGCCATCGCCCAACCAGATGTCTCGATGAAGGCGAGCCGGGACGGCTTCTGCGGGGCCGGAGCGCTCGCGGGCCCGAAAAGGCCCGGGAATCCCGGATCGCCACCGACGCGGACCGCGATCTCGTAGGCGACCTGCCAGGCCTCGGCGAGCGTCGCCGCAATGGTGCCGGTGCTGCTCTGGCTCAGATAGTCGTAGCTGCCGCCGCGATTGATCGCGCCGACCGTCGGGCGGAAGCCGTAGCAGCCGCAATAGCTCGCCGGCCGGATGGTCGAGCCGATGACTTGCGTGCCGAGCGCAACGGGGAGAATCCCGGCCGCGACCGCGGCAGCCGAGCCGCTCGACGAGCCGCCGGGCGTGCGGGTCAGATCCCAGGGGTTGCGCGTGCCGCGCGCCGTCGTCGCGGCGAACTCGGTGGTCACGGTCTTGCCGACGACCACCGCGCCGGCCTCGCGCAGCGCCGCGACCGCGGCGGCGTCACGCCCGGTGCGATAGCCGGCGAACAGCGGCGAGCCCTGCTCGGTCGGCATGTCGTGGGTCTCGATGATGTCCTTGATGCCGACCGGCATGCCGTCGATCGCTGAGAGGGGCTTGCCGTCGCGCCAGCGCTTGGTCGCGGCGTCGGCGGCCGCACGCGCACCGTCGAGATTGAGCGCCACGAAAGCACCGATCTTCGGCTCCCAGGTTTCGAGATCGGCAAGGCAGCGCTCAAGGAAGTCGCGCGGGGAGTCCTTGCCAGACGCGAAGGCCGACGTTGCCGGGAGATACGGTCGCATCACGGGAGTCATGAGGTCATTCCTTCACAGGCACTGCGCGTCGGCTCCCCTCCCTCCGCGAGCGAAGTGAGTGTCGGGGACGGGGCGGGGGTGGGGTGGGGGCGCCGCAAATGTTGAGCAAGCGATTGAGACGATCGCGAACGCGGAGCAAGCGTAGTCCCCGCACCCCGTCGCTGAACTTCAGTGCGCGCCCCATCATCGGCGCGGATGCTACTTCTTGCTCTCGTCGTAGTAGTGGATCTCATACAGCATGCAGCCTTTCTCCGACTTGAAGGGCCCGTGATGGACGCCGGGCGGGCGGCACGCGTAGGTCGGCGCCTGGAAGGGCTCGCCGCCCTTGCCCTGGGCGTCGTTGCCGACCGTGAGATCGCCGGAGAGGAGATAGACCTCCTCCCAGTGGTCGTGCACAAAGGGCGACGTGGTGTAGACGCCGGGATCGAACTTCAACAGCCGCGTGCGGCCGCCCATCTTGCGCGTCTCGTCGAGATCGCTCGCGAGGATTTTCTGCTTGATGCCGGCCGGATAGCCGGGCGGCGTCGCCCAGCCGGAATTCATGTCCACCTTGTGGAATTCGAGATGCGGCTTGTTCATCGGCATGGTTCAGCTCTCCTCATTCTCTCAGTCCTCGTGTCCCGGATGGGCTGTGGCAGCGCTGCGCCCGGGACGCGATTCATCGTTCCTCATCCCAAGATGGGCAGCACGCGCGCCGCGTAGGCATGCGCGATCTTGCGCCCCATCACGGGATCTTCCAGCTCGAACGCAAATTGCGTGGTCGGCCGCACGCCGCCCCTGGCGGCGAGCGTTCCGCAGAACATCAGCGTGTTCTCGGCGAGTTGACCGCCCTTGGTGTAGCGGGAGATGAGGTCGCGCGCATCGATCATCGCGGCGACGGCGCCCTCCTGATAGAGCACGCGCGCACCCTTCTCGGTCACGTGCGCGCGCAGGATCAGCTTGTCCCAGTGCGGCGCCACCTCGTCGAACGCCCAGAACACGGGCGCGAGCGGCTTGTCGCACATCTGCTTCGACACCGTGACGCCATAGGTCTCGACCGCCCGGTCAGTGTGATCCGACCCGGTGCCGACCCACAGGCGCCCATCATGCTGCAGCAGCACGAATTCGGCCTCGCCGCCGGAGGTGTCGCCCACCACTTCGATCTCGGCGTCGGTGGTCAGGCGGGCCGCCGACACCCGATAGAAGATCGGCGTCGAGGCGGGCCGCTTCACGCCGATGCTTTCCAGCTCGCGGATATGCTTCTCGACCGCGGCCGCATCGCGGCCGGTCCAGCCGGCAACCACGGCGTCGTCGATTACCACGTCGCGGGACGTTGAATCGCTATTTTGGATGAGGGTCAGGCGGAGAATACGGCGTGGCACGCTGGTTCCCGGGGGGCTCATGAGGAATTGTGGCGACCGGCTGTACGTTTTCAGCCGGTCCGATGCGACAAAATCCGAAACGGCTTGAAATTTCAACATGGCCCCGTATTCAGATCGTCCTGAAACCGGCCGCCGCGGGCGGCCACGCGTTTGGCGCATATCTCGGGTGGGGATAGGCGCCGGCCGAGGGGAGCCGTCACATCCATGCGTACGCTGCACCAGATCGCCGCACGGCTCGAGGCGGCCGAATCGAGCCGGGCGCTGATCGACCGCTGCCTCGATCGCATCAAGGACCCGACGGGCGAAGGGCCGCGCACGTTCCTCAAGATCTATGGCGAGGCGGCGCGCGCCATGGCGGACGCCTATGACGTGTTGCGGCGGCGCGGCGCGACCCCCTCGCTGTTCGCCGGCATCCCGGTCTCCGTCAAGGACCTGTTCGATGTGGCCGGCGACGTCACCACGTCCGGCTCGGTGGCGCTGCGCCAGGCCCCGCCGGCGGAGCGCGACGCGACCGTGGTCGCTCGCCTGCGCGCGGCCGGCTTCATCCCGATCGGCCGCACCAACATGACGGAGTTCGCGTTCTCCGGGCTCGGCGTCAACCCGCATTACGACACGCCGCGCAACCCGTATGACCGCAAGACCGGCCGCGTCCCGGGCGGCTCGTCGTCGGGCGCGGTTGTCTCGGTCACCGACGGCATGGCCTGCGTCGGCCTCGGCAGCGACACCGGCGGCTCCTGCCGCATTCCGGCAGCACTATGCGGTACCGTCGGCTACAAGCCGACCAAGAGCCGGATTCCGACCGACGGCACCATGCCGCTGTCGCAGACGCTCGACTCGATCGGCAGCATGGCCCCTTCGGTCGCGTGCTGCGCGCTGATCGACGCGGTGCTCGCCGGCCAACCCCTGGCCGGCCTGCCCGACCTGCCGCTCGACGGCCTGCGGCTCGCGGTGCCGCAGACGCTGGTGCTCGACGACATGGACCAGGACGTCTCGCGCGCCTTCGGGGCGGCGCTCACGGCGCTGAGCCGCGCCGGCGCGCGCATCAGCCAGATCGCGCTGCGCGAGCTCAATGAGCTCGCGCAGGTCAATGCCAAGGGCGGCTTCGCGGCCGCCGAGGGCTATGCGGTGCACCGGCCGCTGATCAAGGTGAAGGGCAGCGAGTACGATCCCTTCGTGCTGACGCGGCTCGAGCGCGGCAAGGAGCAGGATGCGGCGGACTACATCGAGCTGATGTGGGCGCGCGAGGAGATGATCCGCCGCTTCGACGCGATCACGGCGCCCTACGATGCGCTGATCATGCCGACGGTGCCGATCATTGCGCCGACCTTGCGCGAGGTCGCGACGCCTGAGTACGCGCGTTCGGCCAACTACAAACTGCTGCGCAACACCGGGCTCGCCAATTTCTTCGACCGCTGCTCGGTCTCGATCCCGTGCCACCATGCCGGCGACGCACCGGTCGGCCTGATGCTGGTGGGTCCAAACGGCAGCGACCGCCGCCTGCTCGCGATGGCCGCCGCCATGGAGAAGCTGGTGTCGCCGGCGCTTGATGGGCTGCAGGTGTAAGCCGCCGCCGTCATCTTTTCGCCGGAGATTTTCCGCCCATACGCCGGTAAGGTAGCGGGCGATAGAATCAAATCGATTGGCGGGTCGACCATGCGGCGCACATTGCTGAACCGGGCGGGGCTTGCGCTCGCATGCCTCCTCATCGCGGGCGCGCACGGCGCGGTCGCGGCGACCACGAGTTGCCGCAACACCGGCAGCTTCGAGGCTTGGCTCGCCAAGTTCAAGCAGGACGCCGCCGCCCAGGGCATCTCGCGCAACGCGCTCGCCGAGGCCGCGCCCTTCATGACGTACGACGCCCATATCGTCGGCATCGACCGTGGGCAGAAATTCTTCGCGCAGGATTTTTTGCAGTTCTCCGACAAGATGCTGGCGGGCGGGCGCATCCAGCATGGCGTCGCTGAAATCAAGAAGCACGCCGCCGTGTTCGAGCGCGAGGAGCGCGAGTTCGGCGTCCCGCCGGCGGTAATCACGGGCTTCTGGGGACTGGAAAGCGATTTCGGCGCCAACCAGGGCAACTACAACTCGATCCGCTCGATCACGACGCTCGCCTATGACTGCCGGCGCTCGGACATGTTCCGCGGGCACCTGTTCGATGAATTGCGCCTGATCGAACGCGGCGACCTCCCTCCGGCCGAGATGGTCGGCTCGTGGGCGGGCGAGCTCGGCCAGACCCAGATGATGCCGTCCGAGTACCTGAAGAACGCCGTCGACTACGACGGCGACGGCCGGCGCAACCTGATCAAGAGCGCGGCGGACGTGATCGGCTCGACGGCGAAGTATCTCGTCAGCCTCGGCTGGAAGCGCGGCCAGCCGTGGCTGCAAGAGGTGCGCGTGTCGCCCCAGGTGCCATGGGACCAGGCCGATCTTGCGATCCAGCACACGCGCGCCGAATGGGCGAAGTGGGGCGTGACCTATCCTGGCGGCCGGGCGCTGCCGGCCGACAACCTGCCGGCCTCGCTGCTGCTGCCGATGGGGCGCTTCGGACCGGCGTTCCTCGCCTATGACAATTTCCAGGTCTATCTCAAGTGGAACAACTCGCTGGTCTACTCGACCACCGCGGCCTACTACGCGACGCGCCTCTCCGGCGCGCCCGCGATCGCGCGCTCGACCGGGCCCGTGCCAAAGGTGTCGGCGGAGGAGACCGCCGAGATCCAGCGGCTGCTGGCGCGCGCCGGCTTCGACGTCGGCGCGATCGACGGCAAGATCGGCATCGCGACCCGCGCGGCGATCAAGAAGATGCAGGTGAAGTTCGGCCTGCCGGCGGATTCCTATCCGTCGCCGGAATTGCTGGCACGGCTACGGGCCGGGAGATAGGCGCCGTCACCCTGAGGTGCTCGGGTCGCGCAGCGACCGAGCCTCGAAGGGCCCGTGCATTGCCGCTTGCTCGCTTGTTGAAGCGCCTTGGGCCGCCACCCTTCGAGGTCGGCTTCGCTCGCGCCTCAGCGACTGTGTTCTTTTTCAAGCGGGTTGCCATTGTTTTTTGTCTCGGAGCATTGCGTTGAGGATGGTGAGAAGCTTTCGAGCAACGGCGATGAGGGCGACCATCTTGGGCTTTCCGCGAGCGAGCAACCCT
>DASXCK010000259.1:0-1597 GCA_036491235.1 Xanthobacteraceae bacterium | reverse complement strand
ATCGGCGGCACCTGCATTCCCAGTCCGTACTATCGCGGCCCCACACATCGCGAACGCCGGGGGCCGCGCGAGTACGATCCGCGCTATTGATCATGACGCGGTCGGCGATGCGCCTCGTCCTGCCCCCCGTCGTCGTCGCTGCCGCACTCTTGGCGGTAACGGCGGCGAGCCACGGCCAGTCCGCCTATGATTATCCGTGGTGCCTCGCCTATCCGTGGAACGTCGGGGGCATGAGCTGCTACTACAAGAGCTACGAGCAATGCATGGCCACGCAGAGCGGGATCGGTGGCTCTTGCATCCAAAGCCCGTATTACCGCGAGCCGGAACATGAGCCGGCGCGGCGGCGCAAGCGGCACTAGGACGGGGGGTCCAATGACTTACCGATATTTCCTGCGACGAGGCATGAAGGCGATCGCGCCGGCCATCGCTATTTTCGCCGGAACGTTCGCGACTGCGTTGCCGGCGCACGCCGCCAGCTATCCGTGGTGCTACATCGACCAGACGATGAGCGGCGCCACATACTGCGCGTTCGAGACGTTGGCGCAGTGCCGCGAGAACGCCGGCGGCAATGGCGGCACCTGCATCCAGAACCCCGACTATCGCGGCGCGCGCAGCGAAGACGAACGGCGCAGCCGCCGGCGGTAGGTCGCGTAGGACGGGTTGAGCGCAAGCGAAACCCATCACGTCCACGGCAACTCGCACGTGATGGGTTTCGGGCTTCGCCCTCAACCCATCTTACGCACCGTATTTGTGGACGATGACGTACGTCGACACATGCGCTAAAACCATTGGGCACTCTTCCCCTCCCCTCCGCCGGTTGAGCCCATGCAACAGCACAATCCCGAGCAGGCCGCTGCGCTGCGCCTTGCCTCCACGACCCACGATTTCCAGACCCTGCACGAGATCGTCGCCAAGGCGCGACAGAACCTCAATCAGAACGATTGGGACTACATCGTCGGCGCTGCCGAGACCGAAACCACGATGCGGCGCAATCGCCTGGCGATCGACTCGCTCGGCTTCCGGCCGCGCATCCTGCGCGACGTGAGCAAGATCGATCCCTCGGTCGAGGTGCTCGGCCGCAAGATCCGGATTCCGGTGTTCTTCGCGCCGGTCGGCTCGCTCGAATGCTTCCACCCGGAGGCCGCTGCCGACGTAGTGCGCGGCGCCGCCGCCTTCGGCGCCGGACACATGCTGAGCTCGGTGTGCGAACCTGGGCTCGAGAAGGTCGCCGAGGCCGCGCCCGACGCGCTGCGCTTCTACCAACTCTATGTGCGCGGCGATGCCGCCTGGGTCGACGACCACGTGCGGCGCGCGATCGACAAGGGCTACGCCGGCTTCTGCCTCACGGTTGATACCGCGATCTACAGCCGGCGCGAGCGCGACATCGCCAAGCGCCACATCGTGCGCGGGCGGCGCAAGGCATCGGGCCGCGAGTACCAGGCGGCGCTCGACTGGGGCACGGTCGATCGCATCAAGAAGAACTTCAAGATCCCGCTCGCCATCAAGGGCATCGCGACCGCCGAGGATGCCAAGCTCGCGGTCGAGCACGGCGTCGACTACGTCTACGTCTCCAACCACGGCGGCCGGCAGCTCGACC
>DASXCK010000258.1:0-25283 GCA_036491235.1 Xanthobacteraceae bacterium | reverse complement strand
TGGCGATGCCCAACGTCGCCGTCATGGTGATGCAGTCCGCGATCGGGCTGATCGAGACCTGGTTCGTCGCCAAACTCGGCACCAACGCGCTCGCCGGCATGGCGTTGGTGTTTCCGCTGTTGATGATCATCCAGATGATCTCGGCTGGCGCCATGGGCGGTGGCATCCTGTCGAGCGTCGCGCGCGCGCTCGGCTCCAACCGGCGCGATGACGCCAACACGCTGGCGTGGCACGCGGTCGCGGTCGCGCTGGTGTTCGGCGTTTTCACCACGGTTCTGGCCTTTGCGGCAGGACCGCGGCTCTACGCGCTGATGGGCGGCCGCGACGGCTCGCTTGCCGCCGCACTCACCTACTCCAACATCGTCTTCGCCGGCGCGACCCTGATCTGGCTCTATAATTCGCTCGCCGCCGTCATCCGCGGCACCGGCAACATGTTCGTGCCGGCGAGCGTGACGGTGCTAGGCGCGATCGTACTGGTGCCGCTCTCGCCGTGCCTGATCTTCGGCCTCGGCCCGTTGCCGCGTCTCGGCATCGCGGGTGGCGCGACCGCGGTGGTCGCCTTCTACGTGGTCGGCAGCGCGATCTTCGCCTTTTATCTGTGGTCCGGCCGCGGTGTGCTCAAGCCGAGCAAGACTCCGCCCGCGCTGCGCTGGGCACCGACCCGCGACATCCTGCGCGTCGGCGCGGTGGCGTCGCTGGTGAGCGTCACCACCAATGTGAGCATCGCGACCGCGACCGGCCTCACCGGCGCGTTCGGCCCTGCCGCGGTCGCGGGCTACGGCACCGGCGCGCGGCTCGAATATCTGCTTGTCCCGCTCATGTTCGGCCTCGGCGCGCCGCTCGCCGCGCTGACCGGCACGGCGATCGGCGCCGGCCAGCGCGCCCGCGCCTTGAAGGTCGCATGGACCGGCACTCTCATCGCGACCCTGATCACCGAAGCGATTGGCCTTACGGCGATGCTCTTTCCAGAAGCCTGGATGTCGCTATTCGGCGCCGACGCCACCATGACGGCGGTGGGTGTGCGCTATCTGCATGTGGTCGGGCCGTTCTACGGCTTCTTCGGCATGGGGCTTGCGCTCTATTTCGCCTCGCAGGGCGCGGGCCGTCTCGCCTGGCCGCTGGTTGCAGCGCTGTTGCGTGTTACCATCGCGACCGGCGGCGGTTATCTCGCGGTGCATGCGGCCGGGCTGACCGGGCTCTATCTTGCGCTCGGGCTCGCGCTCGCAACTTTCGGTCTCGTCAGCGCCGTCGCGATCGCGTCCGGCGCGTGGTTCACGGGCGCGCCGGCAGCCGCGCCCGCACGTATCCCGCAGCCGTCGTAAGGGGAAGGAGCGCCGGTATGCTGAGCAAGACGCCGAGTGCTGCGCCGCTCTATTTCGAGGACTTCGCCGTCGGGCAGGTCTATCGCTCGGCGACGCTGTCGGTCGACACTCCGGCCATCAAGGCCTTCGCGGCGCAGTTCGATCCGCAGCCTTTCCACCTCGACGAGGTGGTCGCCAAAGGCACGCTGTTCGGCGGCCTCGCGGCAAGCGGTTTCCACACCGCCGCGCTCACAATGCGGTTGCTCGTCGACGGCGGCGCGCCGATCGCGGGCGGCATCATCGGGGCCGGCCTCGATGAATTGCGCTGGCCGCGCCCGGTGCGTCCCGGCGACGTGTTGCATACCGAGAGCGAAGTGATGGAGATGCGCGACTTCCGCTCGCGCCCGAAGGAAGGCCTGGTGAAGATGCGCACCACCACGCTCAATCAGAGCGGCGAGCCCGTGCAGGTGATGGTCGCGAGTTTATTGGTGCCGCGCCGGGCGGGTTGACCGCCATCATTTGCCCGATGGCGGCAATCCCCGCGCGTACTTGATCAGCTCCTGCGCGACCAAATCCGGCTGCTCCGTCACCACCGCGTGGCTCGCCTGCGGGATCACCACGACCGTGACGCGGCCGCCGAGCGCGCGTTCGTATGCCTGCGCGTCTTCGACATGCCCGAGCGGGTCGTGATCCGGCTGCAGGTAGAGCACCGGCGCGTGCCCGGCCGCGTAGTCTTCCGTGCGCGGCGTCTTGTCGCCGGCAATGCGCTCGGCGGCGAGCTCGTCGGGGTGCCAGCCCTTGAGCCAGGCATGCGCATCGTGGCCGGGCGCGAAGAAGGCGAACTGCAGCGCCGCAAGGCGCTGATCGTCCGGCAACGACAGGTCGGCGCTCGCCTTGATCGCCTCGCGTACCTTCGGCGGGCTTGGATTGCGCCCCACATTGGCGGCGACGAGCGCAACCGCACGGACGAGATCCGGCCGCACGGTGGCGAGCAGGCGCGCCACGCGGTTGCCGAACGCGTGCCCGACCACGAAGGCCGGGCCCGCATGGGCATCCTCGATCACGGCCGCGACGTCGTTCGTGTAGTCATGCAGCGTGATGCCGGTCAGCGGCCCGCGGCTCGCGCCAATCCCGCGCGGCTGCGGGCGCAGCACGCGCAAGCCCGCGCCGGCGAGCCGCACCGCGATTTCGTCGAAATCCTCCGCGCCGCGCCCGAGCGAAGGGAGCAGCACGACGAGCGGGCCTGAGCCCTGACTCAGCACCTCGATCCGCACGTCGCCGCGCGCCACCATGGTGCGGGCGACGGCATTCTGCGCGTCCGCGGCGGTGATGCTCAGCGTCAGCAGACCAATGAAGAAAGCCGCACGCAGTGTCATTGCCCGCGAAAGCGGGCAATCCAGTACGCCCGGTGTTCGTTGTGAGGGCATGGCGTCCAACTGACGTCTGTGGTTACTGGATTGCCCGCTGTCACGGGCAATGACGTCGAATGTGTGGAGGGGCATCACTCACTTCACCTGCATGCGAAACGTCTCGTCGAGCCAGTTGCGCATCGCGTCGGCGATGCGATCGCTGTTCTTCTCCAGCATCATCATGTGGCCGTTGCCGCGGATGTTGCTCTTGGCGAGCGGCATGAACGCCACCGAGACGCCCGCCTGGCGCAGATATTTCACGGTGCAGTGGTCGTAGCTCGCGTGATACGAGGCTTCCGACATCACCACCAGCACCGGGATGTTCTTCAGCTTGACGAGCTGCCGTGCCGGCTCCTTCTGCAGCCAGCAGCGCACGAGATCGGGCGCATCCGGCTTCTCCTCGCGCACGAATTCGGGCGACCCGGGCGGATGGTAGGTGAGCGGCACCTCGCCGAGCCCCCAGGTCTTGGTCTTCGCCGCGTCCGCGAACCAGTCGGGCGCGCCCTTGAACTCGACGTCATGCACCGGGGGGCCGCTCGGCTCGACCGCAACGATCGCCTTTACGAGGTCCGGCCGTGCATCGGCGATCGGCCAGCCCATGGCGCCGGACTGCGAATGGGTGAGCAGGATCGCGGGGCCGATGCGGTCGAGTAGCGCGACGCCGGCGTCGCGGTTGATCTCCTGCTGTTTGGCGAAGTCGGCGACCGACGGCATCTGGCTCGCATAGAACTGGTCGAACGCCGGGTCGCTCGGCTCGCCGCTGCCAGGCCACTGCGTGTGCAGATGCGCCTGCGGCCAGCGCTTGTAGCGCTCGGGTGCAACGAAGCGCATCTCGACCCATTCGAGCTTTGCCGACGCGGTCGGCCCGTACACCGGTGACGCATAGGGCGCGCGCCCGCGCGCCACCTGGTCGACCACGTAGACCGCATAGCCGCGGCGCAAAAAGTATTGCGCCCAGCCGTCGCGCCCGTCCGGCGTGCCGGTGAAGTTCGTTCCGGTCTGGCTGCCGCCGTGGATCATCACGATCGGGAAGGAATGCTTGCGCTCGTGCGGGATCTGATACTCGACGTACATCTGCCCGACCATCGGCGCGCCTTCGACCGTGTGGTCGATGCGGCCGCCGACATAGAAGTAGCCCTGCTTGGCGATGACCAGCGGCCCGTCGCTCGCGGCGCGCGCAAGCGGCGCCGCCAATGCCGCGATGATGCCGATGGCGCCGAGCGACGCGACGACCGCGAGCATGAGATCGTGCCGACCAAGCATGCGTGCTCCTCCCCGTTGTCGAGAGAGAGGCTAGAGGGAAACGATGACGCTGTCATGCGGGTGCGCACGCCAACCCGCTCGGCCGTCATGCCCCGCGAAAGCGGGACATCCAGTAATCACGGGGAGTGCGGCGATTACTGGATTGCCGGCTTGCGCAGGCAATGACGGGGTGAATAGATCGGCGTAGCAAGAAAACCAGGAAGGAAACGGCATGCGCCGACTGAAGGTGGTGGCAACGTGTCTCGCGCTCGTTCTCTGCACGGATGCCGCCTCCGCCGTGGACAGGCTGACCATCGCGGTCGGCGCGCGCGGCGTCGGCGAGACCTTCGTTGCCGAGCTCGGCCAGAACGCCGGCATCTTCAAAAAGTACGGCCTCGTGCTCGACATCCTCTACACGCAGGGCGGTGGCGAGACCCAGCAGGTGGTGATCTCGGGCAGCGCGCAGATCGGCGTTGCCGCCGGATTCCTCGGCGCGCTCAGCGCCTTCGCCAAGGGCGCGCCGGTCCGCATCATCGGCTCGACATTCACGGGCGGCAGCCAGCTTTTCTGGTATGTGCCGGCGAGCTCGCCGATCCGCAGCCTCAAAGACGCCGCCGGTAAGACCGTGGCCTATTCGACCAACGGCTCGTCGACCCATACGGCGGTCTTGGCGCTGCGGAAATCGAGCGGCGTGCAATTCAAGCCGACCGCGACGGGTGCCGCGCCCGCCACGCTCACGCAGGTGATGAGCGGGCAGATCGACGTCGGCTGGGCGGGCGCGCCGTTCGGGGTCGATCTCGTCGAAGCCGGCAAGACGCGCGTAATCGCGAAAGCCTCCGACGATCCAGCGCTTGATCGCCAGACCATCCGGCTGATCATCGCCAATGCGACGGAGCTCAAACAGCGTCACGACGTCTTCGTGCGCTTCATGCGCGCCTATCGCGAGGCGCTCGACTGGGTTTACACGACGCCGGAAGGACTCAAGGCCTATGCGGCGTGGGCGAGCATCTCGGAAGGCACGGCGCGCCGCGCGTTCAAGGAGTTTTTGCCCAAGGCCGCCGTCGATCCCGACCGCATCTCCGGCATCGACGACGTCATGGCGGATGCGGTCGCGTTCAAATACATTGCGGCGCCGCTCACCAAGGCGCAGCTCGACGAGCTGATCGAGATTCCCGAACGCAAAGCCGCGCCGTGAAAGCCGCGCAATGACAGATTCACTCCCGAACTACGAGGTGCTCGCGATCCGCTACGGCTCCTCGAGCGGGCGGCCGGGCAGCCAGAACTTCATCATGCCCGACGGCCACGACGGGCCGATGCAGATGGACTTCTACATCTGGGCGATCCGCGGCGGCGGCCGGACCATCATGGTCGATACCGGCTTCAGTCCCGGCGCCTCGAG
Source organism: Xanthobacteraceae bacterium (assembly GCA_036491235.1). Classification (GTDB taxonomy): domain Bacteria; phylum Pseudomonadota; class Alphaproteobacteria; order Rhizobiales; family Xanthobacteraceae; genus JAVDCA01. Next base: position 19,932 of record DASXCK010000258.1, on the reverse strand, counting down.
CCGCCGCAACCGGCAGTTCGTCCATGCACCCGCCGACGCGCTGGCGCAGGCCGGCATCAATGTGTTCGACGTCGGCGACGTGGTGCTCACCCATCTGCACTGGGATCACGCGGGCAACATCGATCTGTTTCCGCAGGCGACGTTCCACATCCAGGACGCCGAGATGGCGCAGGCGACCGGCCGCTGCGTCTGTCACAAATGGTTCCGCCGGCAGAACGAGGTCGACGACGTGGTGGCGCTGGTGCGCAACCTCTACGCGGGCCGGGTTGTGTTTCATGACGGGGAGGGCGAGGTTGCGCCCGGCGTGACCGTGCACCTCATCGGCGGCCACACCGGCGGCCTGCAGGTTGTGCGCGTGCATACGGCGCGTGGTTTTGTCGTGCTGGCGAGCGACGCTGTGCACTACTGGGCCAATATCGAGGAGCGCAACCCGTTTCCGGCGGCCGACGTAATGGGCGCGCTGGAAGGTTTTGCCAAGGTCGAGAAGCTCGCCGACGGCCCGACCCACATCATCCCGGGCCACGATCCTGCCGTGCTTGCCCGCTTTTCGCCGCTGCGCGGCAATATCGATATCGTGCGGGTCGATCTCGCGCCCAGCGCTTGAGAACTATCTCATTGATTATAAATGGGGAAATTCTGAAGTCGCCATGCGGGGCGTACCGTTGACGGAAGGACGCCGCGCCCCTATGGTCCGCGCAACTTTTTCCAGCCATTGCCGCGCGCGCCGCGCGGGCCGAGGTTCGCATGAAAGTCCGCAATTCTCTTAAATCCCTGCGCGGCCGCCACCGCGACAACCGCATCGTCCGCCGCAAGGGCCGCGTCTATGTCATCAACAAGACGCAGCGCCGCTTCAAGGCGCGCCAGGGCTGAAGCACGGCCTGAGGGCCGCCTGAGCCCCGCCACAGGTCCTTTGTTTTTGCCTCCGGCGGCCCCGTCCGGCTCACGTGGCTTTGATGCGGGGGCGCTTTGCGTGCCGTGCCAGCGGGCCCTACAGTGCGCCTCATGAGTCGACATCTGCTCGCGCTCGCCGTTGCGCTTGCTGCCGGCCTTGTTGCCGGGAGCGCGTTCGCGCAATCCGCATCGCCGTTGCCGCTCGACAAGCCCGGAAAGCCGGATCTGGTGCAGCCGCCAGCTGATCCGCCCAAGCTGCGGCGCGGCCGTTACCACAACCTCAACTTCCTGTTCGGTGCTCTCAAGGCTGCGCCAGACGAGGCAAGCGCTAAGAACGTCGAGAACCGCATCTGGGCGATCTGGCTCGCCTCAGGCAGCGACACGTGCAATCTGCTGATGACGCGCGTCAAGTCCGCTGTCGACGCCGAGAAATACGATCTCGCCATTCGGCTGCTCGACGCCATCATCGAACTCAAGCCCAACTATGTGGAAGCTTGGAACCGGCGCGCCACCGTGTTCTTTCTCAAGAAGGACTACGCGGACGCGCTCGCCGATCTCGCCAAAGTGTTGACCCTCGAGCCGAGGCACTTCGGCGCGTTGACCGGGCTCGCCGCGATCATGCAGGACATCGGCGACGACAAAGGTGCCCTGATCGCGTTTCGCAAGGCGCTCGAGATCGACCCGCATCTGCAGGGCGTCGCCGAGAAGGTGAAGACGCTCACGCTCAAGGTCGAGGGTCAAGATATCTGATTGCGAAGTCGGCCGGGTAAGTGCCCCATCCACCTGCCGTCATCGCCCGCGAAAAGCGAAAGCGGGCGATCCGGTATTCCGCAGCAGAATTCCTGGGGGCACTGTGGACTTTCCTCGCGGCGGGCGGCGAGTATTGGATTGCCCGCTTTCGCGGCAATGACGCTGTAAGCTGGATTGATAACGTGCCCGGTGCGGGCGCACGCATTGTGCATGCTAGTCGTCCCCCTCATCGTCATCGTCGCAATCCTCGCGCTTGGCGCCGCGATAACGGCGTTGGGTGTCGCGCGCCTTGAACGGGCCTATCGTCCGGCCGGGCGGTTCGTGCCGGTCGCGGGCGGCCGGCTGCACGTGGTCGATCTCGCGCCGGCGTCGCCAGCCGACGGTGTGCCGGTCGTGCTGTTGCACGGCGCGAGCGGCAACCTTGAGGACGAGCGCATCACGCTCGGCCGCGCGCTCGCGGCGCGGCGCCGCGTCATCCTGATCGATCGCCCCGGCCACGGCTTTAGCGATCGTCCGGGCGGCAACGCCGATGCGTCGCCGGCGCGTCAGGCCGCGCTGGTCGCGCAGGCGCTCGTTGCGATGGGCGTCGATCGCGCGATCGTCCTCGGCCATTCCTGGGCCGGCGCGGTTGCCGCCGCGCTGGCGCTCGATTTTCCCGAGCGCGTCGCCGGGCTCTTGTTGCTCGCGCCCGTCACCCATCCGTGGCGGGGCGGCATCTCCTGGTACAACACGCTTGCGGTCACGCCGGTGATCGGGCGGCTGTTCGTGCAGGCGCTCGCGCTGCCGCTCGGGATGCTGATGATCAGAAGCGGCGTCGCGGGCGTCTTTGCGCCGCAGCGGCCGCCGTCTGATTATATGCGCCTCGCCGCCGTCCGGCTGGTGCTGCGTCCTGCCGAGTTCATGGCCAATGCGCAGGATATGGCAGTGCTCAAGGCCTTCGTCACCGCGCAGGTGCCGCGCTATCGCGCGATCACGGCGCCGACCGCGGTCCTCACCGGCGACTGCGACACGATCGTGTCGGCGGAGATCCACGCGCGCGCCGTCGCAGCGCTGATTCCCGGCGCCAGGCTCGCGGTGCTGGAAGGGATCGGGCACATGCCGCATCATGTGGCGGTGGACGAAATTGTCGCGGCGATCGATGCGTTGGAGAAGCGAATTGGGAGTGGTGAATAGCGAATAGTGCAGGGAGTACTTCGCCCCATTCGCTACTCGCCACTCCCTACTCGCTATCCCGCGTCGCCTCCTGGCCCACATAGGCGATGCGCACCATATTGGTGGCGCCCGGCGTGCCGAGCGGTACGCCGGCGACGATGATGACGCGCTCGCCGGCCTTGGCAAAGCCTTCGCGGAATGCGATGCGGCAGGCGCGATCGACCATGTCGTCCTGGTCGTGGGCATCCTCGGCGACCACGCAATGCACGCCCCACACGGCCGCGAGGCGGCGGCCGGTCGCGACGTTGGGCGAGATCGCGATGATCGCCGACGTCGGCCGTTCGCGCGCGACGCGCAGCGCCGTGGCGCCCGACGAGGTCCAGCACACGATCGCCGGCAGGTCGAGCGTTTCGGCGATCCCGCGCGTCGCTGCCGCGATCGCGTCGGCGCCGGTCGCTTCCGGATCGGTGCGCTGCGCATGGATGATGGCGCGGTAGGTCGGGTCGCGCTCGACCTCCTCGGCGATGCGGTTCATGGTCGCGACGGCTTCGACCGGGAACTGGCCCGCCGCCGACTCGGCCGACAGCATCACGGCGTCAGCGCCTTCGAAGATCGCGGTCGCGACGTCGGAGACCTCGGCGCGCGTCGGCACCGGGCTCGCGATCATCGATTCGAGCATCTGCGTCGCCACCACCACCGGCTTGCCGGCGCCGCGCGCCGCGCGCGTCATCTGTTTCTGCACGCCGGGCACCTTTTCGAGCGGCATCTCGACGCCGAGATCGCCGCGCGCGACCATCAGCGCGTCGGTGATGTCGAGGATCTCGTCGAGCCGTGTCACCGCCTGCGGCTTTTCGATCTTCGCCATCACGGCGGCGCGGCCACGCGTGATCTTCTTCGCCTCGGCGATGTCGTCGGGCCGCTGGATGAACGACAGGCCGACCCAGTCGATGCCGGCATCGAGCGCCGCTTCGAGATCGGTGCGGTCCTTCTCGGTCAGCGCGGAGGCCGGGATCGTCGTGTCGGGCAGGCTTACGCCCTTGCGCGCCGTGAGGCGGCCGCCGACCTCGACGCGGGTGACGGCGCGCTCGTGCGAGGTCTCGAGCGCCGTGAGCCGGATCTTGCCGTCGTCGAGCAGCAGCGTATGGCCGGGCTCGAGCGCGGCGAGAATCTCAGGGTGAGGCAGGTGCACGCGCGTCGCGTCGCCCGGCGCCGGATCGGCATCGAGGGTGAAGCGCTCGCCTTTCACCAGCGTCACCGCGTCGGACGCAAAGGCGCCGACGCGCAGCTTCGGTCCCTGCAGGTCGACCAAGATGGCGATCGGGCGGCCGTGATCCTCCTCGATCTTGCGGATCGAGCGCACGAGCGCGCGCATGCGATCGGGCGGCGTGTGGCTCATGTTGATGCGAAACACGTCGGCGCCGGCCGCGAACAAGCGCGCGATCTGCGCCGGCTCAGAGGAAGCCGGGCCGAGAGTCGCGACGATCTTGCTGCGGCGTTGCCGTCTCATCGCGGGGCGGCCGCGGGCGCCGGAAAATGCGGCAGCGCCGGTCCCTGGCGCCCCGGCAGCGGCGTCTGCGTGGTGGGCGTGTTCGGAATCTTGCTGACTTCGCCGGTCTCGGTGAGTTGCACGGTCCAATCCGCCTGGTCGCCGGTATCCACTTCGAAGAAGCCGGTGCGATCGTAGCCGTGCGCGAGGCAATCACGCGTCTCGCGCAGGATGAATTCCTTGTCGCGCGTGCACATGAAGGCCTGGCCCGACCATTCGCCACCGCGATCGTAGTCGACCGCATAGATATAATAATAGCGTGACGCCAGTGTTCCGTGCAGGATCACCTCGCATCCGCTGTGGCCGGGCAGGTTCCACCAGCCCTCGGTCGCCCAGCCGTCCTTATCCTTGTAGCCGATCGCGATGCCGACGCGGCTCGTCGTGTTGTTGCAGACGCGGAAGTCCGCGCGTGCCGCGCCGGACAGTGCTAGCGCCATCCCCGTAGCAAGGGCCGCAAGCGCGCAGATGCGCTGGGTGGCGGGCCACAACGCCGCCATGGTCGGTCGATCGGTCATGCGCGAGGCAAATGAGTCTCGAAAGGCATCACGGTTTGTCAACGACGATGGCGCGGAAATCATTGACGTTGGTTGCGGTCGGCCCCGGCGCCAGCAGGTCGCCCAGGCGCGCGAAAAACCCCGTGGAATCGTTGTCGGCGAGAAAGGCGGCAGGATCGAGGCCGCAACTTGCCGCACGTGCCGCAGTGGTCTCGTCGACCAGCGCGCCGGCCGGGTCGTCCGCCGCCCCGCGCCCGCCGTCGGTGCCGTCGGTGTCGCCGGCCAGTGCCGCGATGCCGGGCGCGCCCGCGAGCGCGGCGGCGAGCGCCAGCGCGTATTCCTGGTTCGGGCCGCCGCGGCCGTTGCCGCGCAGCGTCACGGTGAGCTCGCCGCCCGACAGGATGACGGCGCGCCGGCCGGCGGCCTGAACCTCGCGTGCCAGCCGCGCATGCGCGGCCGCGACCTCGCGCGCTTCGCCCTCGACGCGATCACCGAGGAAGATCGGCTCGTAGCCGGCCGCCGTGACCTTCGCCTCGACGGCGGCGAACGCGTCGGCGGGGCGCGCGACCAGGCGGTACTCGGTGCGCGTGAAGACCGGATCGCCCGGCTTCGGACTCTCGTTTGCCGGATCGGCGAGCGCCCGCACGGCGGCGGCCGGCAGGTCGAGCCGGCGATGCCCCACGATCGCGCGCGCATCCGCGAGCGTCGAGGGATCCGGCACGGTGGGCCCTGAGCCGATCACGGCGGGATCGTCGCCCGGTACGTCGGAGATCGCGAGCGTCACGACGCGCGCCGGATGTGCGCGTGCGGCGAGCCGGCCGCCCTTGATACGCGAGAGATGCTTGCGCAGGGTGTTCATCTCGCCGATCGCGGCGCCGGACTTGAGCAGCGCGCGCGTTACTGCCTGCTTCTCGGCGAGCGCGAGGCCGGCGACCGGCGCGATCCAGTTGGCCGAGGCGCCGCCCGACATCAGCACCAGAACGAGGTCGCCCTCGTGCGCGCCATCAGCGAGCGCGAGGGCCCGCTCGGCGCCGTCGAGGCTCGCCTGGTCGGGGACCGGATGTCCTGCCTCGATGACCGGCAGGACGCGGGTGGGCCGCGCGTATCCGTGGCGCGTCACCGCGAGGCCGGCGAGCTGACCACGCGGCACCTTCAGCGTGTCGAGATAGTGCTGCTCCGCCACCTCGCTCATCGAGCCGGCGGCCTTGCCGGCCGCAAGGACGATCAAGCGCCCGCCGGCCGGCGGCGCGGGCAGGTGCGGCGCCAAACAGGTCGACGGATGCGCGGCCGCGACTGCCACGCGAAAGAGCTCTTCAAGGAACGGACGAGCGTTCATGCGGACGCGATAGATATCGCGAAGCGGGGCGCGAAGCCACCCGCCAAACCATCCGGCCAAGCCGCCCCCATGCCCTGGAAAGCCCGGCGGCGCGCGCCTATGTTCACTTCTTCTGATCGGAGACTCGCCATGGCCCTCGACGACAAGACCCGGACCGAGCTCGAAGCCGCGGTTTTCCGCCGCCTGGTCGATCATCTGCGCACGCGCACCGACGTGCAGAACATCGATCTGATGAATCTCGTCGGCTTCTGCCGCAACTGTCTGGGCAACTGGATGAAGGAAGAGGCCGACAAGACCGGCGTACTGCTCGGCAAGGACGAGAGCCGTGCCGCCGTCTATGGCATGCCCTATGACGAATGGAAGGCGAAGTACCAGCGGGAAGCCAATACCGACCAGCAGGCCGCCTTCGACAAATCGGCGCACAAGCACTGACCCGCCGCGTTAGCATCGCAGTTGTAGCATCGTGGATTGGGTCGAGCCCTTCGCGAGACCCAACAACTATGCCCGCATGCGCAACGTCGGCTCTCGCGAAAAGCCCGCCCCACCGATGCAGCCCTCGCACGAGCAGCGAATCGGCGCGCGTCAAGTGATGAGAGCCGCAAGCAATCTCGGCCGTGTATGATGTGGATGACGCACTGCTTGCCTTGACCTCGCATCGATCCCGCCTGAAAGCATGGGGGCAAAGTCGATGCGAGGAGTTCCCATGTCCACCGCTACCGCGACCACTGCCGAGACCACGCAGACCGCGACCCGTTTCGCCAAGGATCAGCTCAAGGCCTTCGTCGAGCGCATCGAGCGGCTTGAGGAGGAGAAGAAGGCGCTCTCCGATGACATCCGCGACGTCTATGGCGAGGCCAAGGGCAACGGCTACGACGTGAAGGTGCTGCGCGCCGTGGTGCGGCTGCGCAAGCAGGACAAGGACGAGCGTATGGAATACGACGCGGTGCTCGAGACTTACATGCACGCGCTCGGAATGATCTGACGCGCTGCTCAGCTACACTGCGTCGGTTCCCCGGTCTCTGCCGTTGGCCGGCCCCGGCTTGTCGGGGCGGCCAGTGGCGCAGCAATAAAAATCACTGACGTTTGATGCCGCCACTCACTGCAAGGCGGCGGTGCGCTTGGCAAATTCGGTGATGTTGAGGAACACCACGGCGCTTCCGGTGAAGCGGTTGGTCGTCATTCCCGGGTTCGGATCTTCGCCGAACGACATCGTGACGACGGCCGCCGGCTTCTCCATCAACGGTAGAAGATCGCGCATGTCGGGCTGCCCGAGGGGCGCCGACGTCATGAACTCTTCCAGGTTGGGCGTGAGCACGAGTGCGCGCAGCCAGGGATCCGCGAGCGGCGTGTTGGTCTTGAACGTCGGGGTCGTGGTTTGCAGCGTGGCTGGCTTTGCGGACGCGACGATACGTGCCTGCGGGATTGTCGTCTCGTTGCGCGGGATAGGGTTTGCCGGCGCGAGGCTGCGCGTCACCGGGGCCTGCGGCGCGACCTTGGTCTGCGCCGCGTAGGAGAGCGCGTCCGGGGCCTGCTCGACCTTGTCCGCAACCTCGATGACGGGCCAGGGCGACGTGACGGCCCCCGTCGTGTCGCGCGGCGCTGGGATCGGCCGGGGCGTGGCGGCCGCGAGCTGCACCGGCCGGGCCGGCAGTGTCGGCGGGGAAGGTGCGGTCGCAAAGGTGGTCCACAGGCCGCGACGCGCGACCAGATCGTTCGTCGAAGGGATCGTATTCCCGCCGCGCGGCGGGCCGCTCAGCGTCGCCGGTACGCTTTCGGCGGAGGCGAGCGTGAAGGCCGCGGACGCCGTCGGCATTACCCGCGCGGTGCGCGCCGCCGGCCGGGCCACCGGCGGCGGACCGGGCACGACATGCGCTTTTGCGGTGGCGACCTTGGTCTCGGGCAGCGTGACGGGTGCCGCTCGGCTCGGCGCCTGCGCCGCCGTCTCGTTGTCCTCGTCCTCATCCTTGGAGGAGAACAGCGCCGCGAGCAGGCTGGGCTGCCGGGGCGCCTGCGGCGTCGCCGAGGGCTCGCCCGATTTGCGCCGCTGGACTTCGGCGAGCGCCAGCGCATAGCCGGGCAGCGGGTGGCCATCGGACGGAATGTGCACCGTGCGGCCATCCGGGAAGACGCGCGCGAGTTGGGCGCGGGTCATGCGCGGCCAATGGCGCACGTTGCCGACGTCCATATGGACGAAAGGCGATCCCGAGGTCGGGTAGTAGCCGACGCCGCCGCGCTGCAGGCGCAGGCCGGCTTCGCGCAGCTTCTCGAGCGGCACGCCCGGAAGGTAGAAATCCATGGCGTGGCCGAGCATGTGCTGGCTGAACTTGGCGACCCCACGGCTGCGCCGCCGCAGCATCGAATTGGTCGCCGGCGAGCGATAGCCACACACCACCTGGATCGGCCCGGTGGCGCCGACGTCATGATAGGCCTGCCAGACCGCGTCGATCAGGCGCGGATCCATATTGATTTCTTCGTCGCGCCGCCAATCGCGCAGCTCGTGATTGATCTTCTTGAGCGCGTCCGGATCGTAGTGACCGTCACGCATATAGGTGACGGTCAGATCCTCGCCGGTGTGCATGTGATGGAACGAGATCGTGCGCGTGTCGCCGCTGGCGACAGCGCTCTGCCAACCCTGACTGGCCAGCACCAACGCCAACGCGGCGAGGCTGATCGCTTGCCCCACCCGCGACGCGCCGGCGCCGGTCAACACTCGGCGTGCGGCACGTATCGGCACTTGCTATCTCGCATGCAGACGACGCCCACGTAAGCTGCGCGCGGCGCCCCACTGCGTCGCGCATGACTAACAGAGTCTTACCGGGATCGGTTAACGCGAGATTAGCGCCCCCGTCCCCCTCCAGACGGTAACTACCGGTGAAGTATGGCAAAAACGTGCTAGGGCCGGCAACGGCCGCCGGCCCCGTGCCAAGTTGTGGATCGCGAAAGTTGTGAATAACGAGGGCGTTAGCGGCAGTCGCCGGTACCAGGCAGCCGGCGCCCGTGGGCACCGGCCATCTCGCCGCCCGCGCCGTCAGCGATAGGTGGTCTGACGACGGGACGACTGGCGGTCGGAATCCCCGCCGAACAGCCAACCGAACAGGCCGCCACCGCCGCCACCCCCGCTCGCGGAGGCGATGTTGTTGGGCATGCGCGGCGCCCGCACGACGGTCGGATTGTGGGCCTCGATCGGGGTGTCGGCGACCTTGTGCTCCTCGCCCTTCATGATCGCGAAATACTTGGCGTCGCGGCCATAGATGTCGTTGCGCAGCTGCAGCTTGCCTTCGTCGTCCACGAATGCGGTCTGGTAGGTGAGGTGGACCCAGATCGGCGTCTTCATGTGGATGTCGACCTCGCCGGACCCGTACATCTTGCGAATGCGCTCGACCGAATAGCCGTCGCCCGGATTGGTGATCGACAGCAGCACCTCGGCGTACTTATCGGGATCCTGCACCCGCATGCAGCCGTGGCTGTAGTCGCGCACGGCGCGCGAGAACAGATACTTGTCCGGCGTGTCGTGCTGATAGACCAGGAATTTGTTGGGGAAGTTGAAGCGGATGCGGCCGAGCGCGTTGGCGGCGCCGGGCGGCTGATAGATGTGCACCGTGCCGTCGCGGTTGCGGTCCATCTTGAGGCCCATGCGCTCGAGCACGGTCGGATCCTGCTGCAGCGCCGGCAGATACTCGTTGTTGATGATCGACGGCGGGACATTCCAGGTCGGGTTGACCGTGATGTACTTCATCGTCTCGGAAAGCAGCGGCGTTGCTTTGTTGCCGGGCGCCCCGGCCACGATCTTGGTCTTCCACACCAGCTTGCCGTCCTTCATGACCTTGAGCGTGAAGTCCGGGATGTTGACGATTACGTAGGCGCGGCCGAGGTCGCGCGGCATCCAGCGCCAGCGCTCCATGTTGGCCATGATGATCTCGGCATCGCGATCGTGCTTGGGCCCGTTGATCGCCTCGACGGTCGCGGTGGTGAGCTGGCCGCTCGCCGCCAGATGATGGTTCTCCTGGAATTTCTTCACCGCTTCGGCGAGCGTCTTGTCGTAGGTCGTGTCGTCGCTGTCGCCGGCGAGGCCGAGCCGGTCGCGCACGAGCGGAACGCGCGGGTCCTTCATGCCGGCCTTGGTGAGCTTGAGGATGGGTCCCAACCCGATGCGCGGCCCGGTCGGCGCGTTCTTGGTGGCGCGGAGCTCGGCGAGCTTGGCCTTGAGCGCCTTGAAGCCGGCATGCTGCGGCTCGAAACGCTCGAGCGCGCCCGCCACGTCCTTCGCGTCCACGAGGCCTCCGAGCACATCGGCCGTCTCGGGCGGGACCAGATTGTAGGAAATGTCCGGGCTGACGCGGGAGAAATGGACGCGGCCGATCTGCGCATGCCGCGCATAGGTCAGCACTGTCTGCGTGAACTTGAGCTCCGCCTCGGCCAGCGCGGTGGCGTCCGCGTCAGCCTTGATGGTGGGCAGCGGATAGTCGGCCGGATCGAGCCCATCCGCATCGACACGGGCCAGGAAGTCGGCGACCGCCTTGGCGCGATCGTTGGTCTTTCCGTTATCGATCCATAGCGGCGCGTCGTTGCGCGCTGCGTAGAAGGCTTCGACCGCCGCCTTGTTCCGGTGCTCGATGAGGCGATCGCTCTTGCTTGGGAGAATTTCACGCAGCTTGTCGGCGACCTGCTGGTCGATCGAGGCGAGCGCAGGAGCTGGCGCTGCCGCCGGCGGTGCGGTTGCAGGTTCGATGACCGGCGTCACCGTCGCGGCTGCGGGAGCCGGCGCAGGTGCGGGCGTCGCCGTCACGGCCGCAGGAGCTGGCGTGGGCGCTGCCGCAGCCGGCTGGTCGGCGGGTGTTGCTGCGGCCGGTGCTGCCGCGGGGGCGGCGGGTGCGGCTACGTCGTTTGCGGTCGGTGGCGGAACCGGCGAGGTGTCGGGAACAGGAACCAGCGATTCGACTGCCTTGTCGCTTGCCGTGGCGGCGTAGACGGGCACGCTGCGGGCCGCAAACACAAGGGCAACCGCTGTACCGGCGAGAAGGAGCCCAAGACGGCGCCCAAGTCGAAGTCCACGCATTGACAAGTCCCCTTCCAACCTTGCGACGGCAGTCGCAACCATCAAAGCCTAGTCATGGAGAACCGTGGGTAGGTCCACGGCACGTATGACCACAAGGAGGCGCCAAGGAGGCGCAATGTAGCCGACGCCTCGCCATCCGGAACATGATCTTGTGCGCCCTCGCGCGTATTTTTCTCGGGTGTCACCGTCCGGCCACGTCGGCCTTTCCCGTGCCCGGGGCGAGCCCGAGCTGTTCGAGCTTGCGATAGAGGGTCGAGCGGCCGATGCGCAATTTGCGAGCAACCTCGGACATTTGTCCGCGGTAATGGCCGATCGCGAAGCGGATGGCGGCGGCCTCGATGGCTTCCAACGGCAGGACATCGCCGCCGCTGTCGAGCAAGGGCAGGGCGGTGCCGGAAGCAGAGCTGGCATGTGCGGCGAGCGCCCCAGCATCGAGGATCAGCGGCGACACGCCTATGGCCGGGTCGGGTCGCATCTCCGGGTCCAGCCGCGGAACGAGCGGGGTCTCGCCGGCGCTCACCTCAGCAGGCAGGCCGGCAGGCGCGCGCAGGCCCATGTCGGCGCTGAGCGCTGCGATCTGGGGGAACTCGTCCGCCCCGATCTCGTCGTCCTCGGCCAGGACCACGGCGCGGAAGATCGCGTTTTCCAACTGGCGCACGTTGCCGGGCCACGCGAAGCCCAACAGCATGGCGAGCGCCGGCGCGCTCACGCCGCGCACGCGCTTGCCCTCTTCGGCCGCGAAGCGCAGCAGGAAATGGCGGACGAGGTGCGGGATATCCTCGATGCGGTCGCGCAGCGGCGGCACCGAGATCGGAAAGACGCACAGGCGATAGTAGAGGTCCTCGCGGAAACGGCCCGCCCGCACGTCCGCGATCAGGTCGCGATTGGTCGCCGAGATGATCCGCACGTCCACCTTGACGGGCTTCTTCGCGCCGACCGGGTCGACTTCGCCCTCTTGCAGCGCGCGCAGGAGCTTGACCTGGGCGGCGAGCGGCAGTTCGCCGATCTCGTCGAGAAACAGCGTGCCGCCCGAGGCTTCGACGAATTTGCCGGCGTGGCGCTCGGCCGCGCCCGTGAAGGCGCCTTTCTCGTGGCCGAACAGCACGGACTCCACGAGGTTTTCCGGGATCGCGCCGCAGTTGACGGCGACAAAGGGTTTCGCCCGCCGCTCGCCCGAGCCATGGATCGCGCGCGCGATCAGCTCCTTGCCGACGCCCGATTCGCCCTCGATCAGCACCGCGATCGAGGACGTGGCCGCTTTCTCGGCGGTGCGCAGGATGGCGAACATCCGGGCGCTGTGGGTGACGATGTCTTTGAAGGTGAGCGTCCCCGACCGGCTGCGCTTGATGCGGTTGAGCTCGCCCTCGAGCGCGCGGGTCGCCAGCGCATTGCGCAGCGATACCTGCAGGCGTTCGGCGCCGACCGGCTTCACCACGAAGTCGACCGCGCCGGCGCGCATCGCCGAGACGACGTTATCGATGCCACCATGGGCGGTCTGCACGATCACCGGCGCGTCGATACCGGCTTCGCGCATCTTCGCGAGCACGCCGAGCCCGTCCAGGTCGGGCATCACGAGATCGAGTACAATGCAGTCGATGCGGGTCTTGCCGTCGATGAGGAGCGCGAGCGCGAGATCGCCGCCCTCGGCGGTGACCGCCTCATAGCCGGCGCGGCCGACCATGTTCTCGACCAGGCGGCGCGCAACCGGGTCGTCGTCGACGATCAGGACCCGTTCCGCCATGGGGTTACTCCGCACGCTCACACTACTTGTCTCGCCTTGGGGCAATCTCGCCTATCGCGCTTAATGTCCTGTTAAGTCTGAGCACTTCGCCGCACCACCCCCCTATGTTGTTCAGGATTGGGACGCCGCCTTGGCTTTGCCACACCGCACGTGCCACCTGAACGTGGCCATTTCCGGCCGCAAATGCCCCCGCGCGACATCCATCGATCGATCCAAACCCGTCGAACCATGCCCACCAGATCGTCCCGCACCGCCGCGAAACCGAGAAAACGGGCCGGTAAGGCCCAGCCGGCGTTGCCGGAATGGAATCTCGCCGATCTTTATTCGGCGCTCGACGCCCCCGAGGTTCGGCGCGACCTCGACCGCGTCGATGCCGACAGCATCGCGTTCGAGGAAACTTACAAGGGGCGGCTTGCCGATCTCGTCGCGGCGCCCGGCGCGGGCGCGGCGCTCGCCGGGGCGATCCGCCGCTACGAGGCGATCGACGATGTCGCGGGGCGGCTCGTGTCGTATGCGGGCCTCGTGCATGCAGGCGACACCAGCGATCCGGCCCGAGCCAAGTTCTTTGGCGACGTGCAGGAGCGCATCACGGCGGCCTCGTCGCACCTGTTGTTCTTCACGCTCGAGCTCAACCGCGTCGACGATGCCCGGCTCGAAGCCGCGATGGCCGACCCGGTGCTCGGCCACTACCGGCCGTGGATCGACGACGTGCGCAAGGAAAAGCCCTACCAGCTCGAAGACCGCGTCGAGCAGCTCTTTCACGAGAAGTCGGTCACCGCGGGCGGCGCCTGGAACCGGCTGTTCGACCAGACCGTCGCGGGGTTGCGCTTCAAGGTCGCGGGCAAGTCACTCACGCTCGAATCCACGCTCAATCTGCTGCAGGACTCGCGCGAGCCCGCGCGCAAGGGAGCAGCCCAGGCGTTGGCACGGACGTTTCAGGACAACCTGCGCGTCTTCACGCTGATCACCAACACGCTCGCGAAGGACAAGGAGATCTCCGATCGCTGGCGCGGCTTTGCCGACATCGCGGACTCGCGCCATCTCGCCAATCGGGTCGAGCGCGAGGTCGTCGAGGCGCTGGTCGCGGCGGTGCGTGCCTCCTATCCGCGCCTCTCGCATCGTTACTACGCGCTCAAGGCACGCTGGTTCGGCAGGAAGCGACTCGCCTACTGGGATCGCAATGCACCGCTGCCGAAGATGCCCGACCGCAAGATCGCCTGGGCCGACGCCAAGGACACGGTGCTCGGCGCTTATCACGCGTTCTCGCCGCGGATGGCGACCATTGCGGAGCGCTTCTTCACAGATCGCTGGATCGATGCGCCGGTGCGGCCCGGCAAGGCGCCGGGCGCGTTCTCGCACCCAACGGTCCCGTCGGCGCACCCCTACGTGCTCGTCAACTACCAGGGTCGGACGCGCGACGTGATGACGCTCGCGCACGAACTCGGCCACGGCGTGCATCAGGTGCTTGCCGCGCCAAACGGCGCCTTGATGGCCCCGACCCCGCTGACCCTCGCCGAGACCGCGAGCGTGTTCGGCGAAATGCTCACCTTCCGCCGGCTGCTCGCCGCGACCACGGATACCAAGCAGCGTAAGGCGATGCTCGCCGCCAAGGTAGAGGACATGATCAATACGGTGGTGCGGCAGATCGCGTTCTACACGTTCGAGCGCCGCGTCCACACCGAGCGCAAGAGCGGCGAGCTGACCGCCGACCGGCTCGGTGCGATCTGGCTCGAGGTGCAGTCCGAGAGCCTCGGCCCGGCGATCGAGCTCAAGCCTGGCTACGAGACGTTCTGGACCTATATCGGCCACTTCATCCACGCGCCGTTCTATGTCTACGCCTACGCATTCGGTGACTGCCTGGTGAACTCGCTCTATGCGGTCTACGAGAAGGCGCATGAGGGCTTCGCGGACCGCTACCTCGCCATGCTCGCCGCCGGCGGTACCAAGCACCATGCGGAGCTGCTCCGGCCGTTCGGGCTCGACGCGCGCGACCCGGCGTTCTGGCACGGCGGGTTGTCTCTGCTCGAGCGGATGATCGGAGAGCTGGAAGAGCTGGACTGAGGGAAACGCCAGCGGAAATATCGCTCCGTGTTGGAATATCTTGCCGAGAACCGAGTGCTGCCAGGTTGGGCGGTGTTTTTGCCGAGCCTCGCTAATTCAGGAACGCAATGTCTGCGACCAGCGGCCGGTGAGCGGAGCCGAGCGGCGGGCCGGTCGTGAGGTGCACCCGCGCGAAGCCATCGGTCGACAGCACGTTGTCGGTCAGGAGCACCGGCATCGGCCAGCGCTTCGGCCAGCTCGGCGAATACGTCGCGAGATACGTTCCGTATTGGCCGAGGCCGACGTTCTGCAGCTGAGCGAACTTCCAGGCGAACGGCGTGAGGTTGAAGTTGCCGGCGACGATATGCGCGGCGCCCTGGCTCTCCAGGTGCGTCTGCAGGCGTTGGACATCGCTTGCTTGCTCGCCCGGCCTCAGCGGCCCGGAGAGATGCACGCCGGTCAGTGCGAAGACGCGATTGGCCCACTGGAAGCGCGCCCACACCAGGAGCGGCTGGCGCGCCCGCGTGGTGACCTGGCCGCCGGCGATCCAGGGCCGCTTGGACATCAGCGCCTGGCCGTTGCAACCCGTCGCCGACACGAGCGCGTTCGAATAGGTCGCCTTGAGCTTGGGAATGAGCTGGTCGTTGGCGCGGCAGCTCACCTGCTGCAGCAGCACGATATCGGCCTTGGTGCCGAGGATGTAATCGGCGATCTCATCGAAGCGCGTATTGTCCTTGCCGAGATCGAACGTCACAAGGCGCAGCGCAGGCGGCGCGCTCGGCGCATTGTTGGCCGCACGCGCCCACGGCAGTAGCAACAGGCCCGCGTGCAACAGCGCGAGCGACGCGGTCGGCCGGATCAGCCGCCCTTCGCGCAGCCGCGACGCGACACCGAACAGTACGATCGTCGCCAGCGCATCGAGCGGGCGCGCCGCATTGATCAGGTCAAATGCGGGAATCCAAGGCGCCGTAAAGCCGAGCGCGGTCACGATCATGCCGAACGCCCACGCGATCCAGACCGCGCGCCGCAAGATGCGATGAAGGCGACTTCGGCGGTCAGTGGGAATTTCGCTCATCGAGATCCGGTCCTGCGTCAGGCCAGAGTGATATATTAACGACCAGCGACCACAACCCTCGAATTGCTCAGCGTCCGCCATTGGCGTTCGCCCGCGCAAATCCTATGTGTTGGGGTGAACCGTCACGGCGAATCCGGGCATGGCTGATCGCGAAAAGAACCGATTCTCCGCCCGCGCCGCGCGTTACGCGCGCGTCGGCGCCAATGTGGGCGGCGTCGCGGCGAAGATTGCCGCCACGCGCTTCTTCGGCCTCGGTCTCGATCGCGGCACGAACGCGATCGAGCTTGCGGCCGCGCTCGGTGGCCTGAAAGGCCCGATCATGAAGGTCGCCCAGATGATGGCGACCATCCCGGATGCGCTGCCGCCCGAATATGCCGCCGAACTCGCCAAGCTGCAGAGCGAGGCGCCGCCGATGGGCTGGGCCTTCGTCAAGCGCCGCATGGTGGCGGAGCTCGGCGTCAATTGGCAGGGCAAGTTCGGAAGCTTCGAGCACACGCCGGCCGCCGCCGCCTCGCTCGGCCAGGTGCATCGCGCGCACGCGCACGAAGGAGCCGAGCTGGCCTGCAAGCTGCAATACCCCGACATGCAGTCGGCGGTCGCCGCCGATCTTCGTCAGCTCGACTGGATCTTCGCCATCCATCGCCGCATGGATCCGGCGATCGACACCAGCGAGATCGGCAAGGAGATCGCGGCTCGCATGCGCGAGGAGCTCGACTACGAGCACGAGGCGAAGAACGTCGGGCTCTATCGCATCATGCTGGAGACGACGTCGGAGGTCCGGGTGCCGCAGGTGTGGCCGGCCCTGTCGACGCGCCGCCTGCTCACCCTCGACTGGCTCGAGGGGCAGAAGATGCTGGCGTTCAAGGAGCACCCGCTCGAGGCGCGCAACCGGCTGGCGGTCGCGATGTTCAAGGCGTGGTGGCACCCGTTCAGCCGCCATGGCGTGATCCACGGCGACCCGCATCTCGGCAATTACACCGTGTTCATGCAGGATAGCGAGCCTGGCGGTATCAACCTGCTCGACTACGGCTGCGTCCGCATCTTCCCCGAGCGCTTCGTCGGCGGTGTGGTTGATCTCTACAACGGCCTGCTCAAGGGCGACCGCGATCTGGTCGTGCACGCCTACGAGACTTGGGGCTTCCGTGGGCTGTCGCGCGAGGTCATCGACGTGCTCAACATCTGGGCGAAATTCATCTACGGCCCGCTGCTCGACGACCGCGTGCGTACCATCGCGGACAAGATCAAGCCGTCCGAGTACGGCCGGCGCGAGGCCTTCACGGTGCACCGCGCGCTCAAGGAGAAGGGGCCTGTCAAGGTTCCGCGCGAATTCGTCTTCATGGACCGTGCTGCCATCGGCCTCGGTGGCGTGTTCCTGCACTTGGCCGCCGAGCTCAACTACCACCAGCTGTTCAACGAGGCGATCGAGCACTTCTCCGTCGCCCGGGTCGGGGCGCGGCAGAAGGCGGCGCTCGCCAAGGTGGGGCTCGGGGAAGCGGCTTGAGCGGGACCCGCCGGCATCGCGCCGCTGTCCGCCTCCGCCCACGGCTTTCGGAGCTGTCGCCGTTGCCCTATCGGCGCAATTGCGCTAATCCCGCGGCTTCGAAGGCGCAATCCCGGAGACCCACGATGGCCGATCACGCGGAGGTCGAATACGCGACCGCAACCGGCAATGACTATCCCGAGCATGAGCGGACCTACGAGTCGTTTGTGCGGTTGGCGGTTGTCGGCTCGCTGCTCGTCATCAACATCGTCATTGCGCTCGCCGTCGGCGCGGTCGCCGACCATTGGGTCACGATGATTGGGCTGCTCGTCATCGCGGTCGGCTCGGCCCTCTACGGCCTGGCGACCGGAGGGAATGTTCCGGCAGTTGTCGTCGTCGTCATGGGCCTGCTCGGGCTCGCGCTGGGATAGCAATCGTCCCGCCGCGGCGTCAGCCCGCGACCCTTCGCGCTTCGCGTTCGTGCCATACCGATGGAGAACACTTGAATGCGCATTGCCATCGCGCGGGAAAGTGACGCCGAGGAACCCCGGGTCGCGGCTACCCCCGACACCGTCAAGAAGCTGAAGGCGCTGGGCGCCGAGGTCGCGGTCGAGCCTGGCGCCGGCGTCAAATCGGGCATCCTCGACGCCGATTTCACGGCGGCAGGCGCGAGTGTCGCCGCCGATGCCGTGAAGGATGCCGACATCGTCCTCAAGGTTCGCCGGCCGACCGAATCCGAGCTCGCCGGCTACAAGAAGGGCGCGCTCGTCATCGCGATCATGGACCCTTACGGCAACGACGCCGCGCTCGCCGCCATGGCGCGCGCCGGCGTCACGGCCTTTGCGATGGAGCTGATGCCGCGCATCACCCGCGCGCAGGTCATGGACGTGCTGTCGAGCCAGGCGAATCTCGCGGGTTATCGCGCCGTCATCGATGCCGCCGCCGAATACGGCCGCGCACTGCCGATGATGATGACGGCCGCCGGCACGGTGCCGGCCACCAAGGTTTTCGTCATGGGTGCCGGCGTCGCCGGTCTGCAGGCGATCGCGACCGCGCGCCGCATGGGCGCCGTGGTCACGGCGACCGACGTGCGGCCGGCCGCCAAGGAGCAGGTCGAGAGTCTGGGCGCGAAGTTCATCGCGGTCGAGGACGAGGAGTTCAAGCAGGCCGAGACCGCCGGCGGCTATGCGAAGGAGATGTCGAAAGAGTATCAGGTGAAACAGGCGGCACTCGTCGCCGAGCACGTCAAGAAGCAGGACATCGTGATCACGACCGCGCTGATCCCGGGCCGGCCGGCGCCGAAGCTGATCTCCGCCGAGATGGTGCGCTCGATGCGACCGGGCTCGGTACTCGTCGATCTCGCGGTCGAGCGCGGCGGCAACGTCGAGGGCGCCCAACCCGGCGGTGTCGCCGACGTCAACGGCGTCAAGATCGTCGGCTATCTCAATGTTCCGGGACGCCTCCCAGCGTCGGCCTCGGCGCTCTACGCGCGCAACCTGCTCTCGTTCCTCGACACGATGGTTGACAAGAAGACCAAAACGCTCGCCGTCAACTGGGACGACGAGCTCGTCAAGGCGACGATGCTTACGCACGACGGCGCCGTCGTGCATTCCAATTTCAAGCCGAAAAGCGCAGCCTGAAGGATGATCCCGAAAAGTGGCTACCGGTTTTCGGACAAGATCATGCTTGTGACGAGCATGATCTCGAAAAGTGGCTACCGGTTTTCGGAAGAGATCATGCTCAGCGGCTAAAGGAGAGCGCCATGGATCAACTCGCAACGGCCGTCGATCCGTTCGTCTTTCGCTTCTCGCTCTTCGTCCTCGCCGTGTTCGTCGGCTACTACGTCGTGTGGTCGGTGACGCCGGCGCTGCACACGCCGCTGATGTCGGTGACGAACGCGATCTCGTCGGTGATCGTCGTCGGCGCGTTGCTCGCGGTCGGCGTGGCGCTGGTCGGCGACGACTCGGGTCCCATCTGGGCGCGTGCGCTCGGTTTCCTCGCGCTGGTCCTGGCCTCGGTCAACATTTTCGGCGGCTTCCTGGTCACCCAGCGCATGCTGGCGATGTACCAGAAGAAAAAGAAGTGAGCACGCGCATGCACCTTTCATCGACGAGCATCGTCATCGGGGGTTCATGATGTCGGCAAATCTCGCGGCACTGCTCTATCTCGTCGCCGGCGTCCTGTTCATTCTCGCCTTGCGCGGGCTGTCGAGCCCGGAGTCGAGCCGGCGCGGCAACCTGTTCGGCATGACCGGCATGGTGATCGCGATCCTCACCACGCTGGCGTCGCATCCGCCCGCCGGCGTCGGCGCCTGGGCGCTCGTCATCCTCGGCGTCGCGATCGGCGGCGGCATCGGCGCCGTGACGGCGCG
>DASXCK010000257.1:0-10065 GCA_036491235.1 Xanthobacteraceae bacterium | reverse complement strand
TCCCAGCGGCCGTACCGGATGTTATAGCGCACCGTGTCGTTGAACAGCACGGTGTCCTGCGGGACCATGCCGATGGCCTGGCGCAGCGACGCCTGGCTGACGTCGCGGATGTCCTGGCCGTCGATGGTGATGCGGCCGCCGGTGATCTCGTAGAAGCGGAAGATGAGGCGCGAGATCGTCGACTTGCCGGCACCGGACGGCCCGACGATCGCGACCGTACGCCCCGCCGGCACCTCGAAGCTGATGCCTTTGAGGATCGACCGCGCCGGCTCATAGGCAAAGCGCACGTCCTCGAACCGGACCGTGCCGGCGCGCACCTCGAGCGGTGCCGCGCCCGGCCGATCCTTGATCTCGGGATCGCGCCCCAGGATGCCGAACATCATCTCGATGTCGATCACCGCCTGCTTGATCTCGCGATAGAGCGTGCCCATCAGGTTCAGCGGCAGATAGAGCTGGATCATCATGGCGTTGATCATGACGAAGTCGCCGATGCTCTTGCTGCCGTTGCGGATGCCCAACGCGCACATCACCATCACGACCGTCAGCCCGACCGTGAACACCACCGCCTGCCCGAGGTTGAGCACCGCGAGTGAAACGTACGACTTGACGCTCGCCGCCTCGTAGCGCGCCATCGAGCCGTCATAGCGCCGGATCTCATGCGGCTCGGCGCCGAAATACTTGACCGTCTCGTAGTTGAGCAACGAGTCGATCGCCTTGGCGTTGGCCTCGCTGTCGCTGTCGTTCATCGTGCGGCGGATGCCGATACGCCACTCGGTCGCCAAATAGGTGTACCCCATGTAGAGCGCGACAGTGCCGACGATGACCACCACGTAGCGCCAGTCGAACTGGTAGAGCAGCACGACGACGATCAGCCCGAGTTCGACCGCGGTTGGCACCGCCTGCACGATCACGAGGCGCACAATCGTCTCGATCGCGTCACGGCCGCGCTGGAGCACGCGCGTGAGGCCGCCCGTCTTGCGCTCCAGGTGGAAGCGCAGCGACAGCGCATGCATGTGCTCGAAGGTCAGCCGCGCGATGCGCCGCACGGCGTGCATCGCCACCTTGGCGAAGATGCCGTCGCGGATCTGCGTAAAAACCGCCATGACGACACGCATGCCGCCATATGCGACGGTCATCAGAATCGGCGCTGCCAGCGCCCAGGTGAGCCAGGAGCCGAACCAGTTCCCGTGTGCGGCGGCCCCGCCGTCCGGCCGGCCCGCGAGCGCATCGGTCGCCCACTTAAAGGTGAACGGCACCGCGACGGTGGCGAGCTTGGCAAACAGCAGAAGCACCAGGGAACCGACCACGCGCAGGCGCAGGTCGAGGCGGTCGGTCGGCCAGATATAAGGCCACAGATGCGCCAGCGTGCCGAGCAACGTCCCGTCGGGAGTGGGTGGCGCTGGCGACGCGGCGGAGGGAGGTGGCGTCTGGTGTACGTTCATGCGGAAGCGGGTGCCCGGCTCGTGTGCGCATCATATAGGGGTAATCGCGGCACATTCACCACATCCTCGGCCCCAGATTTGCGGTCGTCCCCTGCCCTTTTACCGGGCCAGGTGCCGCCTTGACGCTGGCGGAATCGGGGGGCCACATGCGCCTATGGGTCAGATTCGCAGGGTTTGCGTTTATTGCGGTTCGAGTCCGGGCCGCGATCCGGCTTTTCTCGCGGCGGCGACGCGGCTCGGCGAGGCACTTGCCGACGCGGGCGTCGCGCTCGTCTATGGCGGGGGCTCCGCCGGCATGATGGGCGCGGTCGCCACCGGCGCGCAGACGCGCGGCGGCGAGATCATCGGCATCATCCCGGGTTTCCTGATCGGGCGCGAGAACGTCTTTCGCGGCGCGACCGAGGTCGTCGTAACCAAGGACATGCACGAGCGCAAGCGCATCATGTTCGAGCGCTCCGACGCCTTCGTTGCCTTGCCCGGCGGTATCGGCACGCTCGAGGAACTGGTCGAGCAAATCACCTGGGCGCAGCTCGGCCGCCACAAGAAGCCGATCCTGCTCGCCAACATCAACGGGTTCTGGAACGGTCTGCTCGACGTATTCGAGCACATGGCCCACAACGGCTACATTCATTCCGCCGCACGTCTCAATTTCCTGGTGACCGAAGACGTCGAGAAGATCCTGCCCATGCTCACGGCCGCGGCAGCGACGTTGACCGAGGAAGAGAAGGCGGGCGAGCCGGCGTCGGTCCAGCGCATGTAGCGCCAGTTTCAACGCCGGCGCGACGACTTCGACGCCGTTGCTCTTCAACGCGCCCCGTTGAGAGCCTCTGTGATCCGTGTCTCGATGGCGCGGGCGATGCCCTCGCGCATGTGATGCTGGTCGAGGAAGTTCGATTCTTGCCGGCTGAGCGGTGAATCGACCAGAAAATCGATGAACGCGCCGCGCGGCCGCCGCGCCAGGGCGCTCGCCAACCGCGCCTTGCAACCCGCAAGCTCCACCGACTGGACCGTTTGCCGATCCGGCAGCAACCGATAGTAGATTGGCGGCATGATTACTACGACCGCGATGTCGGGAGGCGTCGCCGCGAGCAGTGCCTCGAGTTGATCGATGGCGGGAAATTCGGTGGAAATCTGCGTCGGCGATCCGTTCAACGGAATGCTCGGTTCACGCGTCGGTATCGGTGCTTGCGCGCCGTTCCAACTTGCCGGGTACGCGGCCACCCCTGCGGGATCAACGGCCCCGAGCCGTCCCATGGCGAAGAGGATGCGCCGCCGCATCAGCCCGAACGGGCGTGCGCTCAGCATGTTCGCGAGATAGCGCAGCCGGCTGTCGCCGTAAAGCCAATGCGGAAAACTGTAACTCTCGCCCTTCCACGGGTTGAGAAGGGTCGGATCGTGCGTGCACCACCCTTGGTCCGCCACCAGGACCAGCGCGGCTGCGTTGGCGTGCCGCCGCACGAAATAATGTATCACCGTCAATTGCTCGCGCGGACCCGAGCCGAGCGTGGTGAGTTGCACGAAGCTGAGACCCGTCGCCGGCGAGAGGCGCGCCGGATCGATCAAGAGGCCATGCGAATTGCCGAAGGTCGCGGCATTGAACCGGCCATCACGCCCGCGCCCGACGGCGGAGGTCGTGTCATTCTGGTCGACGACCCCGGCTCCGATGGGCGACGGGAAGTACCCGGTGTCGTAGGGATCGATCAGGACGATCGCTGCAAGCCAAATGCCGAGCACGGCGAAAAACCCGCCCGCGAAGCGCACAACGAAACGATGCCAGACCCAGCCCGGAATAGGCATCGGGCCGAGCTCGCCCCGCGGCAAGCTGGGCGTCGAAGACCGAAAATCCGTGCTGCGGCTGGACACTGCAATGGCCCGTGCGCTTCAAGTCAGCTATCCGCGATATCGCCGCGGCGATCAAGGCTCGCGTGCACCGACCGGCATCGCCCCGCGGCGCGCGCGGGACCGTGCTTGGGGACGCTACGGAACCTGCGCGATAAATGTCACCGCCTCGATGCGGTTTCCGTCGGGATCACGGATGAAGGCTGCATAATAGCCCTCGCCGTGATGCGGCCGCAGGCCGGGCGCGCCGTCCGAGGCGCCGCCGGCCGCAAGCGCGGCCGCGTGGAATCCGTCGACGGCTGCGGTGGTCGGCGCGCGCAGGCAGACATGGACGCCGTTGTTTTGCCCGCCGCTGTCCGACGGCAGAACGAACATGTCGGGCCGACAATTGAGCCAGAGCTCAGAATAGCGCTTGCCGAATCCGACAGTCTTAGGGCGCGCATCGAGCATGGAATAGCCCAGGCGCGCGAGGACGGCCTCGTAGAAGGCGGAAGCCCGCTCAAGGTCGCGCACCGCGATGGAGACGTGGTCAATCATCGAAAGGGTTTCGGGTAGGCCGCATGGACCGCTGCAGGAACGAGGCGCCGATGATATTGGGCGAGACCGCGAGCCTGGTCCAGTGCTCCCCGACCCCCTTCCGGCCGGCGGCTTCCGCATGGTTGGCGATTTCTGCCCTTATAGGCCGTTGACAATAACCGTCGGTCTTTACGATATGTGCGGATCGCCTCGATGGTCGCCGTCACGGGGGGAGCATTGGCAAGATGAGAGCCGACACTGGCGAGCGCCTGCAGTCGATCCGATCCCGACCCGAGGCCACGACACCGTCCGCGACCGTAGCCGCACCGCGGTTTGCGATGCGACTGCGGTAACCGCACGATCTTTGGCATCGCATGCTCTTCCAGTCGCAGGGATATGTGCTCATCTTCCTGCCCCTCGTGGCTGCCGCCTATTATCTTTCGGCGCGCTCGTTGGTGCTCAGGCAATGGGTCCTGATCGCCGCCTCGCTCGTCTTCTACGCGTGGTGGGATTGGCGCTTCCTCGTGCTTCCCGTCGCGCAGATCACCGTCACGTGGGCCTTGAGCCATGCGCACGGGCGCAGCGGCCTTTCCGGCTTTCTCCACGCCGGCGTGGTGGTCAATCTCGCCTCGCTCGGGACGTTCAAGTATCTCAATTTCGCGCTTGTCAGCGTCGGGGCCGCGGCTGGGATTGCAATCCCGTCCGTGAGCATCGTGCTGCCGATCGGAATAAGTTTCTTCACGTTCCAGCTCATTTCGTATCTGGTCGACCGCATGCGGGGCCAGGCGCAGCTCTTTCCTTTTCGCCCCTTTGCGTTGTTCATCTTGCTGTATCCCCACCTGATCGCGGGACCGATCGTGCGCCACAACGAGCTCATTCCCCAATTCGCGCTCGATCCGTTGCGCGAGGGCGTGTCCGGGCGGATCGGACGCGGCCTCGCGATCTTCACGATGGGATTTGCCAAGAAGGTTCTGCTCGCCGACGCGCTGGCCCCGACCGTCGACACTTTGTTCCACGCCGCCAAGCTGCATCCGCTCGATTTCGGCCAGGCTTGGACCGCCATCTTTGGGTTCGCGTTCCAGCTCTTCCTGGATTTTTCCGCCTATACCGAAATGGCCATCGGCTCCGCCCTCATCTTCGGGCTGATCCTGCCGGAGAACTTCCGCCGGCCTTATCTCGCCTCGAGCATCGCCGACTTCTGGCGGCGCTGGCACATCACGCTCTCGAACTTCATCCGCGACTATCTGTTCGTTCCGCTGGGCAGCAGTCGCGCCGGCGTGCTGCGTTACATTCCGCGTGGCCGCCCGCGGGCGATGTCGGCGATCCTCGTATCGATGAGCCTGTGCGGACTCTGGCACGGCGCCGGCTGGACGTATGTCGCGTGGGGCCTATGGCACGGCGTGGGCCTCGTTGTTTGCGCCATCTGGCAACGGGTCGGGCGACCGTTGCCGGACCCAGCCGGATGGGCGCTCACCATGTTGTTCGTGCTGGCAAGCTGGGCGCTATTTCGCGCCGACAGCTTTTCCGTCGCAGGTTCGATCCTGCAGTCGCTCTGCGGCTTGCACGGCCTGGGCGGCCGGCTCGACAACGTCGGATTGCTCATCGTTGCCGCAATGGCCAGCACGCTGCTGCCCTCGGCGCACGAATTGAAGGACAAGCTCCAAAAGCCGCGCCCGGCTCTCGCCTGGGCCGTGGGGGCACTCGCGGCCTATTGCGTGCTCGAAGTCGGCCAAGGTCCGCCGCTCAATTTCATTTATTTCCAATTCTGAGGCGGTGCGGCCGACGACTTGCGCTACCGGGCGCGAGCCGCACGTCGTGGGCGGACCTTCCGGGTGAGGACGTGCGCGATCACGTTGCCGTCGCTCTTGCGGCAGATCGATGCCGCCATGTCGATCGAGGCTTCGTCGGCGCACCACTCATGAATCCGATAAATCAGCGTCTCGTGCGGATCGCTGTTGGCGAAATAGAATACGTCGCGGCGCACCGTGCTGAAGTCCATCATCAGCGATCGGCCAGCATGGCGGGACGCACAGATGTCATTGATGATCGGGTAAGCGGCAAAATACAAAAGCCCGACGCCGTTGATATCGTAGGCTGGGATGATCTCGTATTCGCATTCGAAAATCGCCGCCGGCAGGACCTGCGAACGGCGCGTTCGATAGTCCTGGCCGAATCGCGGGAACTCGATGACGGCCGGAATGGCAAAATCGGGCGGGATCTCGGGCAGCCCTTTGAGCAGGGACATGTTGGAGGCGCCCTGCCCGAATTTCGAGAACGACGACATCAGCTTCGCGTCGATCGATTCCGACGCCCCCGCGAGCGCCGCCTCGCCGAAGAACATTCCCGCGCCATGGCGCGATACCGAGATATCGAGACCAACCGTCTCGTTCTCCTCGAAGTCGGCAATCGGACAGGTGGACTCCAATTGAATCCGCGTGAAAGTCGCATAGATGCGCTCACCCGCTTCGTCTCGCAGCAGATGCGACGGGCACGCGAATGCCTTGGTCAGGGTGCTCCAATGCATGTCGCCGAGCTCTTTGAATAGCCAGTGTTCCGACAGACCGCCGAGCGCCATTTGCGGCATGTTCAGCTCGTAGCTGCGCCGGTTGGCCGTGGTCTCGCTTGCATGCCGCGGCCTTTCCCCGGCCACAGCGCCCAGCGCGCCCACGAGATCCGCCGGCGTAACGATGTCATCCCATTGACGCCGGTCGAAGGTGTTGTTCGTCGCTTCCTCGACGGCCGTGTGGAGCATCAGCATCCCGACGCTGTCGATGCCGAGATCATCGAACGGCTTGTGCATGTCGGAGAGCGAGAAAGCCGGATATTCGCGCTTGATGAGCGCGATGACTCGCTCGTCGAGGCCGCCGGTCACACGCTTCCGGGCGCTGTACGGCGATGTCGTGGACGGTTGTGCGGAAGACGGCTGCTGCTGCCGGCTCAGAAACGACCAAAACTTGGACATACGGCTCTCGCCCGCTCCGGCCGGGATCCTTGCCGGCCGGACTATCCCCTACCCCGGCGCACCGGACTTCACCAACTTATACACGATCGAATCCATCAGCGCCTGGAAAGAGGCGTCGATGATATTGCGCGAGACACCGACGGTGGTCCAGCGCTCGCCGCTCTCGTCTCGACTCTCGATCAGCACGCGAGTGATCGCCTCGGTGCCGCCGTCAAGGATGCGCACGCGGAAATCGGTGAGGTCGAGGCCCTCGATGTATTTCTGGTACTTGCCGAGGTCCTTGCGCAGCGCGAGGTCGAGCGCGTTGACGGGACCGTTGCCTTCCGCCGCGGAGATCAGGTCGTTGCCGTCGACCGCGACCTTGACGACCGCGAGCGTGACGGTCACGCGCTCGCCCAAGGCGCTGATGCGCTGCTCGACGTTCACGTCGAACCTCTTCACCTCGAAATAGGCCGGAACGGTGTCGAGGAAGCGGCGCGCCAGGAGCTCGAACGAGGCCTGCGCGTTCTCGTAGGAATAGCCCTTCGCCTCGCGCGCCTTCACCTCCTCGAGCAGGCGCGCGATGCGCGGATCGTCCCGCGCGATCGTGATGCCGAGCCCTTCGAGCTCGCCGATGAGGCCGCTGCGATCGAGCTCGGCCAACAGGTTCGACTTGCCGGCCTGGTCTGACACCAACACGCGGCGGCGGTTGCCGACCGTTTCGGGCCGCACGTGCTCGTAGGTCGCGGGATCCTTGAGGATTGCAGAGGCGTGGATGCCCGCCTTGGTCGCGAACGCGCTCTCACCCACATAGGGCGCGTGGCGGTTGGGGGCGCGGTTGAGCATTTCGTCGAGCGTGCGCGAGACGTGCAGCAGCGACTTGAGCCGATCGTCCGGCACGCCGATCTCGAACTGGTCGGCGAAATCCGGCTTGAGTTTAAGTGTCGGGATGAGCGAAACGAGGTTGGCGTTGCCGCAGCGCTCGCCCAGGCCGTTGAGCGTGCCCTGGATTTGCCGCGCGCCCGCGCGCACGGCCGCGAGCGAGTTGGCCACCGCTTGCTCGGTGTCATTGTGGGCATGGATGCCGACATGGCCGCCCGGGACCGCGGCAACCACCGCGCCGACGATGGTCTCGATCTCGTGCGGCAGCGTGCCGCCATTGGTGTCGCACAGCACGACCCAGCGGGCGCCCGCCTCGTAGGCGGTGCGCGCGCATGCGAGCGCGTAGTCCGGGTTGGCCTTGTAGCCGTCGAAGAAATGCTCGCAGTCGAGCAGCACCTCGCGGCCTTTGGCCTTCGCGGCGGTCACGCTGTCGCGGATCGAGGCGAGGTTCTCCTCGAGCGTCGTCTCGAGCGCCACCCGCACGTGGTAGTCCCACGATTTCGCGACGAAGCAGATGGCGTCCGCCTCGGCGTCGAGCAGCGCGACAAGGCCCGGGTCATTCGATGCCGAGCGCCCCGGCCGCCGCGTCATTCCGAAGGCCGTGAACGTCGCGGTCTTGAGCTTGCGATCCTCGGCGAACAGCTCCGTGTCGGTGAGGTTCGCGCCCGGATAACCGCCCTCGACATAGTCGATGCCGAGATCGTCGAGCAGCTTGGTGATGGCGAGCTTGTCGGCGAGCGTGAAGTCGACGCCGTTCGTCTGCGCGCCGTCGCGCAGCGTGGTATCGAAGAGATAAAGGCGCTCCTTCATCGCTTCACCCTCCACGTCGTGGTGCCGTCCTTCTTGTCCTCGAGCTCGATACCCTGGCCGGTGAGCTCGCCGCGGATGCGATCGGCTTCCTTGAAGTCCTTCGCCTTGCGGGCCGCATTGCGCGCCGCGATGAGGCTTTCGACCCTCGCGTCGTCGATGGTGACGGATGACGGCCGCCACGCGACCCACTTCGTGGCATCGTGCTGGAGCAGGCCCATGAGCTGCGCGCTCGCCTTGAGGCAGGCGCCGGCGCCCTCCGATCCTTTCGCGGCCTCGCTGCGCAGCTCGTGAAAGGCGGCCAGCGCCTTCGGCGTGTTGAGATCGTCGGCGAGGGCATCGACCACGTCGGCGCACAGCATGCCGGGCTCCACGTCTGCCGTGAGCTGGTACCAGTGATCGAGCGTACGCTTGGCTTCGCTCAAGCCGGTGTCGCCCCAATTGAGCGGCTGGCGATAATGTGTCTGCAGCATCGCGAGCCGGATCGCCTCGCCCGGCCACTCGCCCAGCACCTCGCGGATCGGCGAGATGTTGCCCAGGCTCTTCGACATCTTCTCCCCGTCGAGCTGGAGGAAGCCGTTATGCATCCAGTAATTCGCCATCATGGGCGTATGGAACGCGGAGCGCGACTGGGCGATCTCGTTCTCGTGGTGCGGAAACATGAGATCGATGCCGCCGCCATGGATGTCGAAGGCCTCACCGAGGTGCTTCCACGACATGGCGGAGCATTCGATGTGCCAGCCCGGCCGCCCCGGCGTTTTGATGCCGGCCGGCGATTCCCATGAAGGCTCGCCGGGCTTCGACGGCTTCCACAGCACGAAATCCATCGGGTCGCGCTTGTAGGGCGCGACGTCGACGCGCGCACCCGCCATCATCTCGTCGAGCGAGCGGCGTGCGAGCTTGCCGTAGTCCGGCATCGTGGGCACGCTGAAGAGCACATGATCGTCGGCCGCATAGGCGTTGCCGGATGCGATCAGGCGCTCGATCAGCGTCTTCATCTCCTCGATGTGTTCGGTCGCGCGCGGCTCCACGGTCGGCGGCAGGCAGCCGAGGGCCGCCACGTCCTGCTTGAAGTTCTGGTAGGTCGTCTCGGTCAGGTCGCGGATCGAGATGCCGCGTTCAGCGGCGCGCTTGTTGATCTTGTCATCGACGTCCGTGATGTTGCGCACGTATTTGACGTGATCCTCGCCATAGAGGTGCCGCAACAGACGAAACAGCACGTCGAAGACGATGACCGGACGTGCGTTGCCGATATGCGCGAAGTCGTAGACGGTCGGTCCGCAAACATAGATGCGCACACGTGCCGGATCGAGCGGAACGAAATCCCGCTTCTCGCGCGTCAGCGTATCGTAGAGCCGCAAGTCCATACCTACACCTCGGTCCGCTGACCGGGCGTCTTGCTGTCTCGACTGGAGAAAAGACGGCCGCAGCCAGCGTGGAGCGCTAGCGAATAATCTTCCGGCAAATGCCGGCGATGCGGAAAAGGCCGTTCATGGCGCGGCACAATGGTCAAACCCGTCGACAACGTCAAGGGCGTAACGAAAGAAGCCGTTTCGGGCGCGCTTCGCCGCTGATGTTGCTTCGTCGCCCACCCGGATTCATGCAACGAGCCACTCCCCACCGCGGCCCGAGGGTTGG
>DASXCK010000256.1:0-2989 GCA_036491235.1 Xanthobacteraceae bacterium | reverse complement strand
TCGCCGTTCTCGCCCGGCGTCGTGCTCATGGGCAAGCGCGACTTCCACCCGCTGTCGGCGAACTTTCTGCTCGCGCAGCACCTCAAGTCGCACTGGGCGAATTACGCCAAGGGCAAGGCCGAGGTCGGCGCGGAAGCGAAGGCCGACGACTGGCGCGTCGCCCGCACGGTGTTCGTCGCCGACGACGACAAGACGGCGGAACGTTACGGCAAGAGCGATGCCGCAAGCCCCTACCGTTTCTATTACAGCCAGATGCACTCGAAGCTGATCCGCAGCAAGCGGCTGTTCGTCTTCAAGGCGCATCGCGAGCAGCCTGACAGTGAGATCACCCAGGATTTCATTCTCGACAACCTCGTCATCCATGGCACGGTCAACAAGGTGGTCGACCAGATCCTGGCGCTGCGCGAAGAGGTCGGCGATTTCGGCGAGCTCGTCTATGGCGGCATGGACTGGGTCGACCCGGATCTCGCCAAGCGCTCGATGCAGCTGATGGCCGAAGAGGTGATGCCGCGGGTGAACGCGGCAATCGGGAAGAAGTCCGCGGCGGCGTAGTCATTCGTCATGCCCGGGCTTGTCCCGGTCATCCATGTCTTCCTTTCGACAGTTCGGCAAGAAAGGCGTGGATGGCCGGGACAGGCCCGGCCCTGACGGATCGTCTTATTTGCCGTCCTTCTCCACCTCGCGCGTCGGCGTCTCGGGCGTCAGCCCGCCGCGACGGCGCGCGAAAGTGTCGTGGCCGCTCTGCGCCCAGGTGCCGTCGACCGCGCGCTGCGCGAAGACGTCCCAGGCCGCATCCCAGTCGCCGAGCGAATAACCGTGCCAGGGCGGGCGCGGCGCGAGGCGCGGCAGGCCCAGCTCCTCCCAGATGCGGCGCGCCCCTTCCATGTATTCGCGCGCCGGCAGCGCGAGCGGCGGCATCGGCCCCTTGGCGGTGGCATCGATCATCAGCGTCGCGTCGCCTTTGCGGCCGCCGCCCGATTTCGGCCCGTGCCCGCCCGAGCGATAGGGCGCGACCTGCAGGTCTTCGCCGAGATTGGCGCGGTAGGCGAGCGACCAGAAGATCGCATCCGCATTGGTCGGATCGATATCGTCGCTCACCGCGATGACGATCTTGCCGCAGTCGGCGCGCAACGCGGCCGCGCCGCGCAAGCCACGCCACACCTCGGTGCGCGCGACGCCCGGCGCGAACTGCAAAAAGATCACCGGGCGGATGTTGCTCAGCGGCTCGTGCAGTGCGACGCGCCGGATGCCCTTGATCCCGAGCTGGTCGCGCAGGTGCGCGAGAAACATCGGCTCGTAGGCGACGCGCTTGATCACGCTCGACTCGCTCGGCGTCACCTGGCTCACGATCGAGCAGAACACCGCCGATCGCCGATGCGTGATTGCAGTCACCTGCATCGACATGTTGAAATCCTCGAGCGCGACGTGCCCGTGGCTCTCGCCGAACGGGCCTTCCGGCTCGAGCATTTCCGGATCGATCAGCCCTTCGATCACGATCTCGGCGTCCGCGGGTATCTCGCAGTCGATGGTCACACAGCGTGCGACGCGAACAGGTGCGCCCGCGAGTGCGCCCGCGACACCCATCTCGTCGCAATCGAGCGCGAGCTTCTGCGGACCCGTGAACACAACGACCGGCGCGGCCCCGACCACGATCGCGCACGGCATCGGCGTTTTCATCTTGCGATGCTTGAGCCAATGCTGATAGCCGCCCGCACCGCCGATGCGCGAGGCCATACGCACGCCGAGGCGGTCGCTCGCCTTGAGCTGTGCCCGATACGTACCCATGTTGCGGACGCGCGTGTCGGGGTCATGCGTGACCGCGAGTGTCGCGGTCAGATACGGCGCCGCGTCGAAGCCCGGCGTCGAAACAGGCACCGGCAGTGCGGCAAGCCCTTTGCCCGGGCCGCGCAGGTCGTCCCCGGTGATGACGACCTCCTGGCATGGCGGCGACGCGACGTGCACCGGCGCGACCGGATGCGCCACCGCCTCGGTCCACGCGGTGCCGATCTCTTCCACGGCCCGACCCATGCCGGCCGCATAGATGTCTTCGTTGGCCGCCAGCGCGCCGACCGCGACCGGCATGTCGTAACGGTGGCCCGACGAATCGACCACATTGGTGAACAGGAAGGCGCGACGCTCCTGCTCGGGCAGGCCGCCCTGGAACTGCCAGCGCGCGAGCGGATGCAGCTCGGTGTCCTTGTTGATCGGCCGGTCGATGCGCGTGAGCAGCCCGCGCGCCTCGAGCCGCGCCAGGTGCTCCTGGAAATCGCGCGGCGGGCCAGCTGAGTCGGTCGGCGATGTTGCCATGCCCTCGGCTTTATCAAGCATCGTTCGAAGTCCTCACGATGCTTGCTCCGCCTCATCCTGAAGAGCGAGACCCAAGGCCTCGCGTCTCGAAGGATGGGCCGCGGACGCAAGCGACGCTACCTGCACTCCTGGCCCATGGTTCGAGACGCGGCGCTGCGCGCCGCTCCTCACCATGAGGGAGGAGCAAGATCAATACCCCGGCGCGTTCTCGATCTGGTCGAACCAGTCGAAGCCCATCTCCTTGACCATGCGGTTGGAGATCACGATCAGCCGCGCCTCGCTGGTCGCGTGCGAGTTGAAATGCTGGTGGACGGTGAACGGCGGGACGTAGATGAAATCGCCACGCTCCCACTCGAACTTGCGCGGCTCCGGGGTCCATTCCCACTCGAACGCGTCGAGGCAGTCGAACTTGAGGTCCCAGTGCAGGTCGTAGCCCGAGCCTTCGAGCACGAACAGCACCTCCTCCCACATGTGGCGATGCTTGCCGGAGCGCTCGCCGGCTTTCAGGAACTGCATGTAGGCCTCGACGCACTGCTCGCGCGTCTGCATCGAGTTGTGCACGAGATGCTTGATCAGGCCGTCGGGGCATTTCTCCCACGGCTGGTCCTCGGCGCTGACCACATTGGGGTACGACTCGTAGGCTTTGCGGAACGCAGCGGAGGCCGCCACGTCGTCGGCGCGG
>DASXCK010000255.1:0-1606 GCA_036491235.1 Xanthobacteraceae bacterium | reverse complement strand
CGCACGCGCGTCTCCTTCGACGTCGCTATGCGTCAGCTCGGCGGCGAATCCATCACCTTGACCGCCGAGGAGATGCAGCTCGGCCGCGGCGAAACGCTCGCCGACACTGCGCGCGTGCTGTCGCGTTACGTCGATGCCATCATGATCCGCATCCTCAACCATGAAGCTGTCGCCGAAATCGCCGAGAATGCCACG
This sequence comes from Xanthobacteraceae bacterium, assembly GCA_036491235.1. Lineage (GTDB taxonomy): Bacteria > Pseudomonadota > Alphaproteobacteria > Rhizobiales > Xanthobacteraceae > JAVDCA01. Next base: position 1,411 of record DASXCK010000255.1, on the reverse strand, counting down.
ATCCCGGTGATCAACGGGCTGACGCGGCGTTCGCATCCCTGCCAGGTTCTGGCCGACGTCATGACCTTCGAGGAGCACAAGGGCCCGATCCGCGGCCGCACGGTCGCCTGGACCGGCGATGCCAACAACGTGCTGACCTCCTGGATGCATGCGGCCGAGCGCTTCGATTTCCGCCTCAACGTCGCTGCGCCCAGCGAGCTCAAGCCGAAAAAGTGGCTGATGGACTGGGTGAAGTCGTCCGGCGCCGCCATCAAAATCGGCGAGGATCCGGAAGCCGCCGTGAAAGACGCCGATTGCGTCGTCACCGACACCTGGGTGTCGATGGGCGACCGCGACGGCAAGCATCGCCACAACGTGCTCAAGCGCTATCAGGTCAACGCCCGGCTGATGTCCAAGGCCAAGCCCGACGCCATCTTCATGCATTGCCTGCCGGCGCATCGCGGCGAGGAGGTCACCGACGAGGTGATCGACGGCCCGCAATCGGTGGTGTTCGACGAGGCCGAGAACCGGCTGCATGCGCAGAAGGGCCTGTTGGCTTGGTGTCTGCACGCTGACGGGTGAAAGTCGGGTGAAAGTGGGAAGGGCGGGGGCTCGCAATCGAACGGATGAACGCTAGATAGGCCTCATGACCGATCCGAACACCAATCCCGACATCGCCGTCCCGTTCCGCGCCCCCTCGGCCACCCCCACCGACGATATTGTCACCCCCTTCGAGGTCGCCAAGCTCGACCTGCGCGGCCGCGTGGTGCGGCTCGGCCCGGTGATCGACGAAATCCTGGAACGGCACGATTATCCGCAGCCGATCGCCAAGCTGGTGGGCGAGGCGGTCGTGCTCACCGTCATGCTCGGCTCGGCGCTCAAGATCGACGGCCGCTTCATCCTGCAGACGCAGACCGACGGCCCGGTGCGCATGCTGGTGGTGGACTTCACCACGCCGGGCAAGGTGCGCGCCTGTGCGCGCTTCGACAAAAGCCGCGTCGCCGAGGCGATTGCCGCCGGCAAGACCGACGCCGGCCAGCTGCTCGGCAAGGGCCACCTCGCCATGACCATCGACCAGGGCGCCGACATGAGCCGCTACCAGGGCCTGGTGGCGCTCGAAGGCGGCTCGCTGGAAGACGCCGCGCACGAATATTTCCGCCGCTCCGAGCAGATCCCGACGCGCGTGCGCCTCGCGGTCGCCGAGGAATTGCGCGCGGGCGCCGGCGGCCCCAGCCACAGCTGGCGCGCCGGCGGCATCATGCTGCAATTTTTGCCCAAGTCGCCCGAGCGGGCGCGTGTCGCCGATCTCGATCCCGGCGATGCGCCGGAAGGCGTCGAGCCGCACACGGTGGCGGAGGACGAAGCCTGGGTAGAAGGCAAGGCGCTCGTCTCCACCGTCGAGGACATCGAACTGATCGATCCGGCGCTGTCG
>DASXCK010000254.1:0-2403 GCA_036491235.1 Xanthobacteraceae bacterium | reverse complement strand
CCGAACGGAAGATCGCAGCTCACCAGCGCGCGCGTCGTGCCGCGACGCACCGCCTTGCAGACGACGAGTATCTCGTCGAGCGTCACCTCGAGCGGATTGGCGTGCCCCCACAGGTTGACGCCGACCGAGTCGCCGATCGAGATAAAATCGACGCCGGCGCGGTCTGCGATGCGCGCCAGCGGAAAGTCCCACGCCACCACGCCGACGCTCTTCTTGCCGTCGCGCTTCATCTGCTGCAGCGCCGGAATGGTGACGTTGTCCATGGCGATTTCTCACTCGTTTCCATCGTCATGCCCGCGGATGCGGGCATCCACGTCTTGCGGCGTCGACATCGAAGTAAGACGTGGATGGCCGGGACAAGCCCGGCCATGACGGGTTGGCGAAGTCTTGCCCCGCCGCCGCGCGCCGCGTCAATGCGCCTTCAACGCCTGCCGCCCTTGCCCTTCGCGGCCGGCTTCTTCGCCCTCTTGCTCGCCTTCGCAGGCTTCGCCGCCGCCGCACGCACCGGCTTCGCCGAGCCCGCAGCCTTCGCGGCCGCCACCACCGCCTCGGCGTCGAGCGTGCGCTTCACCCAATAATCCCATGCCCGTTCCTGCGGACCTGGCCGCAGATTGTACGCGCCGGCGAGCTCGACCTCCTGCGCGTCGAGCGGCTCGACGTGGCCGAGCAGCCGCGCCTGCGTTTGCAGCTCGGCGTTCTTGCACGAGAAGATGGTGCGGAAGACGCATTGGCGGATCGAGGTGCCGGCCGTGGTCGCGCCGTGGCGGCCCATCAGCACCATCCAGCCCTGGCCCAGCGCCTTGGCGAGCGAGTGGCCTTCCTCGGGCTTCACCAGCACCAGCGCGGTCGAGCCGAACTCGTCGCGGCTGTCCCAGAAGGGCACCCGCGCGCCCATACTGCCGGCGAGGTGATAGACCGGCACCAGCGCGGCGCGCGAGATCGCGTACGGCATGATCGACGGCGCATGGTGATGGCACACCGCCATCACGTCGGGCCGTGCCTGGTAGATGCAGCCGTGGATCACGCGCTCGCCGTAATGCCGCCAGGTGGTCGGATGCACCGGCTCGGTGTCGAGCGTGTATTCGAGGATGTCCGACGGTGCGACCAGCTCGGGCGCGCGGTGCCTGGAGATGAGAAAGCGATTGGGATCGGTCGGGTGGCGCACGCTGATGTGGCCGAAGGCATCGACGATGCCCTCATGCGCGAGGATGCGGTTGGCGAGCGAAAGCTCCTCGCGGATGGCGGCAAAGTTGTCGGCCATGAGATGCTCCTTGGGACTTGATGGTCTTTGATTTGCGCATGCCGGGACAGGCGCGGGCGGCGGGGTTCTTTTCTACACAAACCGGGCGGATTTGCCGCCGAAAAGTTCCGCGGCGACCGAGCGCGTGCCTGGTTCTGCGATGCGTCACGCCGTCCTGCACCGCGCCCGGGGCGAGAGGCGGTTCTCTTTGGCCATCTGTCGGAATCGTCCCGATCGGCGTATATTCCTCAGCAAGGAGAGCCGGCCATGAACATGGAGCTCAGGGCCCCGCTGCGGGCACAGAAATCCAAGGTCGAGATCGTCGACTGCGATCTGCATCCCAAGCTCGGGCTGGAACAGCTCAAGCCGCATCTCAGCGATCGCTGGTGGCAGTACCTGCAGACCTACGGCATCCGCCAGCGCCATGCCTATGTGAAAGGCTATCCGTTTCCCAAGGCAGCGCCGCAGGCGGCGCGCCGCGACGCCTGGCCGCCGACGGGCGGGCTGCCGGCGAGCGATCTCGATTTTCTGCGCCAGCAGCATCTGGATTTCTACGGCATCGGTCACGCCATCATGACCCCGCTCTCGCCGAGCGGGCTCGGCGAGCAGAACCCCGACTTCAGCGCCGCCATGGCGACTGCCGCCAACGAGGCGCAGGCCGAGTTCTGGGTCGGCCGCGAGCCGCGCCTGCGTGCCTCGATCTGCGTGCCCTACGAGGACGGCCCGGCGGCCACGCGCGAGATCAAGCGCTGCGCCGGACGAAAAGAATTCGCCCAGGTGTTCATGCTGAGCCGCACCGCCGAGGCGCTCGGCCGCCGGCGCTATTGGCCGATCTACGAGGCCGCCGTCGAGGCCGGGCTGCCCGTCGGCATCCACGTGTTCGGCTATTCGGGCTGGGCCGCGACCAACACGGGCTGGCCGTCGTTCTACATCGAGGAGATGACCGAGCACGCGACCTCGTCGCAGGCCCTGATCACGAGCTTCCTCATGGAAGGCGTGTTCGAGCGCTACCGCGACCTCAAGGTCGTGCTGATCGAGTCGGGCTTCGGTTGGCTGCCGGCGCTCGGCTGGCGGCTCGACCGCAACTGGAAGCGCATGCGCGACGAGGTCCCGCATCTCAAGCGCGCGCCGTCCGAGTACATGCGCGAGCATCTCTGGGTCAC
>DASXCK010000253.1:0-9136 GCA_036491235.1 Xanthobacteraceae bacterium | reverse complement strand
CATCACGGGCGGCCCGGAAGTCACCTGGTCGCAGTCGCCGACCAAGTGGAGCAACAACTTCTTCAAGAACCTGTTCGAAAACGAATGGGAGCTGACGAAGAGCCCCGCCGGCGCGCAGCAGTGGAAGGCGAAAGGTGCCGCGGCCACCGTGCCGGACGCATTCGACAAGTCGAAGAAGCATGTGCCGACCATGCTGACGACGGATCTGTCGCTGCGCTTCGACCCGGCCTACGAGAAGATTTCGCGTCGCTTCTATGAGCATCCGGACCAGTTCGCGGATGCCTTTGCGCGTGCGTGGTTCAAGCTCACCCACCGCGACATGGGCCCGATCCGGCGTTATCTCGGGCCGCTTGTCCCGAAGGAGACGCTGATCTGGCAGGATCCGGTCCCGGCGGCGAATCATCCGCTGATCGGCGAGCAGGACATTGCGGCGTTGAAGGCCAAGATTCTCGCCTCCGGCCTGTCGGTGTCGGAGCTGGTCGCGACCGCGTGGGCCTCGGCCTCGACCTTCCGCGGCTCGGACAAGCGCGGCGGCGCGAACGGCGCGCGCATTCGCCTCGCGCCGCAGAAAGACTGGGAGGTCAACCAGCCGGCGCAGCTCAAGACCGTTCTCGGCAAGCTCGAGGCGATTCAAAAGGAGGCCGGCAAGAAGGTATCGCTTGCCGATCTGATCGTGCTCGGCGGGTGCGCGGCAATCGAGAAAGCCGCGAAGGACGGCGGGACCGATGTGAAGGTTCCGTTCACGCCGGGACGCGCCGATGCGTCACAGGAACAGACCGATGTCGACTCCTTTGCACCGCTCGAGCCGCGCGCCGACGCCTTCCGCAACTATATCGGCGGGAAGCGGCAATTCATGGCGCCCGAAGAGGCCATGGTCGATCGGGCGCAACTGCTGCGGCTGACCGGGCCGGAAATGACGGTCCTGGTCGGCGGCTTGCGCGTCCTCGGCGCCAATGCCGGCAACGCCAAGCACGGCGTCTTCACCAAGACGCCCGGTACGCTGACCAATGACTTCTTCGTCAACCTGCTCGATATGGGCACGGAATGGCAGCCGGCGGACTCCAACGGCGTCTACGAGGGGCGCGATCGGAAGACGAGGGCGGTCAAATGGACCGGCACCCGCGTCGACCTGATTTTCGGCTCGCACTCGCAGCTGCGCGCACTGGCGGAAGTCTATGCGTGCACGGACGCGAAGGAGAAGTTCGTGAAGGACTTCGTGGCCGCGTGGACCAAGGTGATGAACGCCGATCGCTTCGACGTCGCCTGATCGCGGCGGCAACCTTCGACAAGCCATTCAGGCGGCGGCTTCCACGACAATGGAGCCGCCGCTTGCATCTCAGGCTAGCAATTGAAAAATATTACACCTTCGGCATGCTGCGTCTCTGCCGAGCCGTAACATGCTTCTACTGTTTCGTTTGCGGCATACCCCTGCCTATGCCCTCAAATAAATTGTTCCTTTACCGCTTTCGCCGAATCTCGCCGTAAGTGCGAATTGTTACGCTACGGCCGCGCGTCCGCGGGCAACACCATCCGGCATTTTGAATTGCTGTGCCCTTCGCGACCCATGACGGCAGCTATCGGTCTCGCCGCGGCCAGCGTGCTGGCGATGGCGGGGCTTGAGGCTCATCCGCGCGACGGCATGCAAGTGGCGGCCGTCTTCGCGCCATGGACCAGCAGCGGCGGGGTCATTGCCCACGTCGCCGAGGCGGACGGGCTGGTGGTGCGGCGGGGATTGTTCGACTCGATCATTGTGGTGCGAAGCGATGCCCCTGGCCTGATCGGCCGTCTCTACGGAGCCGGTGCCTGGCTGGTAATCGACCCGGATGTGTTCGGTGGATGCCTTGCGGGTCAGGCTGACCCCGCCAGATAGCAGTAGGAATTTCTACCATGCAACAAAATGCACTCGACAGGCTCCGCACCGCGGTCGCCCGCTTCTTCATCGTCGGGCTGTGGCTGCACGTTCCCGTGCTGCTGATCGTCGGTCTGGCGAACGGCACCGAGTGGCTGGCGGGTCCGGCGACGGGCGCCATTGCGGCAGGCCTCGCGACCTTCGTATGGCTCACCGACAGCACCGGCGCGATGGCGCGCTACACCATCACGGTCGCGCAGGTCATGATGGTGTCCCTGCTCGTCTGGCTCTCGCACGGGCCGATGCAGATCGACGTGCACATGTACTATTTCGCGACCTATGCGGTGCTGACGGCGTTCTGCGATTGGCAGGTCATCGTCCTCGCCGCCGGCTTGACCGCCGTACACCACCTCGGGCTCAACTTCTTCTTGCCGTATGCGGTGTTTCCCGACGGCGCCAATTTGTGGCGCGTCGTGCTGCATGCCGGGATCGTCGTCATGGAAGCGACGGTGTTGACCTGGCTCACCGCTTACCTCGCCCACCTCCTCGCCAACAACGACCGCGTTCTCACGGCCATGGCCGATGCGCAGCAGCGCGAACGCGAGCTTGCCGACGAGCAGCGCGTCGGCGAGGAGCGCAACCGGGCGGAACGCCAGCGCGCCACGATCCAGATCGCCGACCGCTTCGAAGCGAGCATCAAGCAGGTCACCGATGCAGTCTCGTCGGCCGCCGAAGAGTTGCGCGAGACCGCGCAATCCATGACGACCACGGCCGACCACACCTCGGACCGCGCCTCCAACGTCGCGATGGCGGCGCAGCAGGCCAGCGCCAACGTCGAGACGATCTCGGCGAGTTCGCAGGAGTATGGCGCCGCGATCGATGAAATCGGCCGCCACGTGTCCTACGCCTCGCAAGTTGCGAGCGGCGCGGTCGCCGACGGCGACCGCACGAACGCAACCGTGATGTCGCTGGCCGAAACGGCCGAGCGCATCGGCGACGTCCTCAAGCTCATCGGCGACATCGCGGCGCAGACGAACCTGCTCGCGCTCAACGCGACCATCGAGGCGGCGCGCGCCGGCGAGGCCGGCAAGGGCTTTGCGGTGGTGGCTGCCGAGGTCAAGAGCCTCGCGGATCAGACCGCGAAGGCGACCGACCAGATTCGCGCGCAGATTACCGCGATCCAGGACGAGACGAAGGCCGCGGCCGGCGCGATCACCGGCATCTGCAAGACCATCGGCGAGATCAACACCATCTCGACGAAGGTGGCCGATGCCGTCGAACGCCAGCGGGTGGCGACCGAGAAGATGTCGCGCAACATCGAGGACGCCGCGACCGGCACCCGCGACGTCGCCGAGAACATCGGCGTCGTCACCTCGGCGGCGACCGAGACCGGCTCCTCGGCCGCGCAGGTGCTCCGCTCGGCCTCCCAACTCGCGAGCCAGTCGGACCGCATGCGCGACGAGGTCGAGCGCTTCCTGACGACGGTGCGCGCCGCCTGACCACGTACTCCGCCTTAGACGAAGCCGCCTTCGCCAAGGCGTCGGCGCGCGCCTCGACTTTCCCGCGGTAGCGCGCAGGTGAAGGCGAAGGGACCGACCGCGGGTTATTGCGCCGACTTTGGCGGCGCGTATTTTCCGGTCAGCTGCGGCGATATCGTCGGCAGCTTCTTGCGGTGACGCTCCACGCGCGTCTCGCGTGCCCAGGTCCGCTTGAGATCGTCCCGAACGGAAATCTTGAGCCTTCCCAGGCCCTCGATCTCCATCTCCACCACATCGCCGTCCATGAACGGATTGAGTCCGCCATGGTTGGTGCCGGTCGGAATGATGTCGCCGGGATCGAGGTGGTGGATCGAAGACACCCACTCGATGCAACGCGGAATCTTGTTGGCCATGTCGGCCGTCGTGAAATCCTGCTTCACGACGCCGTTCACCCACAGCTTGACCTGCAGCTTGTGCGGGTCGGCGATCTCGTCGGCCGTGACGAGATAGGGCCCGATCGGCGCGAAGGTCTCGCGTGACTTCACTTGATAGAAGGTGTTGCCGGGCGGCGGCAGCTCGCGGGCAGAGCCGTCGATGAAATTGACGTAGCCGAACACGTAGCTCATCGCATCGGCGGCGCCCACCTTGTCGGCCCGCTTCCCGATCACGACTGCCAGCTCCGCCTCGCCCTCGAAGATCGTCGCGGGCACGTCGGGAAGAACCATCGTCTCGCCGGGACCGATGATCGCGTTCGGCGACTTGTGGAAGCCATTGATCGGCGGCGGCTTCGGAAACATCTCCTCGACGTAGTTCACGGCCATGCAATCGATATTGCCGGGGCGCGGGACCGGCGGACGCAGCTTCACGGACTCGAGCGGGATGGCTTTGCCGCCGGCGACGGCCTGCTCGATCTTGCCGCGATAATGCGCAAACTTCTCGATCACCGCGTTGATCAAAAGACGCGGATCGCCCTGCCCTGCGTCGCGCACCACAGGCGTGATGTCCACCAGCGTCGCCGGACCATTGAGCACGCCCAGCCGATAGTCGTCGAAGCACACGATCTTCATCGAGGGATTCCGTCGATAGAGGGAAACGAAAAGCGATTGCGAAAATCGCAGCATCCAGCGCCGCTTTGGTACGGCCCCGCGAATCGGCGGTCAAGCGTGCTAGGCTCTGTCGGCGGCGCCAGCCCATCGCGGAAAGATTCGCGCGGATTCCGGGGAAAATGTTCTTCGCCTACCCGGCCTTTCGCGATATGGGCGGATGCCGCAAGGTGGAATGCGCCTGAATGCGCGGCACCGACATCGCATGCGCGTCGGGCACGATTTACCAGCAACCGAGAGCACCCGTCGGGCGACGCGAACAAAACAAAGCCAGAAAACCGAGTGATTTCAGTGACGGCCCTGGTCGCCCAATCGCTCGGTGCCAACGTCGATCGAGGAGCGACAGCACGGGATCGGAAGCCCGAGCAAGACAAAGCCGGAAAGGCGAGCGATATCAACGGCGGCTGTGATCGGCCGATCTGCGTTTTGACCCGCGCGATCGGCCGCCGTCAGGACTTGCGTCCGCGCGCGCGTGCCGCCAATACGGGCGCGCATGCTCGTCATCGACGATCTCACGCTGCGCATCGCGGGCCGCGCCCTGCTTGAAGACGCCTCCGCCCAGGTGCCGGACGGCGCGCGCGTCGGCCTGATCGGCCGCAATGGCACCGGCAAATCCACGCTGTTTCGCGCCATCGCCGGCGACATCGCGCCCGAGCACGGCGCGATCACGCTATCGCCGCGCGCGCGGATCGGCCGCCTGCCGCAGGAGGCGCCCGACGGCCCCGAGAGCCTGATCGACATCGTGCTCGCAGCCGACCGCGAGCGCGGCGCCCTCCTCGCCGAGGCCGAGGCCGCGCAGGATCCGCATCGCATTGCCGAGATCCAGACGCGGCTTGCCGACATCGGCGCGCACGCCGCGCCGGCACGCGCCGCCGGCATCCTGGCGGGCCTCGGCTTCTCGCACCACGACCAGCAGCGCGCCGTGCGCGAATTCTCCGGCGGCTGGCGCATGCGGGTCGCGCTCGCGGCGGTGCTGTTTGCCGAGCCGGACCTGCTGCTGCTCGATGAGCCGACCAATTATCTCGATCTCGAAGGCACGCTCTGGCTCGAGGACCATCTCGCGCGTTATCCGCGCACCGTGATCGTGATCAGCCATGACCGCGATCTGATCGACAATGCGGTCGACTCGATCCTGCATCTCGACAACCGCCATCTCACCTTCTATCGCGGCGGCTACACGGCGTTCGAGCGCCAGCGCCGCGAGCGCCAGGCGCTAGACCAGAAGTTCGCGAAAAAGCAGGAGGCCGAGCGCAAGCGCATCATGGCGTTCGTCGACCGCTTCCGCGCCAAGGCGACGAAAGCGCGTCAGGCGCAATCGCGCCTCAAGTTGCTGGCCAAGCTCGAGCCGACCGCCGCGGTCGTCGCCAACGAGGTGCGCGAGATCGCGATCCCGGATCCCGAGCGGTTGCTGTCGCCGCCGATCATCGCCTTCGACGGCGTCGCGGCCGCCTACGAGCCCGGCAAGCCGGTGCTGCGCCGCCTGACGCTGCGCATCGACAACGACGATCGCATCGCGCTCCTCGGCGCCAACGGCAACGGAAAATCGACGCTCACCAAGCTGATCGCCGGGCGTCTGGCGCCGAGCGAAGGCCGCATCACGCGCGCCGACCGGCTGAAGGTCGCCTACTTCGCCCAGCATCAGCTCGACGAGCTCGATCCCGCGGCAAGCGCCTACGACCACGTGCGCGCGCTGATGGGCGGTGCGCCCGTGGCAAAGATCCGCGCCCGCGCCGGCGCCATCGGCTTTCCGGGCGAGAAGGCCGACACGGCGGTGCGCGACCTTTCGGGCGGGGAAAAATCACGGCTGCTGTTCGGGCTGGCGTGCTTCGAGGCGCCGCATCTCATCGTGCTCGACGAGCCGACCAACCACCTCGACGTCGACAGCCGCGCCGCCCTGGTCGAGTCGATCAACGGGTTTGCGGGCGCCGTCATTTTGGTATCGCACGATCGCTATCTGCTGGAGGCCTGCGCCGACCGCCTTTGGCTGGTCGCCGACGGCTCCGTTACGCCGTTCGACGGTGATCTCGACGACTATCGCTTATTGGTCCTCGGCCGTACGCGCGACGATGACAATGCGCGCGCCGGCAAGCCCGACGCGCGGCGCCCCCGCAGCGAGGCGCGCCGCGCGGCCGCGGAGCGCCGCGCCGAGCTTGCGCCGCTCAAGCGGCGGATCACCGCCATCGAAGCCGACATGGGCAAGCTCCAGGTCCGCGTCGGCGAGATCGATCGAACGCTCGCCGATCCGCAGCTCTATGCGCGCGATCCCGCGCGCGTCGCGACGCTCGCCCGGGAACGCGCAGATGCGGCCGCCGCGCTTGCGGCCGCCGAGGAGCAGTGGCTCGCGTTGAGCGCGGAATACGAGACGGCCGCCGGGTAGCTGCCGTCCGGACGCGCGCCTGCTCGCGACGCGCCTATTCGCCTGTCGCGGCCGGCTTGCTGGCGGCGGCGACCAGCGCCGCGGCGTCGGCGTGCAGCGCACGGCGCGACTCGTCGCGGTCGTAGAACATGTGGCCGCCGGCATAGACCGCGAGCTTGACGCGGTCCGCCGAGCCGTAGACGGGCAATTGCGCGAGCAGCAGCTGATCAGCGAAATACGGCGCGACCAGATCGTTCGCGCCATGCGCGACCAGCACGCGCAGCTTGCCGTCGGCGGCGAGGTCGTCGCGCAGATCGTCCACCACCTGCGGGGCGCGAAGGCCGCCGCCCTTGAACCAATTCCTGCCGACCTCCCCGTTGAGCAGCTCATAGGGCCTGTCGACCCGCCAGTTGAGGACATGCTGATAGAGGTCCGTCATCGCCGTCGTGATCGGGGCGCGCGTACCCCCCAGGATCGGATCGGAATAGCTCGTCGTCGCCGCCGTCGGATTGGGATCGTACGCGGTCACGTTCGGATCATAGCTGCTGCCGATCAGCCCCTGCGCGCGGTGCAGCTCGCGCTGAAACGTCGGGACGTCGACGCGCCCTGCGAGCCGCTTCACCAACGCCGGATCGAGCCCCGTGTAGGCCGCAACGCGCGCCGAGATGCGCGCGACCGCGGCGGCATCACGCTCGCCCTTGAGGAGATCGAGCAGATAGTCGCCCGCCGCGTAGTGCTCGACGTCGCGCAATGCATCGCGGCTGTATTGTCCCTTGGCATCGAGCGCCGCCGCCGCCATCGAGGGAAGATGATTGACCCAACCCATCGGCATGTGGCGGGACGTGCTGAGATTGGCAAAGTCGATGACCGGCGAGATCATCACCAGGCCGCGGATGCCGACGCCCTGATCCTTCAGCTCGTGCGCCACCTTCGGGGCGCGAAAGCCGCCGTAGCTTTCGCCGGCGATGAACTTGAGCGACTGCTGCCGCCCGGCCTGCTCGATCCATTTGCGTATGACCACCGCGAGCGCCTCGGCATCGCCGTCGACCGACCAGAAACGCTTGCGGCCCTCATCGCCGCTCGCGGCAATGCGGCTGTAGCCGGTGCCAGGCGGGTCGATGAACACGAGATCGGTGAAATCGAGCCAGCTTTCGGCGTTCGGCATCAATTTGGGCGGTTCGGAAATGGAGAAGTGCGCAAGCGGCAGCCGCCAGGGGCCGATCGCGCCGAGGTCGAGATAAGCCGATGCGGCCCCCGGGCCGCCGTTGAAGACGAAAGTCACCGGTCGCGGCGCATCGCCCGGGACTACGTAGGCGATGTACGCGATCTCCGCGAGAAGCGTGCCGTCGTCCGCCTTGTTGAGCGGGATCGAGCCTGCGGTCGCCCGGAAATGAATGGCGTGTCCGGGCAGCTCGATCGTCTGGTCGGTGGTCGCGTCAGCCGGCAGCTTGCGCTCCGCCGACGCGCTCGCGGTATGAGGCGGCGCACCGCCGGCCGCCGGAGCCCCGGCATGCTCGTGATGCTGCGCCCAGGCAGTCGGCGCGCCCGCGACGCTGACGGCCGCGATGGCGATCGCCAGCGCGACCGCGGCACGGCGCGCGACGCGAAGCGGGCCGCGCACGACATCGAAATGCATGGTGGTCATCGTGTTGGTCATAGGTGATCCGGATGCAAAACCGCGCCCCGACGAAGGCAAGTCGGTGACTATCGCGCGCGAATATGGCGTCGCGGCGGCTGTTTCGCCACGAGCGGCAAACGCGCTGGGCAGGACCTCAGGTCGCCGGCTGCTGCGGCGGCTTCGGCTTTTTCTTCACCACCGGCTTTTTCTTTTTCGGCTTCTCCGCCTTCGGCGGTGGCGGCGGCTCGGGTCCGCGCTCGAGCGAGCTCAGGCGCCCGTTCCTGAACACATAGGTCCCGGCGCGCTCGTTGCCCATGTAAGTCATGGTCACCTGGCGCTGCCCCCGCTCGCCGGTGCTGATGTTGACCGATTGCGGCTGGCCGATCGTCCGCACGACCTCGCATTCGGTCATATCGAGACCGACGGTGCCGAGCACGGGCGGCGCAGGTGCCGCATTGGCGCCGGCCGGCGCGTTCGCGGGCGACGTGAGCTCGGCCTCGGCCGGCTCCGGAGCCGCCGGCGCGGCGGGGGCCGCCGCAACCGTGGACGGTCCCCCGGCGCACGCGCCCTGCCCGTCGACGAGATCGCCGGGGCTCACCGGCCGATCGGAGCGCGCCGAGGCCGGCGGCACATATGTATCCATGTTCTCCGGCAGGAAGCTGCGCGTCGTCGGCACTTTGAACTGGCCGAAATCGGGCAGCGAGCTCGTGCAGCCCGCAAGCGCGCCGACGC
>DASXCK010000252.1:0-6770 GCA_036491235.1 Xanthobacteraceae bacterium | reverse complement strand
GCGCCAAAGCTCTGCGCGTCGAAATTCGCCTCGAGCGTGTCGGCGCCCGCGACCGTCACGACGCGCTTGGTCGAGGCCCAGAAGTTGGTGAACGCAAGCGCGCCCGACACGTAGGCGCGGCCGAACTGATGCGTGCCGTAGACACCCGCCTGGAAGGCGTCGCTGTGGCCGGACCCAAAACCTTGCGCGAGGTCCCAGCCGGTGCCGGCACCGGCGAGCGCAAAGCCGAAGCGCGTATCGGGCGCGGCACGGTAGTCGAGGCCCGCCGCGAAACCGCCGGCGCGGGCCGTGATGTCGTGGCTGCCGACCGTCGTGGGTGCGCCGTTGACGTTCTCGGCGCCGCCGTAGGCCGCGCCCCAGGCGCGCCACGGGCCATAAGAAGGGGCGGGCGGCGCCTTGAGCACCGACGCGTAGGCGTTGGCGACTTCCGGCGTGAACGTATTCTGCCGGTCGACGGGCGCGAACGACAGCGGGCCGGCCCCGTCACCGCGCCCTTCGGTGAACGGATCGAGCAGCAGCGCCATGAATTGGTTCATAAGCTGGAAGCCGGAGATCTGCGCGCCGGTCGAGGTCTCGCCGTCGAGCTGAAGGAGACCGTTGACGAGTTGTTGCGGCGGCAGGCTCAACAGGGTCTGAAAGCCCGGCGGCAACGAAGTGTTGGTGCTGGTGAAGCTGTCGATCGCGCTCGCCACGTTCGCGGCGTTCTGCGGCGCGCCCGGCGGCAGCAGCGCACCCAGCCGGTTGAATGCGAACGTGACAAACACGTCATCGGGATCCTGGCTCAACGTGCCCGTGAAGGCGCCGAAGCGGACGCTCGGGTTGAACGAGCCGGTGACGCCGGTTGCCGCCGTGAGGATCGTGTACTTGTCGCCCACCACGATAGTGCTGCCGTTGAGGATGCCGACGTTGGCGGCCGCGTTCAGCGATGCGCTGCCCGTGGTGATGAACTTGCTGTTGGTCGTTCCGTTGATGAAGATCTGGTAGCTCGCGCCGGCGTTAAACGTGACGTTGCCGGTGCCCGCCATCGTGCCGACGTTCGTCGGCGCACCCGGCATCAGGATGCCGCCTGCGTTGACGACAACGGCCGGGACGAGGCCGGTGCCGTTGAGGGTCGCGCCCGCGTTGATCGCGACGCCGCTGGAGCTTGCGATCGAGCCGGTCACGGTGAGCGTGCCGCCGTCGATCGTGGTGGCGCCCGTGTAGGTATTGTTGGGGTTCGACAAGGTCAGCGTGCCGGTGCCGACCTTGTCGAGCGAGCCGCCGACGCCGCCGGCGGTGCCGCCATCTTCGATCTGGCCGCTCACGGTGGTCGATGTATCGAGGCTGCCGACGGTCAGTTGTTTCGAGCCCAGGGAGTAGGTGCCGGCGCCCTCGATCGACCCCGCCGTCATCCCGGCCGCCGTCAGTTGCGAGATGTCGACCGTGCCGCCCGCATTGGTGATCAGGCGTGCGCTGCCGCCCGTGGAGGTGGCCGAAAACGATACGGTGCCGGTCGAGTTGGTCGTGATGGTCGCGTTGGCCGCCGTCGACGAACCCGCAAAGTCGATCTGGCCGCTATTGTCGATTGCCGCGGCGCCTGCGCTCGTGTTCAAAAGGAAGGCGATGCTCCCGGCGTTGTTGATCGTCGCGTTGCCGGCCGTGGCCGAATTGCGGAACGTGATCACGCTGTTGTTGATGATGTTGGCGTTGCCGGCCGTGCTCTGGGTTTCGAACGTTAGCGTTCCGGTGTTGTTGCCGATCGTCGCATTGGCGGCCGTCGACGAAGCCGCAAAGTCGATCGTGCCGCCACCGTCGTTGACGAAGCTGGCGGTGCCGGCGGTGCTAGTCCCATTGAACTGGATCAACGCGAGCACGCTCGTGTTGGTGTAGTTCGCGGTCGTGCCGGCCGTGCTGCTGTCGTTGAACGTGATCACGCCCGCGGAGTTGTTGAAGATCCCGCTCGCGCCGGTTGCGCTCTGGTTGAAAGTGATCGTGCCGTTCAGGGAATTGTCGAAGGTCGCGTGCCCCGCGCTCGCGGTGGACGAGAGGGTGATCGTGCCGCCATTGGTGAAGCCCGCGTTGCCGGCCGTGGTGGCATCGGCGAACTGGATGGTGCCGCTATTGAAGTAATCCGCGGCGCCGGTGCCGGCACTGCTGGTGTTGTTGAACTGGACCGAAGCACCGGCGTTGACGTTGTAGTCGACGCCGCTGAAGCCCTCGACGGTGTTGCCGGAGCTGGCGTTGTCGAACGTCAGCGTATGGGGGCCGTTGATGTTGATCGTCTGCGAAAGGATCGACGCCGTATTATTGGTGACGCCCGCGCCCGTGAACGTGAAGGCGTTGTTGATGGTGATCGTGTAGTTCTGCGCGTTGGCCGCGAAGTTGAGCGTGCCGATCGTCACAGTGCCGCTGGTGTTGTCGACCGACGTCGAACCAGTGTTGGCGAAGGTCGCCGTGCCGGTGGGGATCGTGGGCGGGGTCCAGTTGGTAGGCGTATTCCAATCGGTGCTTACGCCGACCCAGGTCGTATCCTGGGCCAGCGCCGCGGACGCCACCAGGCAAAGGCCCGCGGCCGCCATCGCAAGACACGCGTGTCGTGCCAATGCGCGCAGATGATCCGAAACAGACACCCCACCTAGCCCCGATGACGAGTGAACCCTGGATCGCGCAACTTTTCCCGCGGGCCGACGACCAGCCTGAATCAACCCCTACGCCCCCACGATTGCAGTGGGCGAAAAGGAAGTCTCGGCGTGCAAGGAAGGACTGCTGGGCTGAGAGGGAAATAAGCCGATCGAGTCGGGGTTTATCGCGTCAATGCTGATGCAGTGTGGCGGCTTTGCAACACCCGCGGCGGGTGCCCTTTCGGGCGACGGCGTGCCACGCCTCCAAAGGCGGCCTCGGCGCTTCGCGCCCTTTACGCCTTGGACCGCCCGGCCGCCGCAAGCTCCCGCCGCGCCGCGTCGAGGATCTCCTCCGACAGCGCCGCGTCACCGACCGCGCGCGATAGGACGATGGCGCCGACCAGCTCGGACATGGTCGCGAGCGCCTTGCGCCGGCGCGCCGCCTTGGTGCGGCCCGCGACGGCCTCGGTGAGGATATCGATCAGGGGCCCAAGGCCTTCGGCGAAGGCCGTACGCACCGGCTTGCCGCAGCGGGCGGCGTCACTGCCGAGCGCCGCAAAGGCGCAGCCGTGGGCCGGGTCGTCGCGGTGGCGTGACGAGACATAGTGGCTGAGCAGCGCCGTCAGCGGGTCGCGATCCGCATCCGCCACCATCTTGCGCCAGACCTCCGCGGACCGCCGCATCGCGCGGCGGCTTGCCTGCGCGATCAGGTCGTCTTTGGAGGTGAAATGGCCGTAGAAGCCGCCGTGCGTCAGGTCCGCCGCCTTCATGATGTCGGCGACGCCGACGCCGGTGAACCCGCTTCGGCGAAAGAGCTCGGCGGCAGCCTCGATGATGCGCTCGCGGTTGGCGGCGGCTTGCTCGCGGCTCACTCTCACGACGCACCTCAGCCATGCGGGCCCCGAAGGGCGGTTGACAAGTTATATGATGATTGACATGAATATGCAAGTTTTGATGTTGAGCGTCATCTAAATGCATCGCTCGCTTCTCGCCGACACCAGGGATCCGCGCCGCCATGGCCTCCTCGTACGTCGCCGCCGCCTTCGCGCGCCGCAACATCCACTACGGCTGGGTGGTGACCGGCGTCACCTTCGTCACCCTGCTGGTGACCGCCGCCGCCATGGGCACGCCCGGCGTGATGATCGTGCCGCTCGAGCACGAATTCGGTTGGAGCGACGCCCAGATCTCCGCGGCACTGGCGCTGCGCATCCTGCTGTTCGGGTTGTTCGGCCCGTTCGCGGCCGCGTTGATGAACCGGTTCGGCGTGCGCCGGGTGATCATCTGCGCGCTGGCGCTGATCGCGGGCGGGATGCTGGCCTCGCTGACGATGACGCGGGTGTGGCACCTCGTGGCGCTGTGGGGCGTGGTCGTCGGCATCGGCACAGGCCTCACCGCCATGGTGCTCGCCGCGACGGTGGCGACGCGCTGGTTCAATCACCGGCGCGGGCTGGTGATGGGGATTCTCGCCGCGAGCTCCGCGACCGGGCAGCTCCTGTTCCTGCCGCTGATCGCCGAGTTCACCACCCGCTTCGGCTGGCGGGCCGCGCTGGTGCTGGTCGCGGCAGCGCTCGCCGCCACCGGACTCCTCGTGCTCGCCCTGATGCGCGACCGGCCGAGCGACCTCGGCCTGCCGCTCTATGGCGAGACGGCCGTGACGCCGGCGCCGGCGAGCACCGCGGGCCTCGGCGCGCTCCTCATGTCACCGCTGGTCACGTTGCGCGAGTGCGCGGGCGTGCCGATCTTCTGGGTGTTGTTCGCGACGTTCTTCGTCTGCGGCTGCAGCACGAACGGGCTGGTGCAGACCCATTTCGTCGCGCTATGCGCGGACTATGGGCTCGCCGCCACCGCGGCCGCGAGCGTGCTCGCCATGATGGGCGCCTTCGACTTCGTCGGCACCATCGGCTCCGGCTGGCTGTCCGATCGTTTCGATAATCGCTGGCTGCTCTTCTGGTACTACGGCCTGCGCGGCCTCTCGCTGCTCTTCCTGCCGTTCACCGACTTCTCGATCTACGGGCTGTCGCTGTTCGCCATGTTTTACGGCCTCGATTGGATCGCGACCGTTCCGCCGACCGTGAAGCTCACCGCCGACCGTTTCGGTCGCGAGCGCGCCGGCATGGTGTTCGGCTGGATCTTTACCGGCCACCAGCTCGGCGCCGCGAGCGCCGCGCTCGGCGCCGGCATCGTGCGCACCGCGTGGTCGACCTACCTGCCGGCATTCTTCTTCGCCGGCGTGCTGTGCGTCATCGCGGCGCTGCTGATCTTCGCCGTGCCGAAGCCGTCGCCGCGGCCGCTGGCGGGTGGTGCGGCGCCGATGCCGGCACGCGGATGAGGACGGCTCAGCGGGCAGGTGCCGGGCCGGATTTGGCGCCGAACACGAGCGCGGCGACCGCGAAGACGATGATGAGCGCCGCGAACGCGAGGCTCGCGACCGTGGGGCTGGCGAATGTCGCGAGCACGCCGATGCCGATGACCGGGAGTGCGTTGCCGCAGAAGACGCAGATCATGTAGCTCGACACCACCTCGGCGCGCCGGTCGGCGGGTGCGATCTCGTTGATGACCTGCAGGCTGCCGCGATAGCCGAGGGCCGCGGCCACGGCGCAGGCCGCGGTGGCGATCAGCATCAGCGGCATCGAGGCGATCAATTGCGCCGCGACGATCAGGATGACGCTCGGGATCATCAGCGCGAGGGCCCAGAGCATGGCGGTGCGGCTGGACGCACGCCGCGTGAGCACGAGGGTCGCGGCCGAGATGACGCCGAGTTCGAGCAGCAGCGCGCCCGCGATCGCGTGGTTGCTCTCGTGCAGGCGTTCGACCAGCACGCTCGGCACGACCGCGGCATAGAAGCCGACCAGCGCCAGGGCACCGAAGCCGGCGGCCGCAGGCGCGATGAACTGGGTGCGGATGTTGCGCGGCACGCCGAACTGCGGCCGTAACGAGAGGCTGCCGAGGTCGAAGCGCGGCTTTGCCACGGTTTCGCGCGTCCACACGATCAGCAGCGCGAGCGCGAGCAACGTCACGATGTAGAGTACGAACGACAGGTGCAGCGGCCACGGCGCATATTGCGCCAGCACGCCGGCGACGGCGGCGCCGAGCGCGATGCCAATGAAATTGGCGGACGTTGCCGCGATGGTCGCGCGCGACTTGTCCTTGGCGGCGATCAGCTCGGCGAGCCAAGCCGTCGCGGTGCCGGCGCCGACGCTGATGCCGAGGCCGGTGAGCACGCGTCCGACGTAGAGCGCGGCGGTGCCGGTGGCGAACAGAAAGACGATGGAGCCGACGATGCTCACGCCGATTGCGGGCAGCGCGGTGGCGCGGCGGCCGAACGTGTCGGAGAGGCGGCCGAACCACATCAGCGAGGCGAGGTTGCCGACGACGTAGACGGCGTAAATGAGCGTGAGGGTGATGCGCGAGAAGTAGAACTCGTGCTGGTAGATAACGTAAAGCGGCGTGAGCAGCGTGCTGCCGGCAAAGAGGGCGGCGATCATCGCGCCGACCGCGGCGGTCGCGGCCGTGCCGTCCAGCGGATGGCAGACGTGTCCGAGATGGCGGAGCGCGTCGGCAGTGCGAGTACTGGCGTGGGGCATTTGCGCCTCCTGATGCGGCAACGCCCGCGTGGAACGGCGCGGGCGTCGAGGTGTTTCACCACGTTAATGAGGTGGGCCGAGGAATTGTTCCGGGAACAGCCGAACGACGGGTGTTCCGATTGGAACTTGCATGCCGTCAAGCCCGCGCTTGTCGCGGGCATCCACGTCTTGGCGATCTGGCAAAAAAGACGTCAATGGCCGGGACAAGCCCGGCCATGACGTGTCGATCAAACCGAGTGAAGACGCTCTACCCGGCCCCCATCGCCACCGCGACGTGATACACGGCGAACGCCGCGATATAGGCCAGCGCGAGCATGTAGGCGAACGTCACCGCCATCCATTTCCAGCTGCCGGTCTCGCGCTTGATCACGGCGAGCGTCGAGGCGCATTGCGGCGCGAAGACGTACCAGGCGAGCATCGCGAGCGCGGTGGCGAGCGTCCATTTGTTGGCGAGCGCCTGGCCGATCTGCGTCGCTGCCTCCTTGCCGCCCTCGATGGCGTAGACGGTGCCGAGTGCCGCGACCGCGACCTCGCGCGCCGCCATGCCGGGGATGAGCGCGACGGCGATCTGCCAGTTGAAGCCGAC
>DASXCK010000251.1:0-3709 GCA_036491235.1 Xanthobacteraceae bacterium | reverse complement strand
CTCGAGCGGCCCCGCGAGCTTGAGCGGGGTCTGGCCGCCGAACTGCACGATCACGCCGTGCAGCGTGCCATTCCGGCACTCGGTGTCGATGATCTCCAGCACGTCCTCGGCGGTGAGCGGCTCGAAGTAGAGCCGGTCCGAGGTGTCGTAGTCGGTCGACACGGTCTCCGGGTTGCAGTTGACCATGATGGTCTCGTAACCCGCCTCGTCGAGCGCGAAGGCCGCATGGCAGCAGCAGTAGTCGAACTCGATGCCCTGGCCGATGCGGTTCGGCCCGCCGCCGAGGATGATCACCTTCTTCTTGTCGGACGGCGCCGCCTCGTCGCTCGGCGTGCCCGCGAAGGGCGGCTCGTAGGTCGAGTACATGTAGGCGGTGGGCGAGGCGAACTCGGCCGCGCAGGTATCGATGCGCTTGAACACCGGCCGCACGCCGAGCTGGTGGCGGCGCAGTGTCACCTCGGCGGTGGTCAGTCCCGTGAGCTTGGCGAGCCGTGCGTCCGAGAATCCCATGCCCTTGAGCCGGCGCAGCGCGCCCGGCGTCTTCGGCAGTCCCTTGTGTCGAATCTCGGACTCGCTGTCGACGATGCCGCGGATCTGCGACAGGAACCAGGGATCGACCTTGCAGCTTGCGTGGATCTGCTCGTCGCCGATGCCGAGCCGCATCGCCTGCGCGATCTTGAGAATGCCGTCCGGCGTCGAGCGGCCGAGCGCAGCCCGCACCGCGTTCTTGTCGTCACCGACCCCGACGCCCTCGATCGCGATCTCGTCGAGGCCGGTGAGCCCCGTCTCCAGCGAGCGCAGCGCCTTCTGCAGCGATTCCTGGAAGGTGCGGCCGATCGCCATCACCTCGCCGACCGACTTCATCGAAGTGGTGAGCGTCGGCTCGGCGCCGGGGAATTTCTCGAACGCGAAGCGCGGGATTTTCGTGACGACGTAGTCGATGGTCGGCTCGAACGAGGCGGGCGTCGCGCCGCCGGTGATGTCGTTCTCGATTTCGTCGAGCGTGTAGCCGACCGCGAGCTTGGCCGCGACCTTGGCGATCGGGAAGCCCGTCGCCTTCGAGGCCAGCGCGGACGAGCGCGACACGCGCGGGTTCATCTCGATGATCACCAGGCGGCCGTCGGCCGGATTGACCGCGAACTGCACGTTCGAGCCGCCGGTCTCGACGCCGATCTCGCGCAGCACCGCGATCGAGGCGTCGCGCATGATCTGGTATTCCTTGTCGGTGAGCGTGAGCGCCGGCGCGATGGTGATCGAGTCGCCGGTGTGCACGCCCATCGGGTCGAGGTTCTCGATCGAGCAGATGATGATGCAGTTGTCGACCTTGTCGCGCACCACCTCCATCTCGAATTCTTTCCAGCCGAGGACGCTCTCCTCGATCAGCACCTCGGTGGTCGGCGAGGCGTCGAGCCCGCGCTCGACGATCTCGAGATACTCCGCCTTGTTGAAGGCGACGCCGCCGCCGGTGCCGGCGAGCGTGAAGGACGGCCGGATGATCGCCGGCAGGCCGATGTCGCTGATCGCCTCCAGCGCCTCGATCAGGCCTTTCTCGACATAGCGGCTCTTGCGGTCGGCCTCGCTCGCCGCCCATGAGCCCTCGAAGGCCGCGAGTGCGCGCCGTTCCTCCTCGGCGCCCAGCTTCTGCGCCTTGATGCGCAGGATTTCGGCGGCGTGATGCTCGCGGTCCACCTTCTTCATGTCGGATGCGTTGGCGAGCGAGGACTTCGGCGTCTCCAGGCCGATCTTGTGCATCGCTTCGCGAAACAGTTCGCGGTCTTCAGCCTTGTCGATCGCCTCGGCGGTCGCGCCGATCATCTTCACGTTGAAGCGGTCGAGCACGCCCATCCGCTTGAGCGAGAGCGCGCAATTGAGCGCGGTCTGCCCGCCCATGGTCGGCAGCAACGCGTCCGGCCGCTCCTTCTCGATGATCTTGGCGACGATCTCCGGCGTGATCGGCTCGACATAGGTGGCGTCCGCCATGTCCGGATCGGTCATGATGGTCGCCGGGTTCGAGTTGACCAAAATGATACGGTAGCCCTCGTCCCTGAGCGCCTTGCAGGCCTGTGTCCCGGAATAGTCGAACTCGCACGCCTGGCCGATGACGATCGGGCCGGCGCCGATGATCATGATCGAGGATATGTCGGTTCGTTTCGGCATCCAGGGTCCGCCAAAGATTCACATGCTGGCGCATGTCCCTATCGGCGAACCGGCGTCCATTTCGCCGGGACATGCGCTTTGATTGCGGGCATAAAAAAAGGCGTCGTGGACGCGCCGCCTGGTCGCCACGCGCGTTGGTGGGGCGCGGCCGGGACCCCTTAGCCCAGATTCGGCGGGCAGGGAAGGGCAAGCCCGGACGGCTGCACAGAGATAAGGTGCGCGAGCGCCGTGAGAAGAGGCCGTCGATGGCCGTGGCGCTTTGCTGGGGCGTCGGGGCGGCGGATTTTCCCGACGAATTGCCCCCGGAAAATTGGAGGCCCGACCTGGACTCGAACCAGGCTGTGAGGCCTTGCACAGCCTCTGCGTTGCCGCTCCGCCATCGGGCCGGGGATGCTTATAGCATGTGAAGTTTGCCAGTCATTTAGCCGCCTGATGCTAATTTTCATTAATAATAACGGCCCCTTGCGGGGCCCCCGGCAGGCGTCCGCGGCAGGTCTTTTGCCGGGATATGCGCTAGTTCCACGCCGCTGAGCCCGCCGGTAGCGCCAGGAACGTCATGCGGGCCGCGTTGTGGCCGATATTGCGGCCGGCGCGCCGTGCCGTGAACCCGGCCGTGGTGAGCTTTTCGACCATGTCCTCCTCGTCATACCGGGTGAGACCGAGCGACGAGCGCAATCGCCGGTAGGGCGAGATCGCCGTGCGTGCGAGCCCGCTGACGGCGGCAAGAAAGAACCCCTCGCGCGCGCCGAACCGCAGCAAGGCGGCGGCGTCGTGCAGCGCCGACGTGGCGGGCGTGATCACGTCGCCAAGCACGAACAACCCGTCGGGGCGCAACAGCCGGCGAAATTTAGCCAGCGCGAGGTCGAGTTCCCGCGGCCCGAGATATTGCGCGACCGAATGCATGATCACGAGGTCAATCGAATGGTCTGCGAGGTCGGCGAGTCGGTCGGGGCCGCACACCTCGATCTTCGCATCCTGGGCGAAGCGCGCCGCAATGCGCGCGCGCACGCCGCGCGCCGGCTCGACCAGGATCAGTCGCGCCGCGTCGGCGGCGACGATGTCGGCATGCAGTGCCTCGCCGCAGCCGTAGTCGAGCACGGTCGCGCCCGGTCGCACATAGGCGGCGAGATCGTCCGCGAGGCGCCGGAAGTGCACGTCGCGATGGTGCGCATTGACGTAAATCGAGTGCGCCGAGTCGTAGAAATCGATCCAGCCGTCCATAATGATCCCAAGCACGCCCCGTAGAAGCTTCACATGCGAAACCAGCGAGTAGTGAGCCGCGCGCAGGCTCTTCTCAACTCGCCATTCGCTATTCGCAAGTGGCTTTTTGCCGGATGTGCTCTAGGCGCGCCAGAGCCGGGTCAGCGGTCCGCCGGCGCCGAACACCGGATCGGTGGGCGGCGGCGGAACCTCGGCGATCGCCGCGATCGCGCGGGCGTGGTCGGCCTTGCTGCCGCGGCAGAGATCGTACTTGCCGTTCGGCGGATAGGCGCCGATGACCACGAGATCGGGGCTCGCCCACAGCCCCTGATGTCCGGTGCCGGCCGGCAGC
>DASXCK010000250.1:0-6399 GCA_036491235.1 Xanthobacteraceae bacterium | reverse complement strand
AATGGTCGCGGGCCTGCAGCCGCTCGTCTCGGTGCGCCAGAGCACGCGGCCGGGATTCACCGAATTCCACCTCGTCGCCGGGCCGGTGACCGATGCCGATGCGGCCGCGCACCTGTGCGCCGCGCTGACCTCGGTGCGCGTACCTTGCCGTCCCTCGACCTACAGCGGCCAGCGTCTCGACTTGCGCTGACGGCGCGCGCCAGCGCATATCCTGGCGAACGCCTGCCCCGACTTGGTCGGGGCGGACACCGGTTCGCCGAATTTGGATATGCCCCAGCCAAACAAATGCGAATGACATGACGCGCCGGTTCGTCCCAACCGCACGCCAGACCAACTGGCTCCTCTGCATCGGCTTCCTGTCGGTCGGCTACGCGCTCTATCTGCGCTATCGCGCGCTCGAGTTCTCCGACGTGTCGCTCGCCTGCCAGGCGGGATTGCAGACTTGGCTGTGCGGTACCTTCCGTCTCGTCATCGTCCTGTTCAACCACGAGGTGTTCGGCGCGGTCGCGCTCGGCGCCGCCGTCATCCATCTGCTGCGTCCGACGCTGACGATTTTTGCCATCGCGCTCGCCGCGACGAGCTTTGGCATCGTCCTGCACAATCCGAGCCTGTCGGCGCTCGCCGCCGCGCTGCTGGTCGTCAGCCTGGGGCGACCCGCACCCTTGCCAGAGTGAAAGCAAGCATCACGAGGCCGGCGCACATCATCACGGCCTGCCAATTCGCAAGCGTCTCGTTGATCACGATGTAGACGGCGGCGCCGGCGAGGATCGCGGCGGCAAGCTTCTCGGCGGCAGGCCTCATGCCCGTGACGGCGCTCCGCGCCTGCGAGAGGACGAGGAACGGCACGGCGGCGCCGAGCAGCGGCGCGAACGGAAAATCCACGTAACGCGGATCGAACACCAGCATAAGTGCGATCTGCAATGACAGCACCGTGAGCACGAGCCGTGTCGCGCCCGCCACCAGCGCAACCGGCGCGCACGGGCGTTTTTCGCGCGGGCCGAGAATGTCGCCAAAGCTCGGCGCCGGCACATCGACCGCGAGGCTCGCGCCGGCCGCGACCGGCGCCAGCAGCGCGACCGCGCCCCACGCGATGCCCTCCATCCAGCCGCCGACGCCGAGGCTTACGATCGCGATGTTCGTCCAGGCCAAGCCGATGAGGAAGCCCGAGACGGCCGCGATGACCGCAACGCCGAACCATCGGTTGGGCGGCACCGCGATGCCCCGCCGCCGGGCCAGCGTGCCGGCGGCCGCAAAGACCAGGATCGCCAGCGCCGCCCCGCCCGCCGCCTGCGAGCGCCACGCCGGGTGATTGGACACCGGCGCGCCCCAGGCGAATTTCGGCGCGCGACGGTAGGCGTCGAACACGCCCCAGTATCCGCCGACCGTCCCTTCGAGCGCGCGCTTCCAGGGCTGGTCAAACGCCTCGATGACATTCGCGCGGTAGTGTCCGGTGCGCGCATCGGCGGTGACCTGCTGTAGAAAGCGCGCCTGGTTTGCGGGCGACGGCAAGGCGCCCTCGCGCATGCGGCCGGCGCTCGGCCAACCGACCTCGCCGATCATCACCTCCTTGCCGGGGAAGCGCTCGACCATCTGTCGGCGGACGGCCTCCACGTGAGCGGCGGCCTTGTCGGCCGGGATCGGGAAATCCTCCCAATAAGGAAGCATGTGTACGGTCACGAAATCGACCGCGCCCGCAAGCTGTGGATTGCGATTCCAGAATTCCCACACATCCGCGTAGGTGACCGGGCACGGCACTGCTGCCTTGACGTCGCGGATGATCGCCGCGAGGTCGCTCGCCGACATCTCGCCGCGCAGCAGCACCTCGTTGCCGACGACGACGGAGGTGACCGTGTCCGGGTAGCGCTTGGCCAGCGCGACCGCGGCATCGACCTGCACCCGCGTGCGCGCCGGGTCCGAACTGACCCACAGGCCTTGCATTACCTTCATGCCGAGCTTCTGCGCGATGCCAGCGACCTGGTCGTCGCCGTGATCGGTCGAATAGGTGCGTACGCAGTTGGTGATCGCCTTGAGGCTAACCAGGTCCGCCTCGATGTCCTTGGCGTCGACGCGGGTGCTGTCGTCGAGCGGATTCTGGTTCGCGCGGTAAGGTGCATACGACACGCATTGCAGCTTGCCGTCGTCGCCCGGCCCGGCCGGCGGCATCGTGACCGGGCGGCCGAGCCACCACCACGCCGTCACGATCACCGCAACGCAAGCCGCCAGCAAACCGAAGGGCCGTTTCATCGCCTGTTCATCGAAGGTTCAGCCCCATGGTCGCAGGATGGAGCGTGGAGTTACCGCGCCACCGTTGCCGCGCCAAGTCTTAAGTAAGCCCGCCGTCAGTGCTGGACACGATACCCCGTCTCGTTACATCTCTGCGGCGGTCCGGCGAAGCGCGCCGCATTGCCGACCCAATCGGATGATGCAAAAGCCGGCGGCAAGTTTCTAACCACAGCAAGGTCATGTCATCTCCCGGTTTGTGTAGGCTCGCGTCGCTCCTGATCGCTGCATTTGTCGTCGGAGGCGGCTCTCCAGCCATGGCCCAGGCGACCGGCGACGCCAAGAACAAGGACCAGCCCAAGGTCGAGGCCAAGACCGAAGCCGTCCATTTGGCCGAGGTTGCCCGCCAGGTGAAGGGACCCGCCGGTCTTCCGGAGTGCGCGCATCTCGGCGAAAATGCCATCTCGCTCGTGATGCGAAACGACGTCGATGCTGCTGCGCGCCACATGGATCTTTACGATCGCTTCGGCTGTCCGGGGGCTTATGTCCGCGAGAGCCTTCGTTGCGCCCTGCTGAACGGTACGCCGGTCACCAAGGATAGCCGGAGCTTGGAAGACGTGGTGCGCACCTGCTGGCTCAATCCCCAGCCCGCCACCGCCGCGGCGGCTACGCCGGCTGCTGCGACGCAGGCTCCCGGTCAAACGCCGGCCACGCCGGGAACCGGTACGCACTGAGCGCGTTGGGTAGAGCATTCCTTCGTCGCCAACACCCGCAAACTTACGCGCATTTAACGCGCCGCCAGCAAAACAGCCATTGAATTGCCATGTGGGTCGCATATGTCATCGTCCGCATCTGCCGGGAAATGTCGAACGACGATGTGTCCCGATCGGGCCTAGGGGACAGGCCCGCATCCGCGCCCTCCCGCCCCGTACGGTTCTGATTCAATGCGTTGGGTTGTCGCCGTGGTCGCGCTCGTGGCGTGCGTGCATGCGGGCCTGTGGGCATACTTGCGCGGTACCGGGACGCCCCCGCCCATCGATGCATTCGCCAGCGTTTCCTACTCGCCGTTCGAAGGCACGCGCGACAACGCCGACAGCGCCCCGATTCCGACCGCCGCGCAGGTGCGCGCCGACCTGACGGCGATCCGGCTCTTTGCCTCCGCGATCCGCACCTATCGCTCCACCCGCGGCATGGAGATCGTGCCGGCGATCGCATCCGAGCTCGACATGAGGATGATGCTCGGCATCTACCTCGACACCAACCTGGATCGCGACGGCAACTATGACCTCGTGTCGGACCCCGACAGTCCCGACAAGCGCATTTCGCGCAACGAGCTGGAAATCCGCACCGGGCTCAAGCTCGCTCACCGTTACGGCGGGACCGTCAAGTCGGTCGTGGTCGGCAACGAAACCACGCTGCGCCGCTCGATGGTCGCGGCCGCCGAAGCCGATGAGGCGTACGCGGCGTTCGTCAACCCGGGCAGCCACGAAAATCCGGTGACGCATCAAAAGATGACGTATCCGGACTTTCGTACGGCTTTCGCGGCCATCAAAGCTGAATGGGACACGGAGCTCCGCGACGAGGCCGCCCAGCAACATCACCTGGTCAAGGACAGCAAGGGTGCCTGGGTCGGAGACATCAAGACCGAGTGGATCGAGGACATCAAGGCCGAGTGGAACGTCGACGAATTGACGAAAGTCATCCAGCGCGTGCGGCGCCAGGTTCCGCCCGATATCCGGGTCACGACCGGCGAAACCTGGGACATCTGGGTCAAGTATCCCAAGCTCGCCAATCCG
Organism: Xanthobacteraceae bacterium; assembly: GCA_036491235.1. Classification (GTDB taxonomy): domain Bacteria; phylum Pseudomonadota; class Alphaproteobacteria; order Rhizobiales; family Xanthobacteraceae; genus JAVDCA01. The sequence continues at coordinate 2,383 of DASXCK010000250.1, read as the reverse complement.
GTGGACTTCGTCGGCGCCCACATCCTGCCCTATTGGGACAAGGCGTCGGCTGCGGATGCCGTCGACCACACGCTCGACGTCTACTACGGCAAGCTGCAGCAGGCGCTGCCCGGCAAGCCGATCGTGGTTGCCGAGTTCGGCTGGCCGAGCGCGGGCTACAACCGCGGCGCGGCCGAGCCCGGTCAGCTCGCGCAAGCGACGGTGTTGCGTTCATTCGTGACCCAGGCGAAGCGGCTGGGCATCGATTACAACGTTATCGAAGCCTACGATCAGCCATGGAAGTCGTTCGAGGGTAGCGTCGGCGCCTACTGGGGCATCCTCGACACGTCGCGCCACGCCAAGTTCTCGCTCGACGGCGTGATCGGCATCGCCAACTACTGGAAGATTGCCGCGCTCGCGGTCGCGGTCGGCTTCCTGGTATCGCTTCCGATCCTGGGCATCGCGGGCGCGACGCGGCGCCAGTCGATCATGCTCGCGGTCGCCTCGCACGCGGTCGGCGCCTGGACCGCGACCGTGTTCAGCTACTGGACCGGACACTACTTCGTCATCGGCGCCGGCATTGCGCTCGCCTTCGGCCTCGTCCTGCTGATCCCGCTGGTCGTGATCGCGCTGGCCCGCGTGCAGGAGATCGCCGCCGTCCTGTTCGGACCCGCGCCGGCGCGCCTGCTCGCGTCCCTCACGCCCGCTGCTTCGACCGCCGTGCCGGCCAGCGCCGCTCCCTCGCCGCAGAGGCCAAAGGTGTCGATCCACATCCCGGCTTACATGGAGCCGCCCGAGATGCTGCGGCAGACGCTCGATGCGGTCGCACGGCTCGCGTATCCCGATTTCGAGTGCATCGTCGTCATCAACAACACGCCCGATCCGGCCTATTGGCAGCCGATCGAGAAGTATTGCGCGGCGCTCGGGCCTCGCTTCAAGTTCATCAATGCCGAGAGGGTCGCCGGCTTCAAGGCTGGCGCGTTGCGGCTGGCGCTCGACCGCACGGCCCCTGACGCCGAGGTCATCGGCATCCTCGATGCGGACTACGTGGTGCATCCCGACTGGCTCAAGGACGTGATGCCGGCTTTCGCCGATCCAAACGTCGGCTTGATCCAGGCGCCGCAGGACCATCGCGACGAGACGACGCCGCTGCACTGGGCGATGAACGGCGAATATGCGGGCTTCTTCGACATCGGCATGGTCCAGCGCAACGAGCACAATGCCATCATCGTGCACGGCACCATGTGCCTGATCCGCCGCGCCGCGCTCGACGCCGCCGGCGGCTGGTCGAGCGACACGATTTGCGAGGACACGGATCTCGGCCTCACCATCATCGAGCGGGGCTGGCGCACGCTCTACACGCGCCGCCGCTACGGTCACGGCTTGCTGCCCGATACCTTCGAGGCGTTCAAGAAGCAGCGCCATCGCTGGGCCTATGGGGGCTTGCAGATCGTGCGCAAGCATTGGCGCCGCTTCCTGCCCGGCGCGAGCCTGCTGACGCGCGACCAGAAGCGCGAATTCACGCTCGGCTGGCTCAACTGGCTCGGCGCCGAGAGCGTCGGCGTCGCGGTCGCGCTCCTCAACCTGATCTGGGTGCCGATCGTCGCGTTCGCCGGGATCGCGATCCCCGACAAGATCCTCACCCTGCCGATCATCGCGACCTTCGCGGTGTCGGTCGCGCATTTCGTCACGCTCTACCGCCGCCGGGTCGCGATTTCGCCCGGCCAGATGGCGGCCGCGATGTTCGCCGCCATGGCGATGCAGTGGACCGTCGCGCGCGCGGTCGTGTACGGCCTGGTGACCGAGCATCTCCCCTTCGTGCGCACCGCCAAGGGCGGCCACGCCCGCAAGAAGCGCGTCACCTTCCCGGCCTTTCACGAGGCGCTGATGGGCGCCCTGCTGATCGCCGGCGCAGTCACCGTCCTCGTCACGAACGACGAGCACGTGCGCGAGATCAATCTCTTCGCCGACGTGCTGATCGTGCAGAGCCTGCCGTTCCTCGCCGCCGCGGCGCTTGCGCTCGTCGAGGAGACGCGCCTCAACGATTTCGCCTTCTGGCGCAACGTCGAGGTTCGTCTCGGTGCCGCCTTGACGCCGCTGCTGCCGCGCCGTGCGGCGCCGACGGCGATCACAAGGGCTGCGAAGAGCCAAGCAGATGCCGCGTAGGATGGGTTGAGCGCAAGCGAAACCCATCATCTATGCATCGGCGGTGAAGATGACGGGTTTCGGCCCTAAGGGCCTCAACCCATCCTACAGCGCAACTCCGTTCACCCCGGCATCGCGGTCTCGACCAGGCGCGCCCAGTAGGACGTGCCGACCGGAATGGCCTCGTCATTGAAGTCGTAAGCCGGATGATGCAGGCCGGCGGTATCGCCGTTGCCCATGAAGATGAAAGCCCCGGGCC
>DASXCK010000249.1:0-9175 GCA_036491235.1 Xanthobacteraceae bacterium | reverse complement strand
TCGCTCTTCGTCTCGCAATCGGGCGAGACCGCCGACACGCTGGCGACGCTGCGCTATGCGCGCGACGCGAAGCAGCACATCATGTCGATCGTCAACGTGCCGGCCTCGACCATCGCGCGCGAGAGCGACGTCGTGATGCCGACGCTTGCCGGCCCCGAGGTCGGGGTCGCGTCGACCAAGGCCTTCACGTGCCAGCTCGCGACGCTGGCGTGTCTCGCGATCGCGGCCGGCCGCGCCCGCGGCGTGCTCTCGGAAGGCGACGAGCGCAAGCTCGTGCAGGCGCTGATCGAGGTGCCGCGTCACATGACCGAGGCGCTCGCGCTCGAGCCGGAGATCGAGAAGCTCGCCCGCGATCTCGCCAAAGTGCGCCACGTGCTCTATCTCGGCCGCGGCACCAGTTTTCCGCTGGCGCTCGAGGGTGCGCTCAAGCTGAAGGAAATTTCCTACATCCACGCCGAGGGTTACGCGGCGGGCGAGCTCAAGCACGGCCCGATCGCGCTGATCGACGAGACCATGCCGGTGGTGGTGATCGCGCCCTACGACCGGGTGTTCGAGAAGACCGTCTCCAACATGCAGGAAGTGGCGGCGCGCGGCGGCCGCATCATCCTGGTCACCGACGCGCAGGGCGCGCGCGACGCGACGGTCAATTCACTGATTACGCTCACGGTTCCCGAGATGCCCGCAACCGTGACGCCGCTGGTCTATGCGATTCCGGTGCAACTGCTCGCCTATCACACGGCGGTCATCATGGGGACCGATGTGGATCAGCCGCGCAATCTCGCCAAGTCGGTGACGGTCGAGTAGGGGTGCGCGAGGCGGCGTTGCGCGACGCGACGCCAACTGGCGAACCGCCACAATCTTCTCCTATATTTGCGGATGAATCGGGCGGCGCGCGCCGGCGCGTCGTCCGCAACCCGCGAGATTTTCGCGTATGACGCTCAACGATCCCGTGCTCGAGCCGACACCGGCTCCGGTCCATCACGGTGCCGGCTACCGGCTCCGCACCTATTTTTTGACCGGCCTGGTCGTCGCCGGCCCGCTCGCCATCACGGTCTATCTCACGTGGTCATTCGTCACCTGGGTCGACGACCTGGTGCGGCCGTTCATCCCGGTCGCCTACCGGCCGGAGACGTATTTGCCGTGGCGGGTGCCCGGGACCGGCCTTGTGGTCGCGTTCTTCGCCATCACGATGCTGGGGTTCCTCACCGCCAACCTTGTCGGCCGCACGCTGGTCGAGGCGGGCGAGACCCTGCTCGACCGCATGCCGCTCGTGCGCTCGATCTACAAAGGCCTCAAGCAGGTGTTCGAGACGCTCTTTTCCGAGTCCGGCTCGAGCTTCCGCAAGGTCGGCCTGGTCCAGTTTCCGGCACCCGGCATGTGGTCGCTGGTTTTTCTCTCGCAGCCACCCGGCCACGAGGTCACGGCGCGCCTGCCGCGGCAGGAGGAGTACGTGTCGGCGTTCATGCCGTGCACGCCCAACCCGACGACCGGCTTCTTCTTCTATGTCCCGCGCGAAGAGGTTATCGAGCTCGATATCCCGGTCGAGGCCGCCGCCAAGCTCATCATGACGGCCGGCCTGATCCAGCCGAACGGCGGCGCCGACACGCAGAAGAAGCTGCAGGCAATGGCCGACACGGCACGGGCCGCGCAAGAGGCGCATAAGGCGCCCGCGCCCGCGACGACGGAATAAGAATGCGGAGTCGTAGGATGGGTAGAGCGAAGGCGAAATCCATCACTTCGACGTCCGACGCATAGATGACGGGTTTCGCTTTCGCTCTACCCATCCTACGCACGGGCAACAATCGGGGGAGGGCTTCATGCGCCGATCGATCGTCCGCTTCGCGGGCGTGACACTGCTGGCTTGCGTGGCCAGCTTCGCGTCGATCCCGGCAAATGCCCAGGACTGGCTCTCGCCTGAAAAGCGCTGCCCGTCGCCCTATGGCGCGGAGGATGAGCGTGGCGCCGCCAACATGCAGACGTCCGACAGCGTTCTCGCCGCCGGCAAGCTCATTCGCGAAGGCAAGATCTACGAGCTCGGGAAAGTCCTCGATCGCAACATCCCGATGTCGCCGGGCCGCAGCTTCGTGCTCAGCGTCCAGCGCACGTCGGGGCCGAATGGCCGCAACCAGCAGGGCGGCAACGAGGAGACGGTCTTCACCGAGCTCGGCCAGATGGGCACCCAGTTCGACGGGCTCGCCCACCAGCAACTCGGCCGATACCTCTACAACTGCGTGGAGGCCGACAAGGTGACGCGGCGCAGCGGCTTCGCCAAGCTGGGCGTCGAGAAGGCCGGCTCATTCTTCGCCCGCGGCGTGCTGCTCGACATCGCGGGCCTCAAGGGCGTCGACATGCTGCCCGACGACTACATGATCACGGTCGCGGACCTCGAGGCCGGCATGAAAGCGGCCAACGTCGACATCCGCAAGGGCGACGCTGTGCTGATCCGCACCGGTTGGGGCCGATTGTGGACCGTCGACAATGCGCGCTTCATCAAGGGCGAGCCCGGCATCGGCCTCGAGGCCGCGGATTTTTTGGTCAAGCGCAACGTGATGATCGTCGGCTCGGATAACTGGGCCGTCGAGGTGCGGCCGTATCCGGACAAGACGCTGTTCCTGCCGGTGCACGGCTTCCTGCTCAACGTCAACGGCGTCTACCTGATCGAGAATCTCGATCTTGAAGCGCTGGCGCGCGACAAGGCGACGGAGTTCGCCTTCATCGTGGAGCCGCTCAAGCTGCGCGGCGCGACAGGATCGAGCGTGGCGCCGATCGCGGTGAGGTAACGCGTGACCCGAGCCTACATCGCGGCGAGCGCTTTGCCGTAATAGGAGAGGTCGAGATACTTTTCCGGCGCGAGCGGCGGTCCGCCTTCGAACTCGGTGCGCAGCTTCAGGACGTTGCGGAAACCCTCCATGTCGAAGGCGCCATCGACCGCGAGACCGCCAGTGGATTGCGTGACGACGTCGTAGCATTGCGACGCGATATCCGCCGGCATATTGAGCCTTTGCGTGTAGAGCTTGATCGCCGCATCCCGGTTGGCGCGATCGAGCACCCAGCGCAGGCCCTCGATATAGGCTTGCAGGTACTTCACCAACGTATCCTGGTTCGCCTGCGCCCATGATCGCAGAACGAAGCCCGCCCCCGCCTGGTAGGCGCCGAGCGCCTGCGCGGCGGAGCCCATATCCCGTAATCCCGCGCGAGCTCCGCGGATGGAAAACGGCGGATTGATCATCGCGGCGACGCCCATGCCCTCTTGCATGCTTTTGAGCCGCGCCGTCGTGCCGCCGACGGATTTGACGATGTAGTCGCCCTTGGCGAGCCCATGCTGTTTCAGCATGGCGTAAAGCTGGAACGCGTAGGCGGTGTTCGGCGCATCGACCAGAACGGGTTTTCCCTTGATGTCCGCATAGAACTTCACGTCGGGCGTAACGAACAGGTGGTTGAAGCTGTCGTCGCCGCCGATCACGATGGCGATGTCGAGTTTTGCCATCTCGGCCATCGCGACGGCGTTGTCGGCGGCCGAGTGAACGATCTGGAAGCGACCGTCGGCAAGGCCGTGGCGCAGCTCGTCGGAATTGGGCGCATACTTGATCTCGACCGCGAGATCTCGCTTGGCGAAGGATCCGTTTGCCTCGGCCGCAAAGAGCGGGAGGTTCGGCATGCCCGGGAAGACCATGAGGGTGAGCTTGGTCGCCGCCGATGCGCTGCCTGCGAAAAAGGATCCCGCAGCCAGTGTCGCGCCGCCGATGATCGCCTGCCGCCGATTCATGTGAGCCCCCGTGCTGTCGTTGTCATGGCGAGCCCGGTCGCGTCACGTGCGACCGCGCCGCTTTCGGTCGATCTATGATGCCGCTTGGTTCATGATGTCAAATGTTCTGAAACCGCACGCGAGCGCAGCGTGGTAAGGCTCGAACGCGGCTCACCCGGCGCGCAAAAGCCTGATCGCCTCGTCGCGCTCGAACAGATAGAGCAGCACCCGCAGCGCTTCGCCGCGCTCGCTGACGAGCTCCGGATCGCGGCCGAGCATCAGCGCGGCGTCGTCGCGGGCGGTCTGCAGCAAGTCGCGGTGCGTCTCGATGCGGGCGACGCGGAAGCCGGGCAGGCCGCTCTGGCGGGTGCCGAGCACGTCGCCTTCACCGCGTAGCTTCAAATCTTCTTCGGCGATCCGGAAGCCGTCCTCGGTCTCGCGCATGACTGCGAGGCGGGCCTTGGCGGTCTCGCCGAGCGGGGCGCGGTAAAGCAGCAGGCAGGTGGAGCGCTCGGCGCCGCGGCCGATGCGGCCGCGCAACTGGTGGAGCTGGGCGAGACCGAAACGTTCCGCATGCTCGATCACCATGACGGTCGCGGCAGGCACGTCGACACCAACCTCGATCACCGTAGTGGCCACGAGGAGGCGCGTCTCGCCGGTCGCGAAGCTTTCCATGGCGCGGTCCTTGTCGGCGCCCTTCATCTGCCCGTGCACCAGACCGACGAGCGCGCCAAAACGTTCCTGCAGCGACGTGAAGCGGTCCTGCGCGGCCGCAAGATCGCTGGTCTCGGATTCCTCAACGAGCGGGCACACCCAATAAACCCGCCGGCCCTCGTCCAGCGCGCGCCCGACCGCGGACACGATCTCGTCGATGCGGCCGAGCGGGACCGTGCGGGTGTCGATCGGCTTGCGGCCGGCCGGCTTCTCGCGCAACTCCGAAACGTCCATGTCGCCGAAATAGGTGAGCACAAGCGTGCGCGGGATCGGCGTGGCGGTCATCACCAGCATGTCGACAGCGCTGCCCTTGCGGGCGAGCGCGAGGCGTTGATGGACGCCGAAGCGATGTTGTTCGTCGACCACCGCAAGCGCGAGGTCGCGGAATTCGACGTCGTCCTGAAAGAGGGCGTGGGTGCCCACAAGGAGATCGATCTCCCCCGCGGCGAGTTGGCCGAGGAGCTTATTGCGCGCGGCGCCGCGCTCGCGCCCGGTGAGGAGTGCGACCCGCAGGCCCACGGCCTCGGCGAACGGCCCGATAGTGGCGAGATGTTGGCGCGCCAGGATTTCGGTCGGCGCCATCAAGGCGGCCTGACGGCCCGCTTCGATCACCGCCGCGCAGGCGAGGAGAGCGACGACGGTTTTGCCGGATCCGACGTCGCCTTGCAGCAGACGCAGCATGCGGTGTGGTGCAGCGAGATCAGTGGCGACGTCCGTGACAGCGCGCTCCTGCGAGGGCGTGAGCCGATACGGGAGCGCGGCGATGATCTTCGCGCGCAGCCGCCCGTCGCTTTCGGTGCGCCGGCCGCTGATGCGGCGCAGATGGGCGCGGGTCAGCGAGAGCGCGAGCTGGCCGGCGAGCAGCTCGTCATAGGCGAGCCGCGACCATGCGGGCGAGTCGGGCAGGATGTCGGCCGGGTTCTCGGGCCGGTGCAGGCGGCGAATGGCGTCCGTGAAGCTCGGGGATTTGGCGCGCGCCAAGTACGCAGGATCCTGCCATTCGGGTAGCACCGGCAACCGTTCGAGCGAATTCTCGATCGCACGGCGCAGCTGGTTGGCAAACAGCCCTTCGGTCAAGGGATAGGTGGGCTCGATCAGCGGCAGCTTTGCGAGGCCGGCTTCGTCGACCACGCGGTCGGGATGTACCATCTGCAGCATGCCGTCGTAGAGCGCCGTCGTGCCCGACACGTAGCGCCGCTCGCCGACCGGAAGAAGTTTTGCGATGTAGTCGATGTGGGCGCTGAAAAACGCGATGACCAGACCGCCGGTCTCATCGCTCGCGTAGACAAGATATGGCGCGCGGCTGCGTCCAGGCGAGGGCGCGCGATGGCGGTCGATGGTGACCGCGACCGTGACGACGGTGCCGGGCTCCACGTCGCGCAGTTTCGGCCGCGCGCGGCGGTCAACTGATCCGGTTGGAACATGGAACATGAGGTCGCCGACGCGCGCGCCATCGTCGCGGCCGGTAAGGCGCGCAAGCAGCTTGCCGACCTTCGGCCCGATGCCGGGCAGGGTCGTAACAGAAGCGAACAGCGGGTTGAGCAGGGGCGGGCGCATGCAGACAGAAAACCGTCATGCCCGCGCATGCGGGCATCCACGTCTTGTTGGGCCCGCAGAGTGGAAGACGTGGATGGCCGGGACAAGCCCGGTCATGACGAAAACTGCGCGCGAGACGCTGACTTTAGGCGAGTCCAGCGTTATATCAGCATCGCCCGGCCCGTCCGGGCTTTCGGCGTTTGGAGGCAGTCGTGACTGGGATGACGCGATCGAGCGAGGGGCTGGATGCCCGGCGACGGCGCCTGCTGTATCGCGCCTGGCATCGCGGCACCCGCGAGATGGATCTGGTCATGGGCCCCTTTGCCGACGCGATGATCGGCACGCTGACCGATGCCGAGTTGGACGCGTTCGAACACCTGTCCGATGAGCCGGAACCGGATGTCTATGCCTGGATCACCGGCGATCGGCCGGTGCCGTCCGAGCATGACACGGCCTTCTTCAGAAAGTTGCGCAGCTTCGCGCGGGACAAAGGAAAATGAATCTTCAGTCGCGTTCTCCCGCCGAGCAGCTGGTGCCCGGCCGCCCGCTGACGCTCGCGAATGTCGCGGACGGCGCCGAGGGGCTTGTGCTGTCCGATCTCGCGCGGGCGATCGCCGCCAGGCCGGATGCGCCGGCGACGACCCTCATGGTGGTCTGCCGCGACGGGCAGCGGCTGGCGCAGCTGGCCCGCGCGCTCGAATTCTTCGCCCCCGATATCGGCGTGCTCGAGTTCCCGGCCTGGGATTGCCAGCCCTACGACCGCGTCTCGCCGCATGCCGGCTTCGTCGCCCAACGCATGATTACGCTGGCGCGCCTCGCACGGCTCAAGGGCCGTGAGGGGGCCTCGATCCTGCTGACGACCGTCAATGCGGTGTTGCAGCGGGTGCCGCAGAAGAAGCTCGTTGCCGCTCAGACGCTCGCGGCCGCGCCCGGCAACATGCTCGCCATGGACGGGATCGTGAAATGGCTCGAGCTCCATGGCTACATCCGCGCCTCGACGGTGCGCGAGGCGGGCGATTATGCGGTGCGCGGCGGCATCCTCGACCTGTTCCCGCCCGGCATGGCGGAGCCTGTGCGGCTCGACTTCTTCGGCGACACGCTCGAATCGATCCGCTCGTTCGACCCCGAGACCCAGCGCACCATCGACCAGCTGCGCGCACTCGACCTCGTGCCGGTCTCGGAGTTTCAGCTCACCAGCGACACCATCCGCCGCTTCCGCCTCGGCTATGTCGAGGCGTTCGGCGCGACGCGCAGCAATGACCTGCTTTACCAGGCCGTGAGCGAAGGCCGTCGCTATCCCGGCATGGAGCACTGGCTGCCGCTCTTCCACACAGGTCTCGACACGCTCCTCGATTATGTGCCGGGCAGCGTCATCGCGCTCGAGCCGCTGGTCGAGGACGCGGCGCGCGAGCGGCTCGTCCAGATCACCGACTACTACGAGGCGCGCCGGCAGGCGCTCGATCAGGAGGGCGGCGGGCCGCCCTATCAGCCGTTGCCGCCCGAGCGCCTCTACATGACCGACGCCGAGTGGCACGGTCGGCTCGACGCGAGCCGCCTCGCGCGGTTGACGCCATTCGCGGTGCCGGACGGAACCGGCCCTGTGATCGACGCGGACATGCGGGCCGGGCGCAATTTCGCGCCCGAGCGCACGCAGCAGGACGGCAACGTGTTCGACGCCGTGCGCGCGCACGTCGAAGGGCTGCAGACCGCCGGCAAGCGCGTCACCATCGCGTTGTGGAGCGACGGCGCGCGCGACCGCATGAGCCACGTGCTCGCCGAGCACCGCATCTTCAATCTGGTCAACGTGCGCGATTGGCGCGACGCGCAGATGCGGCCCCGCGCGGAAGTCGCGCTCGCGGTGCTTGGCGTCGAATCGGGCTTCGAAACCGCCGACGCGGCGCTCGTCGCCGAGCAGGACATCCTGGGCGATCGCCTGGTGCGGCCGCGCCGCGCCGCCAAGCGGGCGGAAAATTTCATCGCCGAGCTGACGAGCCTCTCGACCGGCGATCTCGTCGTGCACGTCGATCACGGCATCGGCCGTTTCGTCGGCCTGCAGACCATCCAGGCCGCGGGCGCGCCGCACGACTGCCTGGAGATCCATTACGCCGGCAAGGACAAGCTTTACCTGCCGGTCGAGAACATCGAGCTGCTCTCGCGCTACGGCTCGGAGGATACCGCGGTCGACCTCGACCGGCTCGGCGGCACCGGCTGGCAGACCCGCAAGGCGCGGATGAAGAACCGCATCCGCGAGATGGCGGGCGAGCTGATCAAGATCGCGGCGGAGCGGCAACTACGCGAGGCACCGAAGCTCGCGGCCGAGGCCGGCGCCTACGACGAGTTCTGCGCCGGCTTCCCCTACGCCGAGACCGAGGACCAGCAGACCGCGATCAACGCCGTGCTCGACGATCTCGGCTCCGGCCGGCCGATGGATCGTCTGGTGTGCGGCGACGTGGGTTTCGGCAAAACCGAGGTCGCTTTGCGCGCGGCTTTCGTCACCGCGATGACGGGCCGACAGGTCGCCGTCGTGGTGCCGACCACGCTGCTCGCGCGCCAGCATTTCAAGACGTTCAGCGCGCGCTTCCACGGCTTTCCGGTAAAGCTCGCGCAGGCCTCGCGCCTCGTGCCGGCGCAGGAGCTCGCCAAGGTGCGGGCGGGTCTAGCCGACGGCACGATCGACATCGTGGTCGGTACCCACGCGCTCCTGGGCAAGGCCATAAAGTTCAAGGACCTCGGGCTGATCGTGGTCGACGAGGAGCAGCATTTCGGCGTCGCCCACAAGGAGCGCCTCAAGAGCCTGCGCGCCGAGGTGCACGTACTCACGCTGACCGCGACCCCGATCCCGCGCACGCTCCAGCTCGCGCTCACCGGCGTGCGCGAACTCTCGATCATCGCATCTCCTCCAGTCGACCGCCTGGCGGTGCGCACCTTCATGTCGCCGTTCGATCCGCTCTCGGTGCGCGAGGCGGTGTTGCGCGAGCGCTACCGCGGCGGGCAGAGTTTCTACGTATGCCCGCGCATCGAGGATCTCGCCGAGGCCAAGGTATTTCTCGATCAGAATATTCCCGAGGCCAAGGTCGCGACCGCGCACGGCCAGATGCCGCCGACCGTACTGGAGGACGTCATGTCGGCGTTCTATGACGGCAAGTACGATGTGCTGCTCTCGACCGCGATCGTCGAGTC
>DASXCK010000248.1:0-2611 GCA_036491235.1 Xanthobacteraceae bacterium | reverse complement strand
TGCGGGGACGTCGGGACCGAACGTAAGCCAGGATGGCGACGCAAGACGGAAGCGACAGGATGGGCGCCGAACGCCGCGGCAGCATCGGGCTGGTGTTGCTGGTCGCCGTGGTGCTGATCCTCGCCGCCGCCGGCCTGATGCTCGTCGGCCACGGGCAGGCCGAGCCCTATGTGCTGGCCCTCCTTGCCCTTCTCGGCATGATCGGCGTCTTTTCGCTGTTCGCGGCCGCAGCCGGCATCCTGCAGATCGCCGGGCGCGACAAGGGCAGTCCGGTGCTGCGCGCAATCGCGGACGGCGCCGTCGACGGCATCCTGGTCACCGATCCGGCCGGCCGCGTGGTCTACGCCAACGCCGCCTACCGGGCGCTCACCGACGCGGTCGGCACCGATGACGTGCGGCCGGTCGAGCGCGTCTTCCTCGGCGACCCGGAGGTGTCCGAGGCGATCTACCGGCTCGTCAAGGCGGCGCGCGAGGGCCGGCGCCTGCAGGAGGAAGTGCGCATCGTCGGCCCGCGCGGCGAGCCGGCGCGCTGGCTGCGCATGCGCGTGCGGCCGCTCGGCGAGAGCGGCCGCGACGCCCGCACCGCGGTGTGGTCGGTCGCCGACGTGACGCGCGACCGCGACCGCAACGAGACCGCGTTCCAGGGACTGCAGCACGCGATCGATTATCTCGACCACGCGCCCGCCGGCTTCTTCTCGGTCGATGCCGCCGGCCATATCGGCTACCTCAATGCGACGCTGGCCGGCTGGCTCGACTACGATCTCGCCCAGATCGGCTCCGGCGGGCTCAAGCTCGCCGACATCGTGCCGGGCGAAAGCGCGGCGTTGTTCGCGCGGCTTGCGAGCGAGCCCGGCGACGTGAAGACCGCGGTGCTCGACCTCGACCTCAAGACGCGCGGCGGCAAGGCGCTGCCGGTGCGGCTGCATCATAAGGTCGCGTTCGCGGCCGACGGCACGCCGGGCGCCTCGCGCACGCTGGTGCTCAACCGTGCGAGCGACGACGGGGCCGATGCGCAGCGCGCCGCCGAGGTGCGCTTCATCCGCTTCTTCCACAACACGCCGCTCGCCATCGCGACCGTCGACAAGAGCGGCCGCATCGTGCGCACCAACGCGCTCGCGGCGCGGCTGTTTCGCGGCAAACGCGAGGCGGAGGGCAGCTCGATCCTCGACGTCATCAATACGGCGGGGCGTGCGGCGATCGAGGGCGCGATCGCGCAAGCCGCGCGCGGCCAGGCCGATATCGCGCCGATCGATGCGGCGCTCTCCGCCGACGCGGACAGGACGGCGCGCAACCCCGCCATGGCGGGTGAGAACGACCGCTGGGCGCGCATCTACGTCACGCCGGTCTCCGATGCGCCGGGCGAGCGCGAGGCCGCGATCGTCTACGCGCTCGACACCACCGAGCAGCGCAAGCTACAGGGCGATTTCAACCAGGCGCAAAAGATGGAGTCGGTCGGCGAGCTCGCCGGCGGCATGGCGCACGACTTCAAGAATCTGCTCAACATCATCCTGCTCGCGACCGACTTCCTGCTGACCACGCACCGGCCGACCGATCCGTCCTTCCAGGACATCATGCAGATCAAGAACACCGCGAACCGCGCAGCCGGCCTCGTGCAGCAGCTGCTCGCCTTCGCGCGCAAGCAGACGCTGCTGCCGCAGGTGCTGGACCTCGGCGAGGCGCTGTCCGAGTTCGCCGTGATGCTGCGGCGGATGATCGGCGAGAAGGTGACGCTCGAGGTGTTGCGCTCGCGCGATCTCTGGCCCGCCAAGGTCGACGGCAATCAGTTCCAGCAGGTGGTTCTCAACCTCGCGGTCAATGCCGGGCACGCCATGCCGGACGGCGGCAAGCTCACGATCCGCACTGCCAACGTCACCGCCGAGGAAGCGCGCGGCTTCACCTACAAGGGCATGCCGGCGGCCGACTACGTGCTGATCGAAGTGACCGACACCGGCACCGGCATTGCGCCGGAGGACATCGACAAGATCTTCCTGCCGTTCTTCTCGACCAAAGAGGTGGGCAAGGGAACGGGCCTCGGGCTCGCGACCGTCTACGGCATCATCAAGCAGACCGGCGGCTTCGTTTATCCCGAGTCGCAGCTCGGCAAGGGCACGACCTTCCGCATCTTTTTGCCGCGCTACGTCGCGAGCGCCGAGGAGAAGGCGGCGCCGCAGGCGCCCGCCGCGGCGATCAATGGCGCGCAGGCGGCCGCCGGCGACGACACGGGGCAGGGCACCATCCTGCTGGTCGAGGACGAGAAGGATCTGCGCGGCCTCAACGCCCGCGGGCTCACTTCGCGCGGCTACACGGTGCTGCAGGCGGGCAACGGCGTCGAGGCGATCGAGGTGCTCGAGAAGCACGACGGCAACATCGATCTCGTGGTCTCCGACGTGGTCATGCCCGAGATGGACGGCCCCGCGCTGCTCAAGGAGCTGCGCCGCCGCAGGCCGGACCTCAAGATCGTCTTCGTGTCGGGCTATGCCGAGGAGGCTTTTGCCAACAACCGGCCGGAAGGCCAGCACAAGTTCCTCGCCAAGCCGTTCTCGCTCAAGACGCTGGTCGCGACCGTCAAGGAGACGATGGCGTCGTAATCATCAATTGTCATGCGCGGGCT
>DASXCK010000247.1:0-1617 GCA_036491235.1 Xanthobacteraceae bacterium | reverse complement strand
CTTGTCCCGGCCATCTACGTCCTTCTTGCCAAAAGAAAGGAAGACGTGGATGCCCGGCATTCGCCGGGCATGACGGTGTGATCAGGCGCCATATTGCTCGTCGGTGACGTGCTCCAGCCAGGCGACGTGGGTCCCGTCCTTCGCCTCTTGCATCGCGATATGCATCATCGCGGTCTTCGGGCCGGCGCCATGCCAATGTTTCTCGCCGGGCGCGATCCACACCGTGTCGCCGGCACGGATCTCGCGGATCGGGCCGCCCCAGAGCTGGACGCGGCCGACGCCCGAGACGACATGCAGGGTCTGGCCGAGCGGATGGGTGTGCCAGGCAGTGCGCGCGCCCGGCTCGAAGCTCACGCGAGCCGAACGAAGGATCGCGGGTGCCGGCGTCTCGATGATCGGGTCCTGCCAGACCGTTCCGGTGAACGACTCGGCCGGCATGCGGCGCGATGCTCGTGACCCTGCGGCGAAAATTTCCATTGTCGTATCCTTTCGATACACGGACGTGATTGCGACGTTCCATAAAGTGCGCGCGGGCGCTCAGCGCGACGGCGCGAAACCGTACAGGGTTTCGGGATTGCTGACGAGGATGCGGCGGCGCGTCGCCGCCTCCGGCGCCCATTCGGCGAGCAGGTCGAACAGAACCGCGTCGTCCGGCTTTTCTTTCTCGGTCGGATGCGGCCAGTCGCTGCCCCACACCATCCGCTCGGGGGCGGCGGCGACGAACGCCTGCGCGACCTTGGTCGCATCGGCGTAGGTCGGCGGCCCGATCTTGCTGTCGTGATAGGCGCCGGAAATCTTCACCCAGGTCCGGCCCTGGTCGATGAGCCGGCGGATGATCGCAAAAGCGGCGTGATCCGCTCCGGCGGGCTGCGGCAGGCGGCCCATGTGGTCGAACACGATGGTCGATGGCAACCGGCTCCACAGGTCCTCGGCCGCGACGATCTGATCGCCGCGCAGGTGGATCTGCACATGCCAACCGAGATCGGCGACGCGGCGCGACAGCGGCTCGATCATATCGAGCGTCGTCACCGCGGTCGCGGGATCGAACTGAGTGAAGCGGATGCCGCGCACGCCGCCGTCGTCGAGGCGCTTGAGTTCGGCGTCGGCGACATCGGGATGCACCACCGCGACGCCACGCGCGCCGGCGCCGAGCTGCGCGATGGCGTCCAGCGTCACGGCATTATCGGTCGCGTAGACCGCCGGCGTGACGATCACCACCCGGCTGGTACCGATGCGTCGCTGCAGCCGCCGATATTCGGCGACGCCGGCGTCGTTCGTCATGCGCGACGCCGGCCGCAGCGGCGGAAAGCGTACCGCGTCGTAGATGTGCATGTGACAATCGCAGGCGTTCGCGGGCGCCGCGAGCCGCGGGGCCGCGGCGCCGGCGGAGTTGGGGACCGCGTGCGCCTCCGTCTCAGCGGAAGTCATCGGGTCGAAGCTCGATCGGCTCGCCGTGCGGGGTGCGGTCGGCGGCGCGGTCCCAGGCGTCGTGATAGCGCGCGAGCGTCTCGGGCGTCGTCACGCCCTTCTCGGCGACCAGCCGCTCGAGCGCGGCGAGCCAGTGGTGATAGTAGGTCTCGCCGGTATCGGGATCGCCGGCCGCCTGCGCGCGCTTGA
>DASXCK010000246.1:0-10870 GCA_036491235.1 Xanthobacteraceae bacterium | reverse complement strand
TCCCGAAAAGTGGGGACCGGTTTTCGCAACAGATCATGCGCAAAAGTGCTCGACCCGGATGACGATCGAGGACGACATCGCGTTTCTGGAAGGTGTGCCGAGCTTCTCGATCCTCGGCCGCGATGCGTTGCGGATTGTCGCAATCGGCGCCGAGAACCGTTATGTGCACGCCGGCGAGGTGCTGTTCACGGCCGGCGATCCGGCTGACGCCGGGTTCATCGTGCAGGATGGCTCGTTCCAGCTGTCGATCGGTACGCTCGAGGCCGACGCCGCCGCCGTCACGGTGAAGCGCGGCGCGCTTTTGGGCGAGCTCGCCCTCCTCACCGAGACCACGCGTCCCGTCACCGCAACCGCGACCGAGCCCTCGACGGTGATCCGCGTTCCGCGCAGCCTCTTCCTCAAGATGCTGGAAGGCTATCCGGACGCCGCGCGGCGCCTGCGCGACCACATCGCAACGCGCACGACGCAGGCCTCGGAAGATATGATCAAGGTGCGCGGCACGCTCGACGTGAGGCCGCCACGGCGATGATAAAGCCTCGTGTCCCGGGCGCAGCGCATCCGGGGAGCGAGCTCTTACAGCTCCACGCTTGTCGTCACCGGCACGTGGTCCGACGGCCGCGTCCAGCTGCGCGCCTCACGGCGAATCTTCAGCGATGAGACGCGGTCGCCGAGCTCCTGGCTCACCCAGATGTGGTCGAGCCGGCGGCCGCGGTCGGCCGCCGCCCAATCGGCAGCGCGGTAGCTCCACCAGGTGTAGAGCTTGGCCGGTTCAGGCACGAAGGCGCGCATGGCGTCGAGCCAGCGCCCGGATGTTTGCGCCGCGGTGAGCTTTTCGCACTCGATCGGCGTGTGCGAAATCACCTTCAGCATCTGCTTGTGGCTCCAGACGTCGTGCTCGAGCGGCGCGACGTTGAGGTCGCCGACCAGGATCGCGCGCGCCTTGTCGGTCGGGCGCAGCGACGGCTCACGCGTCATCTCGTCGAGGAACGCGAGCTTGTGGGCGAACTTCACGTTGATCTCGGGATCTGGCTCGTCGCCGCCCGCCGGCACGTAGAAGTTATGCACGGTCGCGGGGTCGCGCAGACCCGCCTTCTCGCCAAACGTCACCGCGATGTGGCGGCAGTCCGTCTTGCTGCAGTAGTCGCGCGCCTCGACGGAATCGAACGGCACGCGCGAGACGATCGCGACGCCGTGATAGCCCTTCTGTCCGTTGAGCGCGATGTGGGTGTAGCCGAGCCGGGCGAAGCGCTTGCGCGGAAACTTGTCGTCCGGACACTTGGTCTCCTGCAGGCAGAGCACGTCCGGCCGCTCGGCCTTGACGAACTTCGCCACCAGATCGATGCGCAGCCGCACCGAGTTGATGTTCCAGGTGGAGACGATGAAGTTCATCGCTCATAAATGTCATTGCGAGCGCAGCGAAGCAATCTCGGGGATCCGGGCGATTGCGGATCGAGATTGCTTCGGCGTGCGCCGCACGCCCCGCAACGACGAGAGCGCCTATTGATGGCGGTCGGGATAATTGATGACGAACAGGTTCGGATCGGGCTTCTTGGCGGTGTCGAGATTGTAGACCGCGACGGTGGTGTCGTAGCCCTGCGGGTCCGTCACGGTCCACTGGCGCAGCTGCATGTCCTTGGCGCCGAACATCATCATCAGCCGGCTGGTGCCGGCGACCAGTTGATGTTCCTCGATCACGAGGGTGACGAACGTATCGTCCGCCGAGACCGAGATCACATTGGTGTCGCGCATCAGGTCGAGGTGGTCCGACAGGAGGAAGCGCAGCGGCGTCTGCGACAGCGGATAGAGATCCTGCGTATCGAGGTTGCGATCGCGCACGACGACCGACTGGCCGTCCGCGACCACGTCGACCGGACTCGGTGGATTGTAGGCGAACCGCACCTTGCCGGGCTTCTGGATGTAGAACTGGCCTTCCGTGCGCTTGCCGTCCGGGCCGACCTGGACGAAATCGCCGACCAGCGTCTGCATGCTCGACAGGTACGCGCTGATCTTCGTGATCAGGGCGCGCTGCTTGTCGTCGAACGCGGTCTGCTGGCCGGGCTGCGGCGTTGCGATCGTGGCGGCGTTGGGCGTGATCGGAACCGGCGGCCGCGTCGTGCTCTGGGCCGGCTGTTTCTTCGGCGACGGCTGGGGCAGCGGAACGCCTTCGGCGGCGGCCGCAACCGACGCGCCGATCCACAGCGCCGCGATGAGCGCGCCTAATCCCGCCTTCCGCATGTCTTGATCTCCGTGCGCCCCGACTCGTTCTTAGCAGTTTTTGGCTAGTCGCGCCCTGTGGCGATTTCGCGACCCTTATTTGTTGAATCACACCGTCATGCCCGGACTTGTCCCGGGCAATCCACGTCTCAGCGATCCGGCAGGAAAGACGTGGATGGCCGGCACATAGGCGAGCGAAGCGACGCCGTTCTTCGAGCGGCTATGCCTCGCCGCGACAAGAGGGCTAGAACCGCTCTTCTTCCTCGGGGATCAGGATCTCGCGTTTTCCGGCGTGATTGGCCTGCCCGACGATACCTTCCTTCTCCATGCGCTCCATCAGGGAGGCGGCGCGGTTGTAGCCGATCTGCAGGCGGCGCTGGATATAGCTGGTCGATGCCTTGCGGTCGCGGGTGACGACCTGCACGGCCTGTGCGTAGAGGTCGCCCCCCTCCGCCTGGCCTATGCCGGTCGCGTCGAACACGGCACCGTCCTCGCCGCCCTCCACGTCATCGTCGGCGGTGACCGCTTCGAGGTACTGCGGCTGCCCTTGCGTCTTGAGATGGCGCACGATCTTCTCGACTTCGTCGTCGGAGACGAACGGGCCGTGCACGCGGCTGATGCGGCCGCCGCCCGCCATGTAGAGCATGTCGCCCTGGCCGAGCAGCTGCTCGGCGCCTTGCTCGCCGAGAATTGTACGGCTGTCGATCTTCGAGGTGACCTGGAAGGAGATGCGGGTCGGGAAGTTCGCCTTGATGGTGCCGGTGATGACGTCGACCGACGGGCGCTGGGTGGCCAGGATCACGTGGATGCCGGCGGCGCGCGCCATCTGGGCGAGGCGCTGGATCGCGCCCTCGATGTCCTTGCCGGCGACCATCATGAGGTCCGCCATCTCGTCGACGATCACGACGATGTAGGGCAGGGGCTCGAAATCGAACTCCTCCTTCTCGTAGATCGCCTCGCCGCTTTCCTGGTCGTAGCCGGTGTGCACGGTACGCGACAGCGTCTCGCCCTTCGCCTTGGCATCGGCGAGCCGGTCGTTGTAGCTGCCGATGTTGCGCACGCCGAGTTTCGCCATCTTGCGATAGCGGTCCTCCATCTCGCGCACCGCCCACTTGAGCGCGACCACGGCCTTCTTCGGATCGGTGACGACCGGGGTGAGGAGATGCGGGATGTTGTCGTAGGCCGAGAGCTCCAGCATCTTCGGATCGACCATGATCAGGCGGCACTGATTGGGGCCGAGCCGATAAATCAGGCTCAGGATCATGGTGTTGATCCCGACCGACTTGCCCGAACCGGTGGTGCCGGCGATGAGCAGATGCGGCATCCGGGCGAGGTCGACGATCACCGGCTCACCGCCGATGGTCTTGCCGAGACAGAGCGGCAGCTTGTCGTGCGAGTTGTTGAACTCCTCGGTCGCCAGGAGCTCGCGCAGGTAGACCTTCTCGCGCGTCGGGTTGGGCAGCTCGATGCCGATGGCGTTGCGGCCGGAGACGACGGCGACGCGCGCCGACACCGCGCTCATCGAGCGCGCGATGTCGTCCGCGAGCCCGATAACCCGCGACGACTTGATGCCGGGCGCCGGCTCGAGCTCGTAGAGCGTCACCACCGGGCCGGGGCGCGCATTGATGATCTCGCCGCGCACGCCGAAGTCGCCCAGCACGTTCTCGAGCGCCGTCGCATTCTCCTGCAGCGACTCGACGCTCGGCGCGAAGCGCTCCTGCGCCTTCGGCGCCGCCAGCAGGTTGAGGGAGGGCAGCTCGTATCCGCTCGACGATTTGCGCGCCGGCGCCTTGAGGGGGCCGCGCGCGGCCTTGGGCGGCGTCACGCGCAGCGTTGAGCGCGACCCGGTCTTTTCCCCCGCGTCACCCGCGTCTTCGCCTTCTTCCTCGCCTTCTTCTTCACCATCGTCGGGCGCCGGCGCGGCATTCGCCGGCGGGACGATGCGCGGCTCGACCCGTCGCTTCGGTGCCTTGCGCTCCTGCGCTGCGGCGCTGCGGCGCGCGAAGAAGCCCCCAATGCCGCGTGCGATCGCGGCGCGCAGGCTCAGCACGCCGTGCCCGAGCCAGCCGAGCGCGATCTCGAGCGGGCTCTCGCCGTCGTCCGCGTCATCTTCCTCGTCGGCATCGCTGTCGTCGTCGGCCGGCGCATGCAGTCCGACGCCGCAGCCGCTGACGACCAGAACGAACGCCGTGCAGCCGAGCACCAGCGCGATGATGAGGCGCGGCAGGCCGCTCAGGACCCCGCCCGAGAACCAGGCCGGCACCCGCAGCAGCGTATCCCCGATCACGCCGCCCAGCCCGGTCGGCAGCGGCCAGGTGTGCGGACGCGTGAGGCAGGCGAGGAAGCCGGCCATGAGCAGCGCGCCGACGAACCACAACACGAGCCGCACCCGCATGCGGTCGAGCCGGCGGTGAGTCGTGAGCCGCCAGCCCCACAGCGCGATCGGCAGCACCAGCGCGATCGCGGCAAGGCCGAACAATTGCATGAGGAGGTCGGCCGCGACCGCGCCATGCGCGCCGAGAATGTTGCGCACGGGCGCGCCGGTCGCGTAGCTGAAGCTCGGATCCTTGACCGACCAGGTGGCGAGCGACGCCATCGCCAGCACGGCGCCCGCGATGAGCACGAGGCCGCAGATCTCGTGCAGCCGGCGTTTGAACGCCGCCCGGAGATCGTCCGGCAGGAAGGCGCCGGCATCAAAACCGCGATGAACCGTCGAGATCGCCACGCGCTCGCCCCGTTTACATTCCCACGCTTGGTCTACGCACGCATTCCCAGCCTTGGCTTACCCGCCCTTGGCCTAACGAAACCTTGATCTACCCCAGCACGGCGACGATGCGATGAAGTGCCTCGGCCGTCGTTTCCTGGTCATGCACCATGGCGACGCGGATATAGCCCGCGCCGGGATTGCTGCCGTCCTGTTGCTCGCGCGCGCAGTAGTTCCCGGGCAGCACGCGCACGCCGCCCTCGCGCCACAGCCGCTCGGTCACGGCTTCGGAGGTGCCGTGCGCCGAGACGTCGAGCCAGAGAAAGAAGCCGCCCGCCGGCCGCTTGTAGCCGTAGCGGTCGCCGATGATCTGGTCGGCGAGGTCGAACTTGCGGCGATAGAGGTCGCGGTTCTTCTCCACATAGGTCTCGTCCGAATAGGCCGCGACCGCGACGTGCTGCGCCGGAATCGGCACCTGCGGCGCCGACACGCTGCGCAGCTCGAGGAATTTCTTGATGAAGTTCCGGTCGCCCGCCGCGAAGCCGACGCGCAGCCCCGGCAGGCTCGAGCGCTTCGACAGCGACTGGAAGAGCACCGCGTTGGCGAAATCCGGCGCCGCCGCCTGCAGGATGCCGGCCGGCGGCGTGGTCGAATAGATCTCCGAGTAGCATTCGTCGCAGAAGACCAGAAAGCCGTGGCGGCGCGCCATCTCGAGGATGCGCTTGAGATAGTCGAGGCTCGCGACCGCGCCCTGCGGGTTGGAGGGCGAGGCGATATAGAACACGACCGTACGGGCGAGCACCGACGGATCGATGGCGTCGAGGTCGGGCAAAAAGCCGCTTTCGCGCGTGCCCGGCAGGTAGACCACCTCGCAGTCGGCCGCGATCGCGCCGGCCGAATAGGCGGCATAGAACGGGTTCGGCACCAGGATCGCGGGCCGCCCGGCGCGTGGCGGAACGTACCGCCGCGCCGCGATGGCGCCGAGAAAGAGGCCCTCGCGCGAACCGGCGAGCACCTGGATCTCGCTCGGATCCGGCGCGCGCGCCAAGCCGTAGCGGCGCGCCACCCAGCCGGACACCGCCGCGCGGAATTCCGGAATGCCCTCGTTGCGCGGATAGCGGCCGAGATCGTTGATGTGCGCCGCCAGCACGGGGCCGGCAAAATCGGGAATCGGATGCCGCGGCTCGCCGACGCCGAGGTCGATGACCGGCTTGCCGGGCGCAATGTTGCCGATGAGGTCGGCCAGCCGCATGAACGGCGAGCGCATGTTGGCGTTCGGGCCGGCCGGGGGGCTGGAGTCGGGCGCGGACTCGCGATCAATCGCGGGTTTGGGCTCGCGTGCTACGCTGATCATGACACTCTACATGCGCGGCAGGCGCCTCGGCCGCTTTGTCCTGAACAAGGCACCATAGAGGGGCCGAGGTTAAGGCGCGATTAACCATCGGGATTTGTGGCGGAAATCGTGGGCTCGGTCGAGGGTCGGCAAGACCCGGCCGGGTCGATAACCCGTGGCCCTGAGGTCTCGCAAGCACTCGACCCAACCTACCAGGCCGGCCGATCTCGGCACTTTGAACAATCGCGGCGAGGCGGCATGTTGCGCGCCGACGCGAGTCTCGCGGACAAACTTGATCCGCCGTACGCGCCAGCTGCATCAAACAGTCAACCAGGTCCCGACGGACTTGCGGCCAATCAGGCGAATCGGGTCCCCCAAAAGCAAGAGGCCCTGGCTTGCGCCAGGGCCTCCGCAACGGACGGGACGGTTTTGCCGGGTATCCGCCCCGAACCGTATGGCTTGATCGATCGTCCTACTGCACCGCCTCGCCGTGCAGCGCGAGGTCGAGGCCTTCGCGCTCGACCTCTTCCTTCACGCGCAGGCCGATCACCATGTCGATGACCTTGAGGATGATCAGCGACACGACGAAGTCGTAGACGAACACCGTGCCGACGCCGACGAACTGGTTGACGACCTGCATGATGTTGCCCTCGAGGGCGCCCTTGGTGCCGCCGAACTGCTCGACCGCGAACACGCCGGTGAGGATCGCGCCGGCGGCGCCGCCGAGCCCGTGCACGCCGAAGGCGTCGAGCGCGTCGTCGTAGCCGAACATGTGCTTCAAGCCGGTGCAGCCCCAGTAGCAGACGAAGCCGGCCGCGACGCCGATCGCGAGCGCGCCGCCGGGGCCGACGAAGCCCGAAGCAGGCGTGATGGCGACGAGACCCGCGACCGCGCCGGTGCAGATGCCGACGACCGTCGGCTTGCCGCGCAGCGACCACTCGATCAGCATCCAGGTGAGGCCGGCCGCGCCGGTCGCGATCTGGGTGACCAGCATGGCCATGCCGGCCTGCATGTTCGCCGTGACGGCGGAGCCGGCGTTGAAGCCGAACCAGCCGACCCACAGCAGGCCCGCACCGATGAAGGTGAGGATCATGTTGTGCGGCGGTCCCGCGTCGCGGCGCCTGCCGAGCATGATGCAGCAGGCGAGGCCGGCGGTGCCGGAGTTGACGTGCACGACGGTGCCGCCGGCGAAGTCGAGCACCTTGGCCCAGCCGACGAAGTCGCCCTTGTCGTTCACGTTGGCGGCGCTGAAGATGCCGTCCGGTCCCCACACCCAGTGCGCGACCGGCGAGTAGACGAAGATCGCCCACAGGCCGATGAACCACAGCATGGCCGAGAACTTCATGCGCTCCGCGAACGCGCCGGCGATCAGCGCCGGCGTGATGATCGCGAAGGTGAGCTGGAAGCAGATGTAGACCGTCTCGGGGATCGTCGGCGCGAGCGAGTTGGGATTGCCGGTGTTGTTCGAGATGTCGCTCAGGATGTCCTTGAGGAACATCCGGTCGAGCCCGCCGATGAAGGGGGAGCCGGCGCGAAAGGCGAGACTGTAGGTGCACACCATCCAGAGCACCGTGATCAGGCAGGTGATCGCGAAGCTCGTCATGACGGTGTCGCCAACGTTCTTCTTGCGCACCATGCCGCCGTAGAAGAGGCCGAGGCCCGGCACCGTCATCATGAGGACGAGCGCGACCGAGGTGAGCATCCAGGCGGTGTCGCCGCTGTTCACGGTGCACTTGGTCTGGACTTTCGCGTCGCAGGCGGGCGGTGTCGCTGCGGCCGGAGCGGCTGGTGCGGCCGCGGGAGCTGCGGCCGGCGGCGTCGCGGGCGCTTGCGCCTGCGCGTAGGCGGTGGTGGTGCCGAAGGTCGGCGCCATCGCGAGGCCGAGGCCCGCCAGCGCCGTCAACGCGAGAGCGAGTACGCCCGCCCGGGTCAGTTTTCTCAACTTCATTGTTTCACTCCTGTGAGGACGGGCTCAGAGCGCCGATGCGTCGGTTTCGCCAGTGCGGATGCGGACGGCCTGCTCGAGGCCGTGCACGAAGATCTTGCCGTCGCCGATCTGGCCGGTCTTGGCGGCACTGGTGATCGCCTCGACGACCTTGTCGGTCTGGTCTGCGGCGACCGCGACTTCGATCTTCAGCTTGGGCAGAAAGCTCACGGCGTATTCGGTGCCGCGGTAGATTTCCGTGTGGCCCTTCTGACGTCCGTAGCCCTTGACCTCGGTCACGGTCATCCCGTGCACGCCAACCGCCGTCAGGGCGTCGCGGACCTCGTCGAGCTTGAACGGCTTGATGATGGCCATGACGATTTTCATGGGTTTGATCCCCCTGTGGCCCGCCGTGAACGAACGGAGCGGGCAATTGCCGCAAGCCCGTATGCGAGGGCACACGCGCGTTGCCGGAGCCTCACTTCAAGGTCTGTGCCAACCTTGGCTTGCGGTGTAAACCATTGGTGGTAATGGGCTTTTATGAGTCCGCGGCCTGCCGGCTATGCAATTGCCCGGTTTTGCGCACAAGAACCGGCCATTGCTGCCCAAAAAGCAGGCAGTCGCGCGCCCGGGGCTCACAAAAAGCCCGCCTCCGATGTGGAGGCGGCTTATGAAAGCCTCGCTATCTCAATAAAATAGAACTCCGTCGGGCCCCGCGCCTACTGCAACGCCTCGCCATGCAGCGATACGTCGAGCCCGATCATCTCGTCCTCGGGCGAGGCGCGCAGCGGGAAGACGGCCCCGACCAGGCGCAGCAGGCCCCAGGTCGCGACGCCGCACCATAACGCGGTGGCAGCCACGCCGAGGAGCTGGATCGCGAGCTGCAACGGATGGCCTTCGAGCAGCCCTGGAAAACCCTTCGGCGTCGCGGGCGAGACGGAAACCTCCGCGGCCGCGAACACGCCGCACAGAAGCGTGCCGGTCACACCGCCGATCCCGTGTACGCCAAAGACGTCGAGCGAGTCGTCGTACTTGAAGCGCAGCTTGACCGCCGTGCAGGCCCAGTAACAGACCGCGCCCGCAACGATGCCGATGACGAGACCCTCCCACGGCAGCACGAAGCCGGAGGCGGGCGTGATCGTGCCGAGTCCCGCGACCGCGCCCGAGATCATGCCGAGCACCGAGGGCTTGCCGCGCAGCTTCCACTCGAGCGCGGTCCAGGTGAGCGCGCCCGCGCAGGCGGCGAGATGCGTCGCCGTGATCGCCATGACGGCGCGCGAATTGGCGGCGAGCGCCGAGCCGCCGTTGAAGCCGAACCAGCCAACCCACAACAGCCCGGTGCCGACCACCGCCATCGAGAGATCGAACGGCGCGAGGTTGTCCGAGCCGTAGCCGCGCCGCGCGCCGAGCACGAGCGCGGCGACGAGGCCGGCGACGCCCGCATTGACGTGCACCACGGTGCCGCCGGCGAAATCGAGCAGGCCGGCGGTGCCGAGGAAGCCGTTGCCCCATACCCAATGCGCGATCGGCACGTAGACGACGAGGAGCCACAGCGTCGAGAACAGAACGAAGGCCGAGAACCGCATGCGGTCCGCGACCGAGCCCGCCACCAGCGCGACCGTGATGATCGCAAACGTCATCTGGTAGAGCATGAACAGCGCTTCGGGGATGGTCGGCGCCAGCGGGCTGATCGCGTTCATGCCCATGCCGTGCAGGAAGACGCGATCGAGGTTGCCGATCACGGCGCCGTCGCCGCTGAACGCGAGGCTGTAACCGACGATCACCCACAGGACTGACACGATGGCGGTCGCAGCGAGGCTTTGCGCCATGGTGGCGAGCACGTTCTTCTTGCGCACCATGCCGGCGTAGAAGAGCGCGAGGCCGGGCAGGGTCATCATCAGCACGATGCCGGTCGCGACGATCATCCACGCCGTGTCGGCGCCGTCGATCTTGGATGCGGGCGTCTGCGCTTGCGCCAGTGCGGGTGACGCGAGGCCTGCCATCAGGGTCGTCAGCGCGATGGTGATCGCAGCTCCCGAGAACCGCCGCCGCATCGGTGTCGTCATCGCACCAGAGCCCCCACGTTGATGAACTTGCGTCCCCGCGCCTGTGCCTAGAGTGCGTCGCTGTCGGTCTCGCCGGTGCGGATGCGCACCGCGTGGTCGAGCGGCGTCACAAAGACCTTGCCGTCGCCGATCTGTCCGGTGCGGCCCGCGGTTGTGATCGCCTCGATCACGCGATCGGCCTGCTCGGCCGACACCGCGACCTCAATGCGCACCTTGGGCAGGAAATTCACGACGTACTCGGCGCCGCGATAGATCTCCATGTGGCCCTTCTGGCGGCCGTAGCCTTTGACTTCCGATACCGTCATGCCGCTGATGCCGAGACGGCTGACCGCCTCGCGCACCTCGTCGAGCTTGAACGGCTTGATGATCGCGATGATGAGCTTCATGACCGGCCTTCCTCGTGGGTGCGCCGGTCGCAAACGATCGGGGCCGCAGGCGCGCTGATCGCGACGCTTTTGCAGCCCGGCGCCCCGGCGACGCCCGGAAGATTGATTACAGAATTTCGTGGAGTGAGGGAATAGACTCGGCGCGTGCGGCGCCAGCGCCCTCTCCCCCGCTTGCGGGGAGAGAGCCGGACCGCCTTGCCTTCTTACGTCGCCGGCCGCCGCTCCCGCACCAGGCCTTCCTGC
>DASXCK010000245.1:0-1507 GCA_036491235.1 Xanthobacteraceae bacterium | reverse complement strand
TGGGCGCGCAGCGGTTTGCTGTCGATGACTCGCGACGCCGGCGCGGCGCCGACCTGGCCTGTCGCCGGAAGCGGCGACAACGCCACCGCGGTCGGCATCTATTCGGCGATCGTCACGGCGCTCTATCGCCGCGAGCGCACCGGCAAGGGATCGTATGTCACGACCTCGCTGCTCGCCGAAGGCGTCTGGTCAGCGAGCGTCTCGATCCAGGCCGCGCTGTGCGAGGCGAAGTTCTTCGGCCTGCATGATCGGAAGAACCCAGCCAATGCGGCGATGAACGTCTATCGCGCAGCCGACGACACCTGGTTTGTCCTGCTCGTCACCCCGGACAGGCTGGAGGCGGTGGCGAAGGCGATCGGCCGCTCGGACCTTCTCACCGATCCGCGGTTCGCCGAGCCGGCCAAGCTGATGGCCAACATGCCGCTGCTCACCGCCATTCTCGATGAAGTGTTCGCCAACGAGCCGATGGCGCACTGGTACGAGGTCTTCAACGGCGTTCACGTCACCTTCGGCGCCGTGCGTGGGCCACAGGAGGTGATCAAGGACCCGCAGCTCCGGCTGAACGAGATCGTGGTTCCGCTCGAGGGCGTCGGCGGCAAGCTGACTGCGACGATCAGCAGCCCGATCCAGGTGCACGGCGTCGCCAAGGCGGCTGCAAAGCGTGGTCCGACGGTCGGCGAGCACAATCAGCAGGTTCTCGAGCAGCTCGGATTCAGCGCAGCCGAGGTCGCTGCGTTGCGCGCCAGCGGAGCCGTTCCGGATGGGAAGAAACGTGCGACGTAAGGGTCAAACGTTCGGATGAGCGCAAGCTGCGGGACTGCGCAGCTCATGCCGAAGAGGACCATGGTTGACGCACCGTGTGCGCTGCCGACAGCCAACGAAGGAAAGTCTCGTGTCGAAAGTCCTCGTTCTCTACTACTCCGCCTACGGCCATATCGAAGCCATGGCGAATGCCGTGGCCGAAGGCGCGCGCCAAGCCGGTGCGCAGGTCGACGTCAAGCGCGTGCCCGAGCTGGTCCCCGAGGAGATCGCAGCGAAGGCGCACTACAAGCTCGATCAGGTGGCGCCAATCGCGAAGGTCGAAGATCTCGCTGGCTACGACGCGATCATCATCGGCGCCGGCACCCGGTTCGGCCGGATATCGTCGCAAATGGCGAATTTCCTCGATCAAGCCGGCGGCCTCTGGGCGCGCGGCGCACTACACGGCAAGGTCGGCGGCGCGTTCACCTCGACCGGCACGCAACACGGCGGTCAGGAGATGACGCTGTTCTCGATCATCACCAATCTCTTGCACTTCGGCATGGTGATCGTCGGCCTCGATTACGGCTATGCCGGGCAGACGACCATCGAAGAGATGACCGGCGGCTCGCCCTACGGCGCTACGACGATCGCTGGCAGCGATGGCTCGCGCCGACCGACCGCGAACGAGCTCGAGGGAGCCCGCTATCAGGGCCGCAAGATCGCGGAGATCGCCAACAAGCTGCGCGGCTGAGCATTGCAGCCCAAC
>DASXCK010000244.1:0-5577 GCA_036491235.1 Xanthobacteraceae bacterium | reverse complement strand
CAAGCGCTGGGGCCAGCCGATCGTGGTGGAGAACCGCCCGGGCGCCGGCGGCACGCTCGCGGCAGCGGTCGCCGCCAAGGCCGCGCCCGACGGCTACACGATCATCCTGGTCGCAAGCGGCCATGCGATCGTCTCCTACCTTTATCCGAGCCTGCCCTACGACCCGGTACGCGACTTCACGCCGCTCGCGCTCGTCGGCTCCTCGCCCAACATGATGCTGGTGCGCGCCGACTCGCCCTTCAAATCGGTCGGCGACGTGCTCGCCTTCGCGCGCCAGAACCCCGGCAAGCTCTCTTACGGCTACGCCGGCAACGGCACCTCGCCGCATCTCGCCGGCGAGCTGCTCAAATACATGGCCAAGGTCGACATCACGCCGGTGCCCTACAAAGGCGGGGCGCCGGTGCTCAACGACCTGCTCGGCGGGCACATTCCGCTATCGTTCAACAACATTCCGGAATCGATCGGCCTCATACAGGCCGGCAAGGTGCGGCCGCTCGGCGTGACGACCGCGGCGCGCTCGCCGGTACTGCCCGACGTGCCGACGATCGCCGAGGCCGGCCTGCCCGGCTACGATACCGGCGTGTGGTGGGGCTTTCTCGCGCCTGCGGGTTTACCGGCGGACGTGAAGGCGAGGCTCGCCAAGGATTGCGCCGAAGCCGCCCTGGTGCCTGCCGTGCGCGACCGTCTGCTCAAGCTCGGCGCAACGCCGATCGGCGGCGCGGCCGACGACTTCGCCAAATTCATCGCCGAAGAGCACGACAAATGGGGGCCGGTCATCAAGGCGGCCGGCATCAAGGGCGAGTGACGCCTCTGCCGCGCCGCGCGGCGTTCACCGCATCGCCGCGGCCGCCGCCGCCTTGAGCGCCGAGAAGCCCGGCATCGCCGCCCTGGCGGCAGCCGCATTGGGCAAATAAAGGCCGCGCCGCGCGGTGTTCGGCTTGAACACCTCGGTGAGGCCGACCACGGTCTCGGCCGCGCCGAGCACCAGATAGCCCTCCGCGTCGGTGACGCGCGCGATCCGCTCGAGCACATCGACCTTCGTGGGCTGGTCGAAATAGATGAGGACGTTGCGGCAGAAGACGATGTCGAAATTGCCGAGATGGGTGAAATCGCCCAGGAGGTTGAGCGACCGGTACTGCACCATGGCCTTGATCTCGGGCGAGATCTGCCAGGTCTCGCCGGCCTGGGTGAAGTACTTCATCAGCATCTGAATCGGCAGGCCGCGCTGCACCTCGAACTGGCTGTAGAGCCCCGCGCGCGCCTTCTCCAGCACCTCGTTCGACAGATCGGTCGCGATGATCTCGGTCCGCCAGCCGGCGAGCTGTGCCGACATCTCCTTGAGGATCATGGCGAGCGAATAAGGTTCCTGGCCGGTGGAGGCGGCGGCGCACCAGATGCGGAGGCGACGCTGCGCGGCGCGCGTCTTGAGCAGGTTCGGCACCATGAACTCGCGAAAATGCTCGAACGGAATCTTGTCGCGGAAGAAGAACGACTCGTTGGTCGTCATCGCCTCGACGACGTCGACGATCAGCGACTCGGCGCCGGGCGCCTTGAGCTTCAGGACCAGGTCGGTGAGATTCGCCGCGCTGATCTTGCGCGCGAGCGGCAATAGCCGGCTTTCCACCAGGTACTGCTTGTCCGCCGAGAGGACCAGGCCGGAGCGTTCTTTGAGCAGCTTGCGCAGGTAGTCATAGTCCAAGGGTGTCACGGTCGCTCTCCGGAAAACAAACGCATTACTTTGGGAGCGATCTGATCGAGCGGAAGTACAGCCGAACAGATGCCCGCATGGGCCGCCGCCCCCGGCATTCCCCATACGACGCTCGTTGCCTCGTCCTGGGCGATGACGCCACCGCCCTGGGCAACGATTTCGGCGCCGCCCCGGGCGCCGTCCGAGCCCATGCCGGTAAGCACGAGCGCGAGCACCGCCGACCCCCACACGGCGGCGGCAGAACGAAACAGCGGATCGACCGCTGGCCGGCAGAAGTTCACCAGCGGCCCGTCGTCGAGCGCGATGAACACCCCGTTATCGCGCTTGACCGCCTGCATGTGCTTGCCGCCGGGCGCGACGTAGATCGTGCCGGGCTCGACCGGCTCGCCATGGACACCCTCATGCGCCCGCCCTGAACCGGCGCGCGCGATGTGCTCGGCGAGAATGGTCGTGAAAGTCGGCGGCATGTGCTGGGTGATCAGCACCGGCACGCGCGGCAGCAGGCCGCGCAAGTTGGAGATGACCGCGGTCAGCGCCTGCGGTCCGCCGGTCGAGGAGCCGATCAGCAGGACGCGCGGCGGAACCGCCGGAAAGGCACGCAGCTTGATTTTCGCGGCCGCATCGTGCGGGCGCACGGGCGCCGGATGGGCAACCGGCGCCGTCACGATGGCGGGCGGCGCGAGCGGAGGGCGGCGTCGGCGGCGACGACCGCCCAGTTCGCGCACCTTCTCGATCAGATCGCGGCGGAACGTCGCCGAGGTGGTGATGCCACGGTTGCTTTCGGGCTTCGGAATGTAGTCGGCGGCGCCGAGGGCGAGCGCCTTGAGGCTGATCTCCGCGTTGTGGCGCGTCAGCGTCGACGCCATGATCACGACGAGATCGCGCTTCTTCGCGAGCAGCAGCGGCAGCGCCGAGATGCCGTCGAGCTCGGGCATCTCGATATCGAGGATGGCGACGTCGGGATTGATCCGCTCGACCTGCTCGACCGCATCGCGGCCGTTGCGCATCGAGCCGGCGAGCGCGAGGCCCGGCTCCTCCTCGATCCAGCGCGACACGAGGCCGCGGACGACGACGGAGTCGTCGACCACCATGACCCGGATCGCGGCGTCGGCCGTCGCGATAGGGGACGGCGCCGCAGGAACTGCAAGACCCATATATGCTACTCTGACTCGACGCTACCCGACTGCACCAAACGCAAGGTCGCCCGACGAACCGGCGCCACCCCGGGTCAAGTACAGACCCGGTTCGCCGGACCCTGCGCTGACGGCACCGCTCAGATCAGGCCGACCTCCTGGAACTTCGCCTCGACGATGTCCTTGTCGAACGGCTTCATGATGTACTCGTTGGCGCCCGCATGCAGCGCGCGCGCAATATGTGCGACGTCGTTCTCGGTGGTGCAGAACACCACCTTGGGACGGTCGCCACCCGGCATGCGCCGCAGCGCCCGCAGGAATTCGTAGCCGTCCATCTTCGGCATGTTCCAGTCGAGCAGCACGGCGTCGGGCAGCCGGCGCTGGCATGCCGTCAACGCCTCCTCGCCGTCCTCGGCTTCGGAGATCTCGAATTCCAGCCCTTCGAGGATGCGCCGCGCGACCTTGCGGATCACGCTCGAGTCGTCCACCACCAGACACGTCTTCATTGCCCTATGTCCTTTTCCGAGCAGGGAGCCCGCTCCCGATCAAGTTTCGCCGCCGCTTGCGCGGCGGATCACGCAGCAACCGCCTCGTGGCCGGTCTCGAAGACACGCTCGACGTCGAGCACCACGAGGAGCTGTTTGTCGAGACGATGCACGCCCGACGAAACCCGCGCGAGATGCGGCTCGAGGTTCACCGGAACCGGCTCGCGCGTATTGTCGGCGAGCTTCAACACCTCGCCGACGGTATCGATCAACAATCCGTAGGATTCGCCGCGGAATTCGATGCCCACCGCCATTGCGGGGCGATCGGACCGGCGTTTGCCGAGACCGAGCCGGCAATGCATGTCGATCGCGGTCACGATGCGGCCGCGCAGGTTGAGCACACCGGCAATCTCGGCCGACGCGAGCGGCACGCGCGCGAGGCGATCCGGCATGAACACGTCCTGCACCTGCGAGATCGGCAGCCCGAACAACTGCTCTCCGATCACGACCGTGACGTATTCGATGAAGCTGCCGCTGTGATTGTCGTTGCCGGTCGTCATGTCAGCCCTCGTCATGCCGCCTCGCCCATCACGGCGGCCTGCTCCTTGATCGCCGCGAGCAGGCCCGGGCGGTCGAACTTGGCGACATAGTCATGGAAGCCGGCCTTGCGGCCGCGCTCGATCGCGTCCGCCGAGGTGAGCGCCGACAGCGCGATGATCGGCAGCCCCGCGGTGCGCTCGTCGCTGCGCACGGCCTGCGCCAGCTCGTAGCCGTTCATCCCGGGCATCTCGATGTCGGTGACGATCATGTCGACCTGGTCGCCGCCCTTGAGCACCTGGAGCGCGTCCTCGGCGGCGCCCACCGTGGTGACCGAATAACCGGCGGAGCGCAGCACGGGGGTAAGCATGTTGCGGAAGAAGGCCGAGTCCTCGACGAACAGGATGGTGCGCGCCTTCGCCTTGATCTTCTTCTCGGTGCGGATCAGCCAGTCCTCGAACGCCTGCGGCAGGTAGTGGCCGACGTCGATGATCTCCGTCGCCTGGCCCTTGATCACCGCCGAGCCGAGGACGCCCGCGGTCTCGCTCGGCACCTCGACATTGAGCCGGTCCTCGACGATGTCGATGATCTGATCGACGACGAGGCCCATCGACCGTCCTCCGTCGGAGAACACCAGCAGCGGCTGTGTGCCCTCCGTCTTGAGCTGGAGGTCCGGGTTGACGCGGATGAGCGGCATGAGCTGGCCGCGGTACTGGATGAGCGGCCGGCCATTCGATATCTCGATCTTCTTGGCGTCGATCTCTTCGAGCCGGGTCACGAGCGACAGCGGCACCGCCTTCGGCTGCGCCGCGCCGGCGCGGAAGATCAGCAAGGAAACCATCTCGTCATTGGCGACGCCTTCCTGCGCGGCCTCGTCCTGCATCGCATTGTGGGCGGAGGCGGTGCCCACCGATTTGGCGATGCCGTTCGGGTCGATGATCATGATCACCGAGCCGTCGCCCAGGATCGTATTGCCGGAGAACATGCTGATGTGGCGCAGCCGCGTCGACATCGGCTTGACCACGATTTCCTCGGTGTGAAAGACGCCGTCGACGACGATGCCGAAGATCTCTTTGCCGACCTGCGTCACCACGATGAAGCCGTTCTCGGGCTCGCTGTTCGCGCCGTCGTCGATCTTGAGGAGAGTCTTGAGATGAATGAGCGGCAGAAGCTTGTCGCGCAGGCGCAGCACCGGCGCGTCCTTGATGCGCTCGATCTTGTGCTCCGAATTCGACTGCGCGCGCACCAGCTCGATCACGGCAAGCTGCGGAATGGCGAAGCGGTCGCCGGACGCCTCGACGATCAGCGCCGAGACGATGGCGAGGGTGAGCGGAATCTTGATGACGAAGCTCGAGCCCTGGCCCGGGTTGGACTTGACCTCGATGGTGCCGCCGATCTGGTCGATGTTGGTGCGTACCACGTCCATGCCGACGCCGCGGCCCGACACGCTCGTGACTTGTGCGGCGGTCGAGAAGCCGGCGGCGAAGATGAACTTGTGGATCTGCGCCTCGGTCATCTTCTCGGCGGCAGTCTCGGTGACGATGTGGCTCGCGATCGCCTTTTCCTTGATCCTCGCCGTATTGAGGCCGCGGCCGTCGTCGCTGATCTCGATGATGATGTGGCCGCCCTCGTGATAGGCGGCGAGCCGGATCGTGCCCTTCTCGGGCTTGCCGGCGGCGCGACGCTCGGCCGACGTCTCGAGGCCATGGTCCGC
>DASXCK010000243.1:0-6003 GCA_036491235.1 Xanthobacteraceae bacterium | reverse complement strand
TTTCCGCGTTGTAGGCGGCCATCAGAACCGCGACTTCGGCGGACATCATTAACCCTCGCACGGCGACAGCCGTCCGTCGCCGTTATAGCCAACTATTTATTGATTTTTGTTTGCGAACCTGCCGGTCCATACTGAGTTTCCTAGGAACCTGGATAGCGATTTTTCGGTTGAAAAAGCAACCAGATACGATTTACGGTTAATTTTGGTGAGCGTAATGACGTCAGTCGATGTGGTGTTGAGTGCGACCGACGTGGCATCCGCGCGGGCCGCGGGTGTCCGCGACCTCGGCGTTGCACGCATCGACATCTTCGAGAGCATTGCGGCGGCGGCACCGGCATGGGATCGGCTCGCTGCGTCCGCGATCGCAACGCCGTTCGGCCGGCGCGACTGGATCGAACTCTGGCAGCAGCATGTCGGCCCGCATGGTCGCGTGCGCCCGCTAATCGCGGTAGCCCGCGACGCACGCGACGAGCCGCTCTTTCTTCTGCCCCTTGCCTGCCGCACCGGGCGCCTCTTCACCGTCGCGCACTATTTCGGCGGTCGCCATTCGCAGCTCAACATGGGTTTATGGCGCCCCGATGTCGCAGCGGCGCTCACCGCCGCCGACCTCAGGGCCACATTCGAGACCATCGCACAGCGCTGCGGTATCGACCTCTTCCTTCTGCTCAATCAGCCGACCACATGGGACGGCCGGCGCAATCCGCTTGCCCAGCTCGCGCACCAGCCCTCGCCCGACAACGTGTTCAGCGTCGACTTTGCCGGCGAGTGCGGCGAGCAGGTGATCAAGTCACGGATCAAGGGGACGTTGCGCGGGCTGCTCAAGAGCAAGGAGAAGAAGCTCGCCAAGCTCGCGGACTACCGCTATTTCCGGGCCACCACGCCCGACGAGGCGGAGCGGCTGCTCCTCGCGTTCCTCGCCCAGAAGGCGGCGCATCTCAAGGCGCAGGGCGTACGCAATTCGTTCGCCGATCCCGGCATCGCCGACTTCCTGCACGCGGCCTGCGTCGACGCGCTGGCGAGCGGCGATCCGGTGATCGAGCTGCACGCCATCGAGGGCGACGGCGAGGTGCTCGCCGTCATGGGCGGCGTCGCCAATCCGCAGCGCTTCTCCTGCATGTTCAACTCCTACACGCTCACCGAGCATGCGCGCTGGAGCCCGGGCCTGGTCCTGATCCAGCACATGTTGCGCCACTGTGCCGATCGCGGTATCGGCAGCTACGACCTCGGCGCGGGCTTTGCGCCCTACAAACGCTATTTCTGCAAGACCACCGATCAGCTGTTCGACGGCGTGCTGGCGTTCACCGAGCGCGGGCACATCGCGGCCGCGATGTGCCGCATCGGACTCGCCGGCAAACGCTGGATCAAGTCGACCGGCCCGCTGTGGGCCGTCGTGCGTGCGGTGCGCCGGATGACGTCGCGATAAAAGGCGCCTCGTCCGATGCAACATGCTGACCATACCAGGACGAACTCGGCT
This sequence comes from Xanthobacteraceae bacterium, assembly GCA_036491235.1. Taxonomy (GTDB): domain Bacteria; phylum Pseudomonadota; class Alphaproteobacteria; order Rhizobiales; family Xanthobacteraceae; genus JAVDCA01. Next base: position 4,529 of record DASXCK010000243.1, on the reverse strand, counting down.
TGGAGCCGATCATGAGCGAGTTGGAGCATCCCGCTCCGAGTCTGCGGAAGCCGGGCGCAAGGCTTGGCTGGGCGCCCGCGCGTGCGCTCTCCGAAGCATCGCCATTGCGGCGAATGCTCACGCGCGTCCGCGGCTTCGACCTGTTGACGCTCGCCGACCAGGCGATTGTGAGCACGGGGGGCTTCTTCGCCACCGTGATCATCGGCCGCGGCACCAATCCGAGCCAGCTCGGCGCCTACGCGATCGCGATCTCGGTCCTGGCCTCGCTCTTCACCATCCAGGGCTCGTTGATCACCCTGCCCTATTCGATCCAACGGCACCGACCCTTCGGCACGCCGCAGGAGAACGCCGGCAGCGCGCTCGCGGAGGGCGGCCTGATGTCGGCCCTCGTGGTTGCCGGTCTCGCGCTGCTCGCCGCCGGATGGCTGGCGCACGGCGCGGCCCCGCAGCTCATCGCCATGACGTGGGCGCTCGTCGCCGTCGCGCCGTTCGCGCTGCTGCGCGAATTCGCCCGGCGCTTTTCGTTCGCGCATTTGCACCTCGGCCACGTGCTCGCGCTGGATGCGGTCGTGGCCGTGCTTCAGCTCGCGAGCCTCGGCTGGCTTAGCTGGACCGGCCGCCTGTCGGCCGTCAGCGCCTGCGTCGCGCTCGGCGCGTCATGCGCCGTCGCGGCGATCGGCTGGCTCTATGTCGCGCGCGCCGAGTTCACCATCAGCGGCGCCGAGCTGCGCCGGACGGTCCGCCACGGCTGGAGCCTCGGCAAGTGGCTGTTCGTCAATCAGATCATGGTGCAGGTCCAGCGCTACGCCACGCATTGGCTCACCCTCGTGGTCGCGGGCGTGGCGGTCACCGGCGTCTACGCGGCATGCCTCAGCATCGTGGCGTTCGCCAATCCGCTGATGTTCGGCCTCGGAAACATGCTGGCGCCGCGCTCGGCGATGGCATGGAAGGAGCGTGGCGGCATCGGTCTGCGCCGCCAGGCAATCGGAGATGCGCTGCTGTTCGCCGCCATATTGGCGCCGTTCTGCCTGCTGGTCCTCTTTGCGGGCAATGGCTTGATGCACCTCCTCTACGGCGGGCCCGAATACGAGGGGCACGGATCCGTCGTCGCGGTGCTCGCCTTCGCGAGCTTCGCGTCGGCCGTCGGCACCCCCGCCTCGAACGCGCTCGCCAGCATGGAGCGCCCGCGCGCGATCTTCGTGGTCGGCACCGTCAGCACGGTGCTCACGGTGGCGCTCGTGTGGTGGTGGCTGGTCCAATGGGGTCTCGTCGGCGCGGCCTGCGGCCTGCTGATCGGCAGCACCGCCGGATCGGCGGGACTGTGGCTGTCCTTCCTCACGCTGGTGCCGCGCTCCGACAACGCCGACGCGGCGCGTCGGGCCGTCGAAACCCTGGCGCCAGGCGTAAGTCCCGAGCATTGGACGATCTCCCGGCTCGGAGAGGGCGATTACTCCACGGTCTACGCGGTCACGTCGAAAGACGGCCAACCGATCTGGCAGGGGCACCGGCGCCTGGTCGTCAAAGCGTACAAGCCGGCCGTCGGCGTAAGCGCCGAGACCGCCCAAGCGGAATTCGATTCCCTCTCCCGGCTGCACGATGCCCAGCATGGCCGCGTCATCGAAGGCTGGACGGTCTCGACGCCGGCCCCCTTGCATCTCAACATGTCTCCGCTCGCGCTGGTGATGACCGCCGTGCCGGCGACCAACGATCTCAAGTCGCGCGCGGCCGCGGATGACGACCTGCCGCCGGAGCGCCTCGAGCAGCTCGGCCGCGTCCTCGTCTCCGCGATGCAGACGAGCTGGTCGCGCGGTGAGCTGCACGGCGACCTCGGGCTGCAGAACGTTCTCTACGATATCGACAGCCTGACGCTGGCGCTGATCGACCCCGGCACACCGGAGTGCTGCCGCGTCTGCAATGAGGGCGCCCGTCATTGGCGCCCAGCCGTGCTGGAGCTCGGCCATATCCTGCGCGATCTCGGAACGGACGTGCGCGACGTCATCGGTAATCCGCTCGCGCGATTGCGCCGGCAAATCCTGGTCGAGAGCGCGCTACGGGCCCACCTCGAGACGATCGGCTCGCCGGCGGAGCGGCAGCGGGCGCTGGACGAAATCAGGGCCTGCGCGCACGTCCATTTGTGGCGGGTGCTCGACCGATCGTGGTCGCCGCGCGGCATGTGGCATGCGCTGCTCGGCTACATCGTGATCCGCCGCATGGATTCGATGATCGACCGGCTCAGGCACGATCTCGATCTGCCGCAGGAGCAGCCCGTCGACAGGCCTTTCATGCCTCCAGGCCCAACGCAGCGAGCGCAGACGTGACCCAGCCCACGGCAAGCTCCCCCGTCGCGGCTTGCGCGGCCGGCGATGCCTTGGATCTCGTCGCCGAGCCGCCCGTTCTCGCAAACGACGGCAGCGGCGTGTGCGGCCGGCCGGCGGACACGCTCCTGCGCGAGGAGCTCGATTTCTACGGCGACCATGCGTGGACGCTCAATCCGCATCTGTCGGCACGCGAGGCGATTGATCACCTCGACGAGGAGATCACGCGGCTCAGCCATGTCCCGCGCGGCTGGCAAGCCGACGAGGTTGCGATCAACATCTTCCTGCTGGCGTGCGGCCTGCTCAACACCATCGACGAAGACCTGCGCGAGCCGAGCCTCCGCCTGCCGTCGCGGATCGCGGCCCTGCGCCTCGGGCGTGCCGTCCGGTGGGCGGTCGAGGCCTCGCGCGGCATCAAGCCCCGGTCGCACGGAAAGCTGCGCGCCTGGCGCGACCGCTGGCTCGACGGCTTGAGCGATTTTCTCCGCCTCGTCGCGACGCGCGACACATCGAACCCGGACACGCTCGCCGCCAGCACCGACAAGCTGTCCGTCATGCTGCGTGAGCCGCTGCCGGCGGCGTTGCAGAAGAGCCGCGTCGGCGTGCCCTCGCCGTTCCGCCGCCTCGACATGACGCATCTCGACGTCCTCGCGCTCGGCCGCCGCTATGTCGCGAAATTCCCCGACCGCGCGCAGCCGATCCTGCTGCTCGGCCTGCGCACCTCGGGCTCCTACTTCGCACCGCTGCTGCACGCCTTCTTCACGGCCGAAGGTTTCGCGACCGTCGCGGTGCTCACCATGGTCCCGGGCAAGGGCGCGGGCGCATGGGAACGCCGGCAGCTCGAGCATTACGCGCGGCAAGGGTTTGCGGCCGTGATCCTCGATGACTCGCCGTACACCGGCGGGACCATCTTCACGGCGTTCGACATCGCCCGGCGCGCCGGCTTCGCGGTCGACAAATTGAAGGCGCTGATCCCGGCCCATCCGGCGCGGCCGGATTGGTACAAGCCGCTCTCCGACGACATGATCGTGTCGCTCGCGCCCGAGCAGTGGCACAAGCGATCGCTGCTGACGCCCGCGGCCGCGCAGGCGCGGCTTGCCGAATATTTTCGCGCGCAAGGCTTTGACGATGTCCGCGTGGTCGAGAGCAGCCGCGTGGCTGCGCTCAATGCGTGGCTGGACGACGCCTCGCCGGATGCGCGCGGCGAGCGGCTCAAGCGCATCTTCGAGATTCACCTGGAACGCGGCCGCGACCGCCGCGAGATCCGCCACGTCCTGGCGAAGAGCGTCGGCTGGGGCTGGCTCGGCTACCACGCATTTCTCGCCGGGCAGCGTCTGTCCGGTCATGTCCCGCCGATCCTCGGCCTGCGCGACGGCATCCTGTACGCGGAATGGATCGCGCAGGACGAGCTTTCCGCCGCCGCGCGCGAGCGCGGCACGGCGCAGCCCGAAGCGATCGCCGCCTACGTGGCGGCGCGCGTGCGCCACCTCGGCCTGCGCGGCGGATCGGCGATCAGCGCCAACCTGCAACGGCAGGACAACGGCATCCGCGTGCTCGGCAAGATGCTCAGCCGCGCGCATGGTTCTTTCGGCATCAACATGCTGATGCAGTCCCGCGTCGAGCGCCGGTTGCGCCGCCGGGCGTGCCCGGTCCCGACGCTCATCGACGGCAAGATGCAGCGGCCGGAATGGATCGTCGGGCCCAACGGCCCGCTCAAGACCGATTTCGAGCACCACGGCCTCGGCAAAGAAGAGCTCAACGTCGCCGACCCGGCCTACGACCTCGCCGCCGCGATCCTCGACTGGCGCATGTCGCGTGACGAGGAGCGCCGCCTGATCCAGCGCTATATCGAGGCGTCGGGCGACACCGACGTGGCAAAGCGTCTCTTCATGCAAAAGCTGCTCGCCGGCCTGTGGGCGATGAAGCAGGCGCGCGAGCACATGTTCGCCAAGCAGCACACCATCGAGCGGCAGCAAGCCCTGCACCAACGCTTCATGGCGGCGTGGCATTTCTTGACCGTCGAGGCCGCGCGCTATTGCGGCGGCCTCCTGCCGCCGACGGACAAGCCGCAGTGGCGGACGCCCCTCATCGCGCTCGACATCGACGGCGTCATCGATCGGCGCGTTTTTGGCTTTCCCCACACCACCGTGGCCGGCGTCGCGGCGCTCTCGCTGCTGCGGCGCCACGGGTTCTCGGTGACGGTGAATTCGGCGC
>DASXCK010000242.1:0-10070 GCA_036491235.1 Xanthobacteraceae bacterium | reverse complement strand
CCGGTTATCCCGAGCGCAGGATCACCTTTGTGGTCGGCTTCGCGCCGGGCGGCGGCGTCGACACCTTCGCGCGGGTGCTCGCCCAATCCTTGAGCGCGAAATTGGGCTGGCAGATCGTCGTCGAGAACCGTCCCGGCGCGGCGTCGAACATCGCGGCGCGGTTCGTCGCCGACGCGCCGGCCGACGGCTACACGCTGCTCATCGCCGGCGGCAGCTACGCGCTCAACCAGACGCTTTACCGCAATCCCGGTTATGCCACCGCCGACATCGCGCCGATCGCCTTCGTCGCCCTCGACAGCCAGGCCTTCGCGGTGACGGCGGACAACCCGGCGCGCACGCTCAAGGAATTGCTCGCCGCCGGCGCGCGCAAGCCGTTCACCTACGGCTATGGCGGCTCGACGGCCCGCATCGTCGCCGACTACCTCTTTCAGGTGCTCGCCAAGGCAAACGGCACGGGCGTGCCGTTCCAGAGCGGCGCGCCCTCGCTCAGCGCGCTGCTCGGGCACCACACCGACGTCAATGTCGGGCCGGTCGCCGAGACGCATCCGATGATCCAGCAGGGCCAGGTGCGCGCGCTCGCCGTCACGGGCCCGCGCCGCGCGGACGCGCTGCCGGACGTGCCGACGCTCGAGGAGCTCGGATTTCGCGGCGCCAACTTCAACGGCTTCCTCGCGGTGCTCGCCTCCGCCAAAACACCAACCGACATTCGCGAGAAGCTGCACGCCGCGATCGACGAGGCAGTCGCGCAGCCCACGGTCGATCGACGGCTGCGGAGCCTGGGCTATGAGCCCTATCGCGGCGCCTTGGCCGATGCGCCGGCCTTCCTCAAGACGCAGATCGATGCCTGGGGCAACCTGATCCGCGCAACCGGCACGGCGATCCAGTAGCGGACATGTAGCCCGAATTGAGCGCCGCGAAATCCGGGGAGCTGAGATTCCCGGATTTCGGCGCTGCGCGCCTCAATCCGGGCTACGCGTGCTTCCTATGACCCTGGCAGCGAGACCGTCCAGATAGACTCGCAAATCCTCGATACGCTCGAATTCCTTGAATTGCCCACGATCCGAGAGCGTCGATCCCGGCGCGTGCCGCGAGCTTCGCAGACTTCTCGGTTTCGTATTGATCCATCTGCTGGGACACCTCGTCGGGCATCTTGCCGAAATGATCACGATGCGTGAAGCCCCGGTGTCGGCTTCAGCGCGCCGACCGTTGTTCCTCGCCAGTTCTTCAGCTCCGGCCGCAGGAAGCGCGGCAGAAACGCGCGATCCGCATCGCTCAGCTGCAAGAACCGCGCGATCACCGCCGCCATCACGACCTCGGCGGCGCGGCCCTGCCCGTCGTCGCATTTGATCGCGACGCCGTAGCCGAGCTCGGGCAGCGCGCCGCAATAGACGCCCTCGGCGCCGCCCTTGACGAAGGCGCGTGCGCCGAAGTGGCCCATGAGCTCGCTGGAGAAACGTCCGGTGCCGGAGACGAACCACGGTTTTGCGGCGACGGCGGCGCGCAGGCGCTGCGCGGCGGCGGCGCGCTCTTTGCCCATGCCACGACCGGTCGCGAAGCGCGCAAACGCGAGCGCGAGTGAACGCAGCGGCAGCGCCCAGGTCGGGACAGAGCAGCCGTCGACGGCGCGGCGCTCGTCAGGAATCTTTGCGCCCGTCGTGCTTTCCAGCATGGCCTTCACCTCGCGCTGCACCGGATGCTCGTGTGCGACGTAGCCGCGGGTGTCGATACCCATGGCGCAGGCGGCGCAAAGGAAGCCGGAATGCTTGCCCGAGCAGTTGTTATGCAGCGCCGTCGCGGTCGCGCCCGAGCGCGCGAGCGCGAGCGCGGATGCCTGATGCGATGGCCAGTGCGTCCCGCACTCGAGCGCGGCGGCGTCGAGCCCGGCCGCACGCAATGTGCGCTCGGCCCGCGCGACATGCGCGGGCTCGCCGCCGTGCGATGCGCAGGCAAGCGCCAGGGCCTCGTCGTCGAGCCCGTAGCGGTCGGCGCCGCCCGATTCGACCAGCACCAGCGCCTGCGGTCCCTTGATGGCCGAGCGGGGAAAGATCGGGGTTTCGACATCGCCGAGGGCGAGCACGGTCGCGCCGTCGGCATCGACCACCGCGACGCTGCCGCGGTGGCGGCTCTCCACGAGGTTGCCGCGGGTGACTTCGACGAGGATGGGGTTGGACATGATGCTGCGATTCCGAAGTTTTGTCGCCAGAAGCGCTGCGCCTGCGCTCCCCTCCCCCTTGTGGGGAGGGGTCGGGGGTGGGGGTCGCAGCGTGTGCGTTCCTCGCGACCACCCCCCACCCCAACCCTCCCCCACAAGGGGGTAGGGAGCAGGCTGAGTTTGTCGCGACTCCTTCCCTCTCACCGAAATTGGCGCCACATTTCGGCTCGGGATTCCCGCTTCACTTCGCACGCCATGGCCGCCCGCCTCAAGACGCTTCGGACCACGATGCTGGTCGTGTTCGTGCTGCCGATCGCGGCGCGCGCCGGGCTCTATGCCGCCACGGAGCATCCGCAGAGCTGGCACGACGCCAACTGGTCGAGCACCCATATGTTGCCGGAGGCCGCGAACGATCCGCCAGCGCGCGTCATGGTGTTCGCGGCGCGGCCAGGCGGCTGGAAAGGTGTCTTTGCGGTCCACACCTGGATCGTGGTGAAGCCCGCGAACGCGACGGAATACACGCGCTACGACGTGATGGGTTTCGGCCAGCCGGTGCGCATCAACATCCATGCGCCGGACGCCTACTGGTTCGGCGACCGGCCGCGGCTCGTCGCCGACGTGCACGGCGCGCGCGCCGCGTCCGCGATCCCGAAGATCGAGGCCGCCGTCAAAGCCTACCGCTACGCGACCTACGGTTCCTACCGGGTATGGCCGGGCCCGAACAGCAACACGTTTACGGCAACGCTGCTGCGCGCCGCACCGGAGCTCGAGGTCGCGATGCCGTCCGAGGCGGTCGGCCGCGACTGGCGCGCCGACGGCTCCTTGCTCGGGCTGACCCCGAGCCACACCGGCATCGAGATGAGCCTCTACGGCCTGCTCGGCGCAAAAGTTGGCTGGGTCGAGGGCGTGGAGGTCGACTTCATGGGCCTCGTCGCCGGCCTCGACCTGCGCCACCCGGCGCTCAAGATCCCGTGCTTCGGCCGGCTCGGCGTCGACGCGGTGCCGGTCGCGGCCGCGGACGCGCCGCATGCGCCAAATCCGCAATGAGCGCCGATCGGCTGTCGATCATCATGCCGGTGCTGAACGAGGAGACCGGCATCGCGGCTGCGCTGCGGGCGCTCGAGCCGCTGCGCGCGCGCGGCGCCGAGGTGATCGTCGTCGACGGCGGCAGCGCCGATTGCACCACGGCGCTGGCGCGGCCCGTGTGCGACCGGCTGCTCGCGGCGCCGCGCGGACGCGCCGCGCAGATGAACGCGGGCGCCGCCGCCGCGCGCGGCGATGTGCTGCTCTTTCTGCACGCCGACACGACGCTTCCCGCCGATGCCGACCGGCTGATCATCGCGGGCCTTGCGCAGAACGGCCGCGGCTGGGGCCGCTTCGACGTCGCCATCGCGGGGCATCACCCACTCCTCCCACTGGTCGCGGCCACAATGAACCTGCGCTCGCGCGCGACCGGGATCGCGACCGGCGACCAGGCGATGTTCGTGGCCAAATCCGCGTTCGCGGCGGTCGGCGGCTTTCCGGACATTGCGCTGATGGAAGACATCGTGCTCTCGCGCCGGCTCAAGCGGCTGAGTCGTCCACTGTGTCTTGCGGCGCGGGCATTGACCTCCGGCCGACGCTGGGAGAAACACGGCGTCGTGCGGACCGTCCTCACCATGTGGCGCCTGCGGCTGGCGTTCTTCTTCGGCGCCGCGCCCGACGAGCTCGCCGCGAGATACGGCTATGCGCCTCGCCAACGCTGAATCACCGGTCGCGGTCGCGATCCTGGCCAAGGCGCCGTTGCCGGGCTTTGCCAAGACGCGCCTCGCGCCAGCCCTCGGCGCCGAGGGCGCCGCCGCGCTGCAAGCACGGCTGATCGAGCGCGCGGTCGAGACCGCGCGCGCGGCCGACATCGGCCCGGTCGCACTGTGGGCCGCCCCGCACCAGGACCATCCGGCGTTCCAGACGCTGGCGGCGCTCTTTGGCGTCACGCTCGCACGCCAGCCGGACGGCGACCTCGGCGCCCGCATGCTCGCCGCGATCGCGGCAGCGCGCGGGCCCGCGCTGGTGATCGGCACCGACTGCCCGGCCTTGCAGCCGAACCACCTGCGCGCCGCCGCCGATGCGCTCAATGCCGGCATCGACGTCGTGACGGTTCCGGTCGAGGACGGCGGCTACGCGCTGATCGGCATGCGTGCGCCGCAGCCGCAGCTCTTTGCCGACATGACGTGGAGCACGGCGGGCGTGATGGCGGAGACCCGCCGCCGCCTCGTGCGGGCGTCGCTTTCCTGGCGCGAGCCGGCGCGGCTCTGGGACGTCGACCTGCCGGCGGATGTCGAGCGCCTGCAGCGCGAGGGGCTCGCGATCCTGACGGGGTGAGTGGGGTACGGCGCTCGCGCACCCTCTCGCCGTTCTTCCGCTTCGGCACGCACGCAAGTTTGGGATCCCCTCCCCCGCGAGCGAAGCAAGTGGTGGGGAAGGGGTCAGGGGTGGGGGGCGCCGCTTGCTCAGAGCAAGCTTGGCGCGCACCTGTCGCCGATTCAGGGCAAGCGTAGTCCACCCCCCTCGCTCAGCAGATTCCCTGCTTCGCTCGAGCCTCCCCGCCAACGGGCGGGAGGGTAGCAAGCGGCACTCTCAGTTGCCCGCCGCCATTCGCTATTCGCCGGGAATCCGCTATCTATTTCCCTCTTGGTGGGAAAAATCCGCGCATGTTCACGACGCCCCGGCTGATCCTGATCGCGCTTGGCGCCGCGCTCAACTGCTCGATCGGCACGATCGTCTACCTGGTCAAGCTGCCGATCTATCTCGACTCGATCGGGACGATCCTGATTGCGCTCCTGCTCGCGCCCGACCGCATGGCGGCGTTCATCTGCGCGTGGGCGGCCGGCTGGGTCGGGCTCGCGGTGAGCGGGCTGATCAACCCGTTCCTCCCCTGGTTCGCGCTGACCGACACGGCGATCGCGGCGGTCGCCGCGCTCGTCATCGTCCCGGCCGCCACGACCTTCCGCGCGCGCCCGCTCTCGCGCGAGTCCTTCGCGCTTGCGGTGGCGCTGTGCGGCATTGTCATGGGCATCGTCTCCGCGGTCGTCTCGGCGCCGGTCGTGGTCTACCTGTTCGGCGGCATCACCGGGTCGGGCTCCGCCTTCGTGGTCGCGCTCTTCCTCAAGGACGGCCTGCACCTGATGAGCGCCGCCATTGCGTCGGGCCTCGCGGCTGATCCGATCGACAAGATCCTCCAGGTGCTGCTCGCCGCCCTGCTCTATCGCGCGACGCCCGGCGACTTCATCGCCATGCTGCGCGCAAGCGAGACCGGCGCCGCCTCATGACGCCGAACGGCGCCTTCACGGTCGGCTTCATCCTGATCGCGCTGAGCGTGGCCGTTCCGGGCCCGCGCGGCCTTATGGTGCTCGTCGCGCTGGCGCTCGCCTTCGCGGTGATCGAGGTCGGCGGCGCGAGCCTGATCGCGCTCAAGCGCGCCGCCATCGTGGTGCTGCCCCTCGCGCTGTTCATGGGGCTGGTCTGGGTCGGGCTCGTCGGCGAGGCGCCCTACCAGCTCGCGGCCGATACGGTGGGCACGCGCACGGCGGCGCTCGTTTATGTGGCGAAGCTTTCCGGCCGGCTCTTTTTTGTCGTCGCCGTGATCCAGCTGGTTTTTCTGCGCTACGCGGACCTGACGCCGCTGCAGCTCATCCGCGCGCTCACGCTGCCGGCACCGGTCAAGCGCATGCTGGCGATCACGCTGTCGCTGATCGGCACGCTCCGCCACGCGATCGACCGCGCGCATATCGCGCTGATCGCCTCGGGCACGCTCACGCGCGCGCCGTCGTGGCGCAATGCGGTCCACTCGTGGCGGCTGATCCAGGCGGTGTGGCTCTCCGCGGTCACCATCCTGATCGGCCGCATGCGCGACAAGTGGCCGGTCGAAGACACCATGGCGCACCTCGACGGCGCGCTCGACCGCGGCCCGGCGCGCATTTTCGCGGGTGGCGACCGCATCTGGCTGCCGGTCACGCTCGGCGCCGCCGCCGTCATCTTGCTCGCCGCCATCCTCGGAAAACCCTGAATGGCCCGCCGCGAGCTCATCTCGGGTCCCAATTTTTCCGGCCGCAGCGCCGCCCTCCTGACGCTGCTGCGCGACAACGCTTTCGCGACCAAGACCTTCTACGTCGGCCCCTATTCGGAAGCGGCGCTCTCCGGCCTCACCAGCTCGATCGCGGACGAGATCGAGCTCTATCGTGCCAAGCCGGCCAATTTTGGCCGCGCGGTGTTCCCGGCCCTCGATGTCGCCGCCTTCGGCCGGCGCGAGCCGCAGACGCTCTCGGGCGGCGAGCAGGTGCTGCTCGCGCTGCACTGCTTCTCGCTCAGCGACTTTCCGGCGCTCGCGATCGACACCGCGCTGGAGCAGCTCGATCCGGCCAACCGCGACGCCGCGCTCGACTATTTCGATCCGCGCCAGGGGCCCCGATGCGACGTGGCGCTGATCGACAACCGTCTGCCGCCGCCGCTCATCGGCTGGATAGCGCGCGAGCACACGGCCGACACGGCCGCGTTCGGCTGCGACCCGCGCGAGATCGTCGCCATGCTTGCGCCGTGCCAGGCACCGCGCATCGCGATCCGCGGCCTGACCTTCGGCTATCGCCATGGCCGGACGATCTTCGAGAAGATCGACCTCACGCTCACGGGCGGCACGGCCTATCGGCTGGCCGGCGCGAACGGCGCCGGCAAGACCACGTTGCTCAAGCTCCTGGTCGGCGTGCTCGCGCCAAATGCCGGGGAGCTCACGCTGGGCGACGCGCCTTATCGCCCATGGCGCCACGGCAATCGCGCGCTCGCGCTCGCGACGCAGAACCCCGACCATCAGTGGAGCGGCGCGACCTTGCGCGACGACCTCGCGCGCCGGCGCGCCGCCTTCCCGCACCTGGTCGACGGCGACTGCTTCGCCGAGGCGCGTCTCGCAAAGCTCGCCGCCGCGCTCGGGGCGGAGTCACTCGACACGCATCTCTACGAGCTTCCGCTCGCGGCGCGCAAACGGCTGAGCTGGCTGTGGCCGTTGTCAGGCGCCCTGCCCTGGGCCGTGCTCGACGAGCCGTCGCTCGGCCAGGACCGCGCGACGCGGCTGGCGCTCGCCGCCGCGATCAGCCGGCTGACCAAGCTCGGCTACGGGGTGCTGTTCGTCACCCACGACGACGATTTCGCCGGGCGGATTCCACATCGCGTGCTGGCGATCGGGGAGCGGCAGGTAAAGGCAGTTCGGTGAAGGATGCTTCCATTCAGGCTGCGGTCAGCGCTACGATTTACGCATGACGAAGCTGCTCGACCAAGCCCTCGGGGGAGCGATGAAGCTCCGCTACGCCCTCCCGGCGCTTGCCGGTCGCGATGCGATCCTCGACGACATCGCGTCCTTGCGAACGAAACCGGAAGGTCGCGCGTTATCATATGGCGCCCACGGAACCTGTGAGGATAAAGGGCAGCATACGCGAGGATGACATGAATATCGCACTGACGGTGGCGGCATCGGCAGCGATCACGCTGCTGGTTATCGCGGGATCGACGCCGGCCCGGGCGAGCGAGATCGAGATCTATCGCACCGATCATGAGCGGGCTGACTGCCACATGGTCGAGACCAGGACGACCAATCGCTGGGGCGACGAGGTCACGATCCGCCAGCGGGTCTGCAATTAGCGGCGCGGCGTCGCAAGCCGTGCAAAAGGGCGTAGCCCAGATTGAACGAAGTGAAATCCGGGTCACTTGTGACGCTGCGTTTCAATCCCAAGTTTCGCTGCGCATAACCCGGGCTACGCGCCGGTGAAAGGCGGCGTCGCCCGGTTCACCCCATCATCGCCATGCCGGGCCACATCTTGGCGACCGTGCGGGCGTATTGCGGCGGCCGCTTGACGTCGGCGCCGAGCACGCGGGCGGCATTCCAGGCCCAATGCGGATTGTCGAGCGCGGCGCGGCCGAGCGCGATCATGTCGGCCTTGCCGTCGGCAACCACGGTCTCGGCCTGCTTCGGCGTCACGATCAGGCCGACCGTGCGCGTCGCGATCCCGGTCTCGCGGCGCACGTCGGCCGCGATGTCGACGTTGTAGCCGGGCGTCGTCGGCGTGCGCGCGTCGGAGGTGGCGCCGCCGGACGAGACATCGACATAGTCGAGGCCCGCCTCCTTGAGCATGCGCGTGATCGCGACCGCGTCCTCGCGCGTGAGCCCGCCCTCGAGCCAGTCGCTGCCGGTGATGCGCGCGCCGAGCGGCACACCCTTCGGCACGACGGCGCGCACGGCGCGCGTGACCTCGAGCGGATAGCGCATGCGGTTCTCCAGCGGGCCGCCGTATTGATCGTTGCGCTTGTTGGAGAACGGCGACATGAATTCGTGCAGCAGGTAGCCGTGCGCCATGTGCAGCTCGATCGCGTCGAAGCCGATGCGCAGCGAGCGTTGCGCGGCTGTCACGAATGCCTCGCGGATGCGCGCCATATCCTCCTCGGTCGCGGCGCGCGGCGTGTGCCAGCCGGGGCCGAACGGGATGGCGGACGGCCCGACGGTGTCCCACGGATCGGCGCCGGGCGGGAGCGCGTGACCGCCCTCCCATGGCCGCTGCGAGGACGCCTTGCGGCCCGCATGCGCGAGCTGGATGCCGAACTTGGCGGTGCCGATACGATGGCAGTGATCGATGACCTGGGTGAGCGTCGCCTCGCAGTGATCCGAATAGATGCCCATGCATCCATGGGTGATGCGGCCGTGCCGCTCGACATGGGTCGCCTCGATGATGACGAGGCCGGCGCCCGAATTGGCCAGCATGCCGAGATGCGAAACATGCCAGTCGTTGGCGACGCCGTCGTCGGCGCTGTACTGGCACATCGGCGCCACGACGATGCGGTTGTCGAGCGCAAGCTCGGCGAGCCGGAGCGGCGAGAACAAGGCAGAGCTCATGGACAACTCTTTTCTGTCGATCGGATTGTGTGGGGAGATGGGGGGCGACCCGCGGCCGGCGCAATCATAGGGAACGCAACCGGCGGAAGGCAAGCGACGACAGCGATGGGTGCGGGCGGCGCGTCAACGAATGCGTCATGGCCGGGCTTGTTCCGGCCATCCACGTCTTCCTGACTCAGTTGCTGCGTTAGGAAGACGTGGATGCCCGGCACAAGGCCGGGCATGACGGGTGAAGGCTATCCCAGCCGCATGATCGCCAACGCCAACGCCTGGGCACGCGGCACGATCGAGTCGATCTCGAGATACTCGTCGGGCGAATGGGCACGGCCGCCGATCGGGCCGACGCCGCAGATGGTGGGCGCTCCGACGCTAGCCGCAAAGCCGGAGTCGGCGCAGCCGCCGGCGAACTCCTCGCGCACCGCCTGGCCGAGGTCGCGCGTGCAGCCGGCATAGAGCTCGTAGAGCCGCTTCGACTCGGGGCTGGCGACCAGCGGCTTGAACTCGCCGAGGATCTCGAGCTTGGCGCGCGTGCCGGCAAGATGGCTGTGCGCCACGATGGCCTCGAGTTTCGCAAGCGTCGCGTCGCGATCGGGCGCCTGGATGTAGCGCAGGTCGACGCCCGCGGTCGCGCTCGGCGCCACCATGTTGATGACGACGCCGCCCGACACCGTGCCGACGTTGAGGCTCACGCCGCGCTCGCGGTCGGTGAGGAGCTGGATCTCGATGATCTTGCGCGCGATCTCCTCGATCGCGCTGATGCCGTCGGCGAGGTTGTTGCCGGCATGCGCCGCCTTGCCGGTCACATCGATGCGCATGAAGGCGCCGCCCTTGCGGCCGGTGACGACGCCGCCGTTCGGCCGGCCGGGCTCGGCGTTGAACACCGCGCGGGCGCGCCGCGCCTCCTGCTCGATCAGCGCGCGCGAGGACGGCGAGCCGATCTCCTCGTCGGCGGTGAACAGCCCGACCATCGGACCGGGCGGGCCGAACTGCTTGAATGCCGCGAGCACG
>DASXCK010000241.1:0-21022 GCA_036491235.1 Xanthobacteraceae bacterium | reverse complement strand
CGCGCTGCATGTCGCGCAGCTTCGCCTTCTGGCCGTCGTCGAGATCATCGCGCAGGGCGCGGAAGTTCTCGTTGAGCAGCGCGTCCCAGATCTTGCGCTCGCGCTCGTAGCATTCGGTCGTCGCGCTCGTCGACTGGTTCGTCGGCATCATGGTGCAGGGATCAGCGACGATGGCAAAGATGCAGTGACGCTCGGCCGCGCCGACGTCATCGGCATATTTGCCGATGCAGGCGCGGATCGCGGCCGTGTCATCGTTGCCGGCGGCGTGACTTGGCAACGCGTTCCACAGGAAGGCGAGCGCGCAAGCGAACAGCGATAACCGCAACCTCATCGAAACGCCCCTTTGCTCTGCAGTCAACGTATCCGCACGCAGTGGCGATTCAATGGCTCCCATCCTTCGACACGCCCTCGCGACGCGAGGGCGGCTCAGAACGCGGCCGAATGGATGGAAATCGGGTTCACGTCGTCTTTTCGAAAATCTCGCGGCCGATCAGCATCCTGCGGATCTCGCTGGTGCCGGCGCCGATCTCGTAGAGCTTGGCGTCGCGCAACAGGCGGCCGGTCGGATAGTCGTTGATGTAGCCGTTGCCGCCGAGGCACTGGATGGCGTCGAGCGCGACCGCGGTCGCGCGCTCGGCGGCGTAGAGGATCGCGCCGGCCGCGTCCTCGCGCGCGGTGCGCCCCGCGTCGCAGGCGCGCGCCACCGCGTAGACATAGGCCTTGGCGGCGTTCATCGTCACGTACATGTCGGCGAGCTTGCCCTGCATGAGCTGGAACGAGCCGATCGGCGCGCCGAACTGCTTGCGCTCGTGCACGTAGGGAAGCACGGCATCGAGGCAGGCCTGCATGATGCCCAAGGGACCTGCGGCGAGCACCACGCGCTCGTAGTCGAGCCCGGACATCAGCACGTTGACGCCCTGCCCCACCTCGCCGAGCACATTCTCGGCCGGCACCTCGCAGTCCTCGAACACCAGCTCGCAGGTGTCGGAGCCGCGCATGCCGAGCTTGTCGAGCTTCTGCGCGGTCGAGAAACCCTTGAAGCCCTTCTCGATCAGGAACGCCGTGATGCCGCGCGCCCCCGCGCCCGGATCGGTCTTGGCATAGACGACGAGCGTCTCGGCCTCGGGCCCGTTGGTGATCCAGAATTTCGAACCGTTGAGCACGTAGCGGTCGCCGCGCTTCTCGGCGCGCGTGCGCATCGAGACGACGTCCGAGCCCGCGTCCGGCTCCGACATCGCGAGCGCGCCGACATGCTCGCCGGAGATCAGCTTGGGCAGATAGCGCCGCTTCTGCGCGGCCGTGCCGTTGCGGCGGATCTGATTGACGCACAGGTTGGAATGCGCCCCGTAGGAGAGGCCCACCGACGCCGAGGCGCGCGAGACCTCTTCCATCGCGACGCAGTGCTCGAGGTAACCCAGCCCGGAGCCGCCGAGCTCCTCCTCGACCGTGATGCCGTGCAGGCCGAGCGCACCCATGCGCGGCCACAGATCGCGCGGGAACTTATTGCTGCGGTCGATCTCCTCGGCGCGCGGCGCGATCTCGTCCTGCGAGAACGCGCGCACCGTCTCGCGCAGCTGCTCGGCATCCTCGCCGAGGCCGAAGTCGAAGCCGGACCAGGTGTTGGGGATCATGACAGTGCCTCTCGACCGTCATGGCCGGGCTCGTCCCGGCCATCCACGTCTTCGCCCTAAAAAGGAAGGCATGGATGCCCGGGACAAGCCCGGGCATGACGGATTTGGAATGTGCGCTTGATACTAACGCAGCCGAACCGCGCGCGTCACGCGCTGGCGCGGCGCGCCTCGATGCCCTGCTGCTGCGCCGTGATCATCCGCTCGATGGTCGGGAGCGGCACCGGCTTCGAGAACAGGAAGCCCTGCATCTCGTCGCAACCGGCGAGCCGCAGCAAAATGCGCTGCTCCTCGGTTTCGACGCCCTCGCACAGTACCAGGAGGCCGAGCGCGCGGCCGAGCGCCATGATGGCCTGAATGATCACGCCGCCATCCGCCGAGCGGCCGAGCGGGGAGACGAACTCCTTGTCGATCTTGAGCTTGTCGATCGGAAAGCGGCGTAAATAACTCAGGCTCGAGTAGCCCGAGCCGAAATCGTCGAGCGCGATCTTGAGGCCAAGCGCGCGCAGCTGCGCAAGGCGCTCCTTTGCCTCGTCCGGGTTGTCGATCAGCACGCCTTCGGTGACCTCCAGCATCACGCGCTCGGGCGGAATGCCGGTGTCGGCCAGCACCGCGGCGACCAGGTTGACGATCCCACGGTCGCGCATCTGGTTGGGCGACATGTTGACGGCGACGTAGATGTCGCGCCACCCGACCGCGTCGGCAAGCGCGCGGCGCAGCACGAACTCGCCCAGCTGGGGCATGAGCCCGGTCTGCTCGGCGACCGGGATGAACTCGGCCGGCGGGATCATGCCGCGGACCGGATGATTCCAGCGCAGCAGCGCCTCGACGCCGACGATGCGCTGCCCTTCGGCCGCGACGATCGGCTGGTAGAAGACTTCGAAGCCCTTCTCGGCGAGGGTGCGGCGCAGCTCGCGCTTGATGAACAGGCGGTCCTGAAATTCGTGCTCCATGTCGGGGTCGAAGCCCCCGATGCGCACCGAGCCGCCGCGCTCGAGCGAGCGTCGCGCGAGATCGGCGCGGCGGTTGAGCTCTTCGCGCGTCTCCCCGTCCTCCGGCGCATGCACGAGACCGATCGTAACCCCGGTCTGCACCGGCTGGTTCGAGACCCACAGCGGCCGCGCCAGCACCTGGATGCCTGCCTGCGCGGCCGCTACCGCCTGGGTCGGCTCGGCCTCGCTCACCACGAATGCGAACTCGGACGGCCCGACGCGGCCGAGCGTCACGTCGCTCGGCATGACCGCGCGCAGCCGCTCGCCCACCGCGGCGAGCAGCTCGTTGCTGCCCTGCTCGCCGAGCGCCTCGGCGTGATCGGCAAAACTGTCGACGTCGAGCAGCGCAAAGCTCGCGCCGCCGCCTTCGGCGAGCGCGGCGTCGAGCAGGTCCGACATCATGCGCCGGTTGGGCAGGCCCGTAACGGGATCCTCGTAGGCGATCTTGTGCGCCTCCGCCTCGCTCGCGGTGATCTTCTGGGTCGCGGTCCCGAGCTGACGGATCGCCATAGACGCAAACGCCACGAGACAGGCCGCGACGGCGCCGAGCAGCGGCACGATGCGCACCACCGCATCCATGGTGGGATGCTCGCGCTTCCAGCTCAGCCACGCGATGATGCGGCCCTGCGGGTCGAGCAACGACTGCACGTCGCGATCGTCGTGCGGCGCCGCCGCGTCGAACGCGAGCCCGCTGACGCCCGACATCCGCTCGAAAGCGCCGATCAGCCCGGCATCGAGCTGCTTGACGCGCACCAGCAGCGGCACTTTCGCATCGGTATGCCCCCCCATGTGGGCCGCGCGCACCGCCGCGATCGCGACCAGCGCGGGCGCGTTGTCGAGCATGATCACCTCGGTCGCGACCGGCGTGTCGGCGTCCGCATCCATGCTTCCACTCGCGCCGGCACCACCCTGGTCCACGTGGCCAGCGCGGAAATCCTTGACCACCCGCAGCACCGCGGCCGGCACGGCGATGCTGCGCGGATACGCCGCGAGCACCGCATCCTTTGCGTCGAAAACCGCGGCGCGCTCGTGGCTGTAGCGCGCAAGGCCGACCGGCTCGAGCGCGCGCGCAAGTCCGCGCGCGTCGCCGAGGCCCGCGATCGCGAGCTCGCGCGTCGCGCGATACGTCATGTCGGAGAAGACCGTGCGAAACTCGTCGACCACGCCTAGCAGCGCAGCACGGCGCTGCTCCTGGTGATGCACGTCGCTCTCGCGCGCGAGCACGTAGCCGAAGATTGCGCAGGCCGCGAAGGCGGTCAGCACCACGAGCCCAAACGGCGCGAGCAGACGGTTCGTCTGGCGCCGCCTGCGGCCTGTGTTATCGGGGGTGCTCATATGATGCTCGACAGCGGCCGCCCATGTCGGGAGGCCTAATTCGACCCATCCGCGTTGTATCGCGGTAAGTGTTAATACCCGGTCAGTACTACGGAAATTGCTTGGCCGGGCCGCAAGTCGACACGCCCAAGAGCTTGGAAGCAGCGTCCTGCAGCATCGCCGCCCGCCGCAATGCGCTCCCAGATACGTATCCGGCGACCAGATACCACTCCCGCGAGCGTTCATGATCCGAAAATGGCTATGAGACGAAGCGAATGCGACACGATTCGCGCGCCAGTGCAAATAGTGGCCATCCTGGTCGGCGCCCTGCTGACACTGCCCGCGACCGCGCAGACCTGTCCGGGCAACCCCGATGCACTCGGCACGACACGCACGCTGCCGGTCAGCATCGCGACCACACCGCGCGTCGGGCGCAAGCAGTTTGCGACCACGCTGCCGCTCGCCGCGAAGGAGGTCGTGCTCACGTTCGACGACGGCCCATGGCCCGGCACGACGCCGATAGTGCTCGACGCGCTCAAGCACGAATGCGTGCGCGCCACCTTTTTTCTCCTCGGGCGCAATGCGCTCGCAGCACCTGCGCTCGCGCGGCGCGAGCTCACCGAAGGGCATACGATCGGCTATCACACGTTCGCGCATCCTCTGCTCAACAAGATGAGCCTCGCAGCCGCCGACGCGGAGGTCGACCGCGGCATCGCGGCGGTCGATCGAGCGGTCTATGGCGACACGAAGGAGGCGAGCGAACATCCCGCCAAGCCGCACACGCCCTTCTTCCGGTTTCCGGGCTTTGCGGCCTCGCCCGCCCTGCTCGCGCGCATGCAGGCGCGCGGCCTCGTCGTGTTCGGCGCGGACCTATGGGCGAGCGACTGGAACCCGATGACGCCGCAGCAGGAACTGGCGCTCATCCTGCATCGCCTCGACCTTGCAGGCCGCGGCATCATCCTGTTTCACGACACCAAGAGCGAGACCGCCCGGATGCTTCCCGCCTTCTTGCGTGCCATCAAGGCGCGCGGCTATCACGTGGTGCAGGTCGTGCCGGCAAATTGAAATTAATATCCGTTCATCTCGCGGCAAGGACGCGCGATCTTTGTGCACTTGTGCACGTCATGTCACTTGAAATCCACGCTGTTAACAAAATCTTATGGCTAACCGAAGTTGAATTTGGCCGAGCGCCCGATGAGGCCCTAGTGTGGCCTTTCAGTCGAAAAGGTTTCGCGGAAACATGCGCGTTCGTGCCCTGCTTGGTCTGCTGCTGGTCGCCACTCTAGCCGTCTGGGGCCTGGGTGTTCCGACTGCGTCGGCCACCGATTGCCCTGGCAACCCGGATGCGCTCGGCGTCAGCCGCGTGCTGGTGGTCGATCCGACCGAGCACCCGCGCATCGGCACCATGCAGTATCGCGAGAGCCTGCCGCTGCAGGACCACGAGGTGGTGCTGACCTTCGACGATGGTCCGTTGCCGACGTACTCGGCGCGCGTGCTCGAGACGCTCGCGGCGCAATGCGTCAAGGCGACCTACTTCATGGTCGGCCGGATGGCGCAGGTTTATCCGGACATGGTGAGAAAGATCTACGCGGCCGGCCACACCATCGGCACGCACAGCCAGAACCATCCGCTGCGCTTCGAGCACATGTCGCTGCCGCAGGTGCAGAAGGAGGTCGACGACGGCATCGCATCGGTCGGCGCCGCGCTCGGCGATCCCGCCAAGGTCGCGCCGTTCTTCCGCATTCCGGGCCTGCTGCGCGCCACGACGCCGGAGAATTTCCTCGCCTCACGCGGAATCATGGTGTGGAGCGCCGACTTCCCGGCCGACGATTGGACGCACATCAGCTCGTCCGAGGTGATGCGCCGCGCGCTGGCCCGGCTCGAGCAGCACCACAAGGGCGTGCTGCTGCTGCACGATATCCACGCACGCACCGCGCTGATGCTTCCCCAACTCCTGCGCGAGCTCAAGCGGCGCGGCTACAAGATCGTCCAGGTAGTGCCGGCAAGCGCGACGCAGCCGAAGACGCCGACCACTCCCGACCAGTGGCTGCCGTCCGGCACGCAGAGCGTGCGCAAGCAGACGCCCGGCCTCGACGTGCCGATGCAGCAGACCGCGAGCGTGCCGCTGCAGCCGCTCTCGACCGGGCCGCAGCATCAGATGGGTCCCTCCTCCGGCGTGATTGATGGCAGCCCGACGGCACCGAACACGGCGGGATTCAACGCCGGCGCAGCCGCGCCGGTCGCACCCGCGACGTCCGCCGTCGTAGGCGCCGCCCCCTCCGACGTCGGTCCCACCACCACGGCGAACCTGCCGCACGCCGGAATTCCGTGAGCGCTGCGGGCCGCTGGCGCTCGCTCAGCACCTCAATTCCGCTGCGGTGCCGCGCGCTCAACGATCGCGCGCGCATCGATGCCGCCGGGAAGCATGCCGAACACGCCCCCCTCGCGATCGAGCCGCGACGCGCAGAAAGCATCCGCAACCGCTGCCGGCGCATGACGCAGCAGCAGCGCGGCTTGCAGCGCCAGCACGAGGTCCCGCGTCAGCGCACGCGCCTGCGCCTCATCGCCGTGCTCGCGGCCTGCGAGCCGATGCGCCAAGCGCGCAACGAAAGATTTCATGCGTGCATCCGCGGCAGCGCCGTCGGCGAGCTCCTGCGCGAGTGCGTCGGCGGCGCCCGGCGTGCGCTCGATCGCGCGCAGCACGTCGAGACACATCACGTTGCCGGAGCCTTCCCAGATCGAGTTGACCGGCGCCTCACGGTAGATGCGCGGCAGCACGCATTCCTCGATGTAGCCGCTGCCGCCCAGCACCTCCATCGCCTCGGCGGCAAGCGCGGGCGCGCGCTTGCAGATCCAGAACTTTGCCGCCGGCGTCACGACGCGCCGCCACACCGTCGCCGCCTCGCCTTCCTCATCGTAGGCGCGCGCCAGGCGTAGCGCGAGCACGGTCGCGGCCTCGGACTCGAGCGCGAGATCGGCCAGCACGTTGGCCATCAGGGCGTGATCAATCAGCCTTTTCTGAAACGCGACACGGTGCATCGCGTGATGGAGCGCCTGCACGGACGCTTGGCGCATCAGCGCCGCCGAGCCGACCGCGCAGTCGAGCCGTGTGTGGTTGCTCATCTCCATGATTGTGGGAATGCCGCGGCCTTCCTCACCGATCAGATCGCCCTCCGCATCGACGAGCTCGACCTCGCTCGACGCGTTGGAGCGGTTGCCGAGCTTGTCCTTGAGACGCATCAAATGGATGCCGTTGCGCGCGCCGTCCGCCCGCCAGCGCGGTACGAAGAAGCAGCCGAGGCCCGCGCCGGTGCGCGCCAGCACCAAAAAGGCGTCGCACATCGGCGCCGACATGAACCACTTGTTGCCGTTGAGGCGAAAGATGCAACGGCCACCCTCGCGCCCGACCGGCTCGGCGCGCGTCGTGTTGATGCGCAGGTCCGAGCCGCCCTGGTTCTCGGTCATCGACATGCCGACCAGCGCCGATCCTTTCTGGCTCGCCGGCACGACACGTGGATCGTGGCGGCGAGCGAAGATGAGCGGCAGCCACTCGGCTGCGAGCGCCGCGTTCTGCCTGAGCGTCGGCACCGAGCCATAGGTCATGGCGATCGGGCAATAGACCCCGCTTTCCACCTGCCCCAGCATGTAAGCGCCGGCGGCGCGCGCGACGTGCGCGCCGGGACGCGGATGCTCCCACGGGCTCGCATGGAGGCCCGCGCCGATCGCGATCTCCATCAGCCGATGCCAGGACGGATGGAAGTCGACCTCGTCGACGCGGTGACCGTAGCGGTCGAACGCGCGCAGGACCGGAGCGTTGCGGTTGGCCTCGAAGCCGAGCCGGATGGTGTCGGGGTCGCCGAGACGCCGGCCGAGCGCGCCAAGCTCCGCTTGCGCAAACGTGGCCTGTTCGCGCACTACCGCCTCGCGCAACACCGCGTCGCCGGCGAAGAGATCATATGGCTCGAGCGGCGGCGGCTGGTTGGTGATCTCGTACATTTGGCCTTATCCCCGGGCCTTCGCCTCCGGCCTGTCCTCTTACGGCCTCGATGTGCTTACAATACGGCCGAGCGCCGCCAACGCACCAAGGAGAAATTCATGGCAACCTCAGTCAAGGACATGCTCGCCGCCGCCAATGCCGCCGTGCCGAAGATCACGCCGAGCGACGCGCAAGCCATGATGGCCAAGGGCAACACGCTCGTCGTCGACGTGCGCGATGCACCGGAGGTGCAGGCGAGCGGCAAGGTCCCGGGCGCCGTGCACGTCTCCCGCGGCATGCTCGAGTTCCGCGCCGATCCCGAGCTGCCCTCGCACGACAAGAACTTCGCAAAGGACAAGAACGTCATCCTCTATTGCGGGTCGGGCGGGCGCGCGGCGCTCGCCGGCAAAATGCTCAAGGACTTGGGCTACGAGAAGGTCTACAATCTGGGTGGGTTCAAGGATTGGGCCGAGAGCGGTGGCGCCGTCGACAAAGCCTGATCGTCTCCGGCCTGCTTCCGATCGGGAGATCGGACATGATCTTTCGCCAGCTCTATGACAGCATCTCGGGCACCTACACGTATCTGATGGCCTCACGCCGCGGCGGCGAGGCGCTGATCATCGATCCTGTCATCGAGAAGGTCGAGCGCTACCTGCAACTCATCGAAGAGCTCGATCTCCACCTCGTCAAGGCGGTCGACACGCACCTACACGCCGACCACATCACCGGCATCGGTGCGTTGCGCGACCGCACGCAATGCGTCACCGTAATGGGCGAGAACACCAAGGCCGACGTTGTGTCGATGCGCGTCGCCGACGGCGATGCGCTCACCATCGAGGGCCTCGCGCTCGCGGTGCTTTACACGCCCGGACACACCGACGACTCCTATAGTTTTGTCATGGGCGACCGCGTGTTCACGGGCGACACGCTGCTCATCCGCGGCACCGGACGCACCGATTTCCAGAACGGCGACCCGCGCATGCAGTACGAGTCGCTGTTCGGCAAACTGCTGCGGCTGCCGGACGAGACGATGGTCTTCCCGGCGCACGACTACAAGGGCGACACGGTCTCGACCATCGGCGAAGAGAAGGCATTCAATCCGCGCCTGCGCGTCAAGTCGGCCGACGAGTATGTCGACCTGATGAACAAGCTGCACCTGCCCAATCCGAAGATGATGGACGTGGCGGTGCCCGCCAACATGAAGGTCGGGCTCGCACAGGATGCGATCGAGCGGCGCGGCTGGTCGCTTGACGTCGCGCAGGCGATGGCGCTCGTCGGCACGCCTGATGCGGCGCTGGTCGATCTGCGGGAGACCAGCGAGCGCGAGCGCCACGGCGTCATCCCGGGCTCGCTGCACGCGCCCTACGCCAAGCTCAAGGAAAACATCGAGGCCGGCGGCCTGCTCTACGAACTCGCCAAGGCGACCTCGAAGCGGCTGGTGTTCTACTGCGCATTCGGCGAACGCTCCGCCATGGCGGTGCAGGCCGCGCAGGATCGCGGGCTCGCCGGTGCGTGCCATCTCAAGGGCGGGATTGCGGCGTGGAAGGCGGCTGGCGGACCACTCGGTCGATAAACGAATGGCCAACGAGCTCTAACCGGCGCTGCGGTGGCCTCTTTCATTCGGACGCATCCGGCTGCGGCTCGCACTGCGGGGCAGCGGTCGGATTATGCGCGTCCGTAGCGCCTCCGGCCGGGCCGGACTCTGCCTCCAGGCCGGAGAGCAGATCGATGATTTTCTGAGGCACGGGCTGCTTGAGCAGGTTCGCATAATACGCTCGCAGGGCGGGACCATAGGTATCCCGCAGCCAGTGAACGTTATCCGCCATCACGGTTCCTCTCGCCTGGTCGCACCGCAATTTGCGTCGAGGAAGCCACAGGATCAATCAAACCCGCAATACGCCGAATCAGCTAATAAAGCCGCAGGTGAAGAAAAGTTCCAAATCACCGTCCGGAGGGATTTGCTCGTCCGGGAGAATGGAGCCTAGACGGACGCACGGCAAGGTCGCCGAGGGGCAGCCTCAAGACTGCTACGGCCGATCCATGCGCTCCTTTACGGCGGCGGCGAGCAAGCTCGTGCACTGCTTCCACTGAAACTGGCTTTGCATCAATTGCAGCGCCACCAGTGCGGTAGCGCCGAGGGCATTGCCCTTGTGGATCAGCTCATCGAGGCATTCCTGATAGGAGTGCTCGTTCACGCCTTCGACCGAGGCGTAGACCACGCCGAGCGGGCGGAAGGGTATTGAGGCTGCTGATGCGCATCTCATCCAACCTGAAAATCGTACACCCTAGAAACCGTGATCCACGTCGTCGAACACCGAGATCGATTGCTCGAACGGCGCCGGATCGATGGCAAGCGGCCCGAGGAACGGGCGGCTGAGCAGCGCCATGGTGAACAGCAGCGTAACGATCAGAGCGGCCATCACGCTCACGGCAAGGACCTGCGGCCAGCGGCGCTCCATGTACACCAGGAAGCGCATCGTCACCGTGACGCCGCGCCGATGGCGGCGAACCACATGAGCCATGACAGCGAATCCGCCGCCTGCACGTCGCGCTTGTTGCGGTCGAGGACGAGCTGCGAATAAGTCTGCAGGAATTGCGCCGTGATCAGCTCTTGCGACTTGTTCGGTTAGGTCAGTCCGGCGGTCAGAAACAGCGGCACCAGCACGTCGTTATGGCCCTCGGCAACCTTGCCGTGGACCATTTGCGCACCACGATGGCGCCGTAAAGAATAGAGCCGCCGACGAAGATAATGGTGGTCAGGATGGCATTCACGGCAGGCGCTCCCGACCAGCCGCGGTGCAGCAAGCAAATGCGGTCATAATGAAATGCCTCCCAAGCGCGGAACCGGATAGGAACTTACCGCTGGGTCAACAATCGACCGCTTCAGCCGGACTTGCCGACCTCGATATCCACAAGGAGGCCGAAATGATCGCTCGCCCATAGGCCGCCGACGGCGGAATCGAGCACGAGGGCGGCGGCTTTGACGTGAGCGGAGGCCGCCGGATGCGCGTCCCATCCGCCGATGAAGACATAGTCGAGCCGCCGCGCGTGTTTCGGCTGCCGGACCATCCGATCGATTCCGGCCTTTGCGTTGGGATTAGCTGTGGTCCAGGTGTGGCCGGGTCCCTCGCCGGCGATGTCCCAGGCGTCGTGGTAGTGCACACTGCGGCTGTCGAGCGACTGGCGACCCGTCAAGAAGCGAATGCTCGCGGCATCGGGCGCCGCATTGAAATCGCCCGCGATGATGGTGGGCAGCGTCTTGCGATGCCGGGCATCAAGGTCCGCGAGCGCGAGCGCCTGCCGCTCGCGGACATGCTCGGCATTGAGACGCCAGGAGGCGGTGGCGACGATGAAGAGCATCTCCCCGAGATCGGGGATCACGACCGAGACCGCGAGCGTCGCCCACGGCACATCGTTTGCGCCGGCGAGCCGCAAGTCGAGAACCTCGAGCGGCTGGTGAGGCCAACGGCTCGCCACCGCGCCGCCGCCATAGCGGTCGAAGAACGGCGGGGTCACGGGCTGAAGGTCTGCCTGGTGCGTGCCATGTAGCCCAGTGCCGTCGATGAGGTGCGCGAGCTGACCGAAGTCGGGTTTGCGGACGACTTCCTGGAATGACACCAGGTCAGGCTTAAGACGACGGATCTCGCGGTTGATCAGCTTGGTCCGGGCGCTACCATTTCCCTCGTCGTTCCAGACGTTCAGGGTGAGAACGCGCAGGTTCATGATTACTCCCTCGACGACGCATCAGTTTTGCAGAGAGGACAACCAACGCGCGCCGGATCGGGTACGAGACCCACTGTCGGCGCGTGTTGGCGGGCTGCGCCATCGCGCCGTCACGCTCTGTCACTTTCCACAACGCGTGGTGCTTCCCAAGTGCTCCGCGGGTTGCGCCAACATCCATCAATTCAAGGAGTTAGCTTGGGCGCCGGAGGGAGGCCAGGGGGGTGGTGTCCAATTTTCGCGAAAACAACCCCATGCACAGTAGCTCGCAAGGCCGTTCGAAACGTCGATGCCGATGGGAAAATTATGATGTGGTTAGGCGAGCCATTGTTCGTATACTGCCTTCAGTCCACTTGGCTTGGCGACCCGGCGCCGTCCCTCTCGCGAGGTAAGCGCCCTGCGTTCGACGAACTCTTTCCCGGCGAGGATTCAACGCTCGCCAACGCCGAGATAGATGCGACGGAAGGTCGTCGCGAAGCGGGCCGTATCGGCGGCGAGATCGGCGAGGGAGGCCTTGGCGGACAGCGTCCCGGTGAGTCGGTCAAGCTCGCCGATCACCTCGAACACGGCAGCGGCGCCATAGCGCAGCGCCATCGCCACAGCGGAATCGGCGCGGTCCTCGCGGCGGAAGCCGGCGCGGTTGACTTTGCGCCGCGCCGCAAGCGCCTCGAGCAGCAGGGTGCGCCCGGCGCCCTCCTCCACGACATTCGGGTCGGCGACCGCCGCCCTCAGGCGCGGTGCGACCCGCGCACGCAGCTCATCGGCGTCGTCAATCTTATCCGCGGCATCATCATTTTGATCGTCGTCGTCATCGTCCCTGACAAGCGTCGGACGCCGGCGCGTCGGGCCAAGCACGGTGCGCAACGCCGCGTCCCCGCCGAGCCAGCGCAGCAGGATTGCGGCTTCGGCGGCCCCCGCCTCCATGAGCAGCACCAGGGCGGCAAGGCTTTCGAGATGCAGCTGCGTGCGTGCGTCCGCATAGACGTCCCCCGACGAGGCGTAGGCTGCGGCGTCGAGTGTCTCCATTGCCTGCGCGACCGCAGTCTGCGGATCGGCGCGCTTGCGCAACCGGCCGACGATCGAGGCCTGGACGACGCCGAACACGTCGGCACGCAGCAAGGTCATCCAGTGCGCGAGATCGAAGCGCTCCTCCCCAGCAAGACCAACCTTCCACGCATCGTTGGGATTCTCCGGTTGCTCCGGCGCGCCGTCCTCGGCATCGTCGCCGGGGCCGCCGAGATAATTGCGGAGCTGCTGCTGTTCTCTCGCGGTCAGCCATTTCACCCGGCTCGCCGGCAGCAGGGTCAGCGCGCGCAGCGGCGAGCGCCACGCCTCGCCGCGCGCAGCAATCTGATCACTGCTGAAATCATCGTTCGCGGCCGCGAGTCCCCGGCCCAGCGCCTCCTCGAGATGACGCGCCGCCAGCGCGTCGCGCAGCGCCGACCGATAGCGCAGCATTGCGGCGGCGGCGGAACGATAGAGGCGGAAGCCCTCGATCTGCTGCGCTTCGTCCATCTCGGCGACGTGGATCCAGAACAGCAGGATCATCTCGTCGTCGATCATCTCGGGCGCAAGCCGGCCGCGCCCCACGATGAAGCCGCGCATCTGCTGCGCCTGGGCGATGTGGGTGGTGCTCTCGAGCCGCTCGCCAAGCCACGCATTGAACGCCGCCTGCACGGCGCGACCGACCTCGTCGGCGGAGCTTTTTGGCGCGCCGGCCTTCGGCAGCAACGGGCTCAACAAATCCGCGACCACCGTGAAACCCATCGCATTGTGCAATATGTCGAGCAGCGCCGCGAGCCTCGGCATCTGGGCGAAATCGATCTCGAAGACGCCACTCGGGGCATCGGGCGGCACCAGCGCCGGCTCGCGCAGGTGGACGCCGTTTGGAGTCAGCATCGCGATGCTATTCGGCAGCCGCCCTTCCTTGGCGGCGCGCTCCAGGATCTGGCGAAACAGCCGCGGCCGCAGGCTGCCGAGGCGCTCATAAAGAAAGCGGATATAGTCGGCGCGGCCGTCGGCGAGCGCCATCAGGCGTGCGAGCCGGATCGCGCGGCGGATGCCGGTGCCGAGCGATGCGCTGCGATCGGCAACCCATTTGCGCAGCGCAGCCGCATCACCGGGCGGACACCAGGGGGCGCCCGTAGCATCCTCGCGCTCCAGGGTCATCGCCAAAGCGTCGGCAACGTCCTGAGCATTCGGCGAGGCCGACATCCTGAAGCCCTCGGTTGGTCGAGATGGGGAATGGGGGAAATGGAGCCTGGGGCGACCACATTACATATCAGCCCATCCGCCGGTAAAGACGTTTCCCGGTAACATGCGTTGTCGGCATTTTCTCCGGATAAAAACACCATTGGAACCAAGTCGTTAAGCAAATCGGTAGGGCCCTCCCGAATTTTTGCCTGGGGGGTGCTTGCAGAAAAAATAGCTCAAGCCCCGTGTGGGACCTTGGTGGAATACCGCTGGCGCCAGCCGTCGCCGAACCGAAACAATGTATGCTAGAGGACCCGAAGGCCGCTGCCCGTCGCGCGGACAACGGCCGGGATGTGCAGGCCATGACGACCGACACCGACGACGTCGCACGACATGCCGACCAGCTCTATGCCGCGCGTAGCGCCTTGGCGGAAGCCAAGCCGCCGACGCGCCGCTTCGGCGTCGCCGAGATCGTGCGGTTTCTCAGCGATCCCTCGCACTCCTTGTCCCCTGAGGAGCAGCGCGCGCTGTTCACCAATCCGCGGCTGCGCGCCGATTATCGCCGCGTCAAGACGCAGGTTACGTCGTTCGAGCTTCCGGCGCTCGCCGCCGCGAGCTCGGGTGCGGTGACCTCGCGGCGCTTCGAGGGCGGCAGCGTCAACATTCACCCGTCGCGGGTGCCGGGCCAGATCTACGTGATCTTGCGCTTCGCCGCGTCGGCCGACGCCCCGCGCATGATGCTGCTTGAAAGCACCGCCGGGGACCTCGTCAAGCGCACGCTGCCGGCCGCCAACCAGCAGGGCGAGGTCATGATGGTGCTGAGCGAGCACAGCGAGGCCGACGCCGGATTCCTGCGGTTGCTGGGCGATCCGACCGCGACCGGGAGCTTCGTGCTATAGGAATTCATGCGCATCGCTGCCGGCAAATTTCGGGTCTTGATCGCCACAACCAGCGGACCGGTCGAGGTGCTGTTGTTGACCGAGGAAGACGCCGCCATCGGGCGTTGCGTCGCATGCATCGGCGGCACCACTGAGACAGCCGACATCGCGGCGGCCTATCACGCCTTCGTGGTGCGACCGACCGGCATCATCGAGGCCCGATTCGGCCACTCGTGCTATCGCCTCGACGTCTCGGCGCGCATCGATGCGGGCTCGAGCTGGCAGCTCGGCGTACTCGCTGCGCACGCGCTGCTCGACGAGCGGCGCCTCGCACAGGAGAACGACACCGCTGACGCGGTGCTGTGGGCGACCGGCAGTGTGCGGCCGGTCGACCTCACGGTCGGCGCCGTGAGCCATGTGCCCGAGAAGCTCGCGAACTCCCTCGATCGGCTCAAACAGGAGCGCGCCGCCGGCCGCCAGGTGCTGATCGCGCTGCCGGCCGGCAATGCCGGCGAAGTCCCGCCTGGACTGGCGAGGGAGCTTGCGGCGCTTGACATCGAGATGATCGCGCTCACGCGCGTCGAACCGCTGTTCGATGCGCTGGCGATGACGCTGCCCGACCTTCCCGGCAAGGCGCCGCCCAGCATCGCTGTCGCGGCATCGGCTGCGAGGCCGGCCGTCGCAAGCGGCGTGGCCGCACCGAGGCGCCGCCTTGTCGTCGGCGCCATCGCGGCATCAACGCTGCTCGCGATCGTGTCCGCGGGGGCGGTTCTGCTCAAGCAGAAAGGCGAGAGCGCCTTGCCGCCCCGACCGCAGGATCGGCGGCGCCGGTGCCCGCGCAACCGGCTCCGCCCCCATCGGCCTCGCCGCCCGCGACGCATCCCGTTCCACCCCTCCATGCCGCGCTCGATCCCGATCTCGTGCCGTTCGTCAGCTCGGGTGACAAAACGCGTATTCGCGAAGAATACATGAAGGCGCCGGACTACAAGGCCCTGGCGACAAGCTTGATGCATATGGCCATTGTCACTGGCCAGCCGAGCCAGGGCGACGCCGATCTCGCTGCCGTGGAGCTTTGCAAGGATCTCGCCCTCACGGCCAACAGCAAGGCCGATCAGACCTGCGAACTTTATGCCTCCGGCAACAACATCGTGACACGGCGCCCGCGGCCGGCGATGCCGCCGAAGCCATGGATCGTCCGCAATCCCGCGATCGAGCGGCCGTTCGTCGCGAGCCAGCTTCCCTCGAGCGCTGACTGGATCAGGGGACGATTGGGCAAGAGCTACGCCGGCTCTTCCGCGGCGAAGGCCCTCGTCATGTCCCCAACTGGGCGGTGGGAATTCTCGTTCAAGCAGTCGAGCATCGACGAAGCCGTTCGCCGCAGCCTCGAGCGCTGCGGCTACCTCGCCTCCACGGCCTGCAAGGTCATCGCGATCGACGACACATTCGTGGTCCCGATTCCGACCCTTGCGAAGGTGAACGGGTTGTACCGACCCGGCGCGCTGCCCGGCGTGGCGGCGGATGCGCGCGACGAGGTCGCGCGCCGCCTCGCGGGCGCCCCCAACAGCTGGAATGCCGTGGCGGTCGGCGCTGGCGGTCATGTCGGAATCGCGGCCGGCGCCCACACCGAGCAGAGCGCCTTCGACGACGCAATGAAAGACTGCGCGGCGCACGACCGCAATTGTCGCATTGCGGTGCTCGGCCCCTTCCTGGTCGAGGCGAGCAACCAAAGCCAGAATCAGTTTCAGGCGCAGAACCAGACACCGCAGCCTCGACCGGCGCCAGCCGCGCCGCTCGCTGCCGATCAGAATCACATCCAGCCGCCGAACCCGGACCCCATCCGGCGTCAGAAGGCGCAACAGAACGTACCGCCGCCAGCGCCCGCACGCGCACCGGTGCCGCCGCCGCAGGTCGCGCTCGTTCCCGATCGCATTCCCTTTGTCAGCGCACAGGACCAGGCGCGCATTCGCGACGAATACGTCAAGGCGCCCGGCTACAAGGCGATTGCAACCAGCTTGCTGCACGCGGCTTTTGTCAGCGGGCAGCGAACTCAAGTGACCGCCAATCTCGCCGCCGTGGAGGCCTGTGAGAAGGCCGGCTCGGGTAGCGCCGCGCCGTACGATCGTATTTGCGAGGTCTATGCCGAGGGAAACACCGTGGTCACGCGGCGCAAACCGCCGCCGATGCCGGCGCAGCCCTGGATCGTTCGCAACCCCGCAATCGAGCAGCCCTTCATCGCGGCGCTGACACCCCTAGCACCCAACAAGGCCCACCTTGGCAGCGCCTATGCGCACATCTCCAGCCCCAAAGCGCTAGTCATCGCGCCGAGCGGCGATTGGTTTTCTCTCGGTACGAAGGGGAGCAGCCACGCCGAGGCCATGCGGCGCGGCCTCGAACGCTGCGGGTTCCTGAACGACACTGAGTGCCACGTCGTCGCCATCGATGACACGTTCGTGATTCCGATTCCGACGCGCGCGACAGCCGTCGCATTCTATCGGCCGGAGGCGCTCTCCGGCGTCGATGCGCAAGTCCGTGACGAGGTAGCGCGGCGCCTCGCCAGCGCGCCTAACGCGTGGAACGCGGTCGCGGTCGGCGCGACCGGACATGTCGGAATCGTGACCGGCGCCCCGTCTGAACAAAGCGCGCTCGATGGCGCGCTCGCGGATTGCGTCAAACGCGACCGCGATTGCCGCATCCTCGTGCTTGGGCCCTTTTTGGTCCGGCTCGCGGACAGAGGTTCCGGGCAGGCTCAGCAGCCTGCGCAGACGGCACCGCGGCAAGCGCCGGATCAGGAAGATCGCGCATTGAATCGCAGCGAGTATCCGAAGTGAGCCGGCAAGATCGGAATCACTCGCTGGGCAGCCACATCCGCAATTGCTGCTGACGCCACCGCCAGGTAGTGCCTCAGTTTGAAATTCTGGGACCTTGACTCTAGGGTTCCGAGAAGGGCCTGCATTGTATATATATTTGGTCGAACGAAGGAGTGGAAATGGCAGGCGATACGGTCACAGTCGAGATCGGCGTTTGGTACGACGAAGATCAGGACCAAATTAAGCTGCGCATTCCAGGCCAGGATTGACCAGCGTCACCAACGACCCGGATAGTAAGCGGGGCAATCCGAGCCTGTACCAGAAGCTAGGGCGCCTCCTACGCGACCGTGGCGCAAAACATCCAAAGGGAATCTGAGTTCCGATGCCCCGAGGCCCCAAAGGCGAGAAGCGCCCCGCCGACGTGATCGGCAACGCGGTTCACGTCATGCGGATCGCGACCGGGGAGATCGAGGACAGGGAGCCAACGCCGGAGGAACAGGGGAAGGACGCGGCTGCCGTTGCCATGGGCAAGAAGGGTGGCGCAGCCCGCGCAAGGAAGATGTCACCCGAACGTAGGCGCGAAATAGCAGAGAAGGCCGCCCGTTCGAGGTGGAAAAAAGACTAGGGTGTCGGCTGCTCCACCGGAGCAGCTATGATTCTGAGACCCCCAAGGCGAATTAGTTCGCCCCTTCGGACGGCTCTCACCCGCATGTCCCCTGGCTGATTGATCGTGAATGGGCTGAAAATCAGCTTAGTATTCATCGCCACAAACGAAAAATCCGGCTTGGGCAATCCGGCTGCCTGCGCGGCCGTCTGCTCAGCGATGGCTCCTTCCTTCGTTTCCTGAAACTCGGCATCGATTGAGGGCGCGTCCTCGCTGTCGCCGGGCAGAAAAATCTTCAATCCGATATTAGGCTCAAACCCTTCACGGAGCTGCATCAAGGTGATCGCAAGGCAGAACTTTCCTAATGTAATGGGGAATGGCCCATGAATAAACATGTTGCCACCGTAGACGCCGATATACGAAAACTTACCACCGACTTCCTGCCTGACATCATCACAGAATTCAGTGAATCCATAGACATCGGGCGGGGGGCGCGTCTCCATAGCGATCACGCCGCGGCACCAAAAACGGCTGCATCAACGACGTCGTTTGAATTACCTTTTGACAGTACCAACTGGACACTTTCGGTGCGCTTGACATTCGCGTTCGGAGAGGTAGCAGTCGGTTGTGATTGGAAAGATGGCTTATTGTGACGTAGGGTCATTATATTTCCGGACCCTATCGACTCGGTTTTCCTGCGCATGATCGCCGCCGAAGTGAGGGGCTGTGGTGCACCGAAGCTTGCGAGGCTGCCCGATATCCCGAACAGAAGATCGCTGAACGTATCCAATTCCCAGTTTCCCGGTCGACTTAGGAGACGAGAGATAACGTCTGTTCCGCGCCCCAAGCGCTTGGCGAGTTCAACTTGGGTCAGGCCGCTCTTTTTGAAGAGGCCGACAATGAGGCTATACGCCCGTTGCCGGTTACGGGCGCGAATATACCCAAGCGTTCCGAGAGAAATCTTGTCACTCCCAGTCGCCTTAAACAGCGTGGTGAAGGCTGAGGTACTCATCTAGCGTATCTCCTCGATGCGGCGTTTCTGTACCGAAGTAGTCGTCCCATGTGGCTATGACTTCATTCACCTCTTCATCGAAGTTGTCGATATCCTCTCGATTGATCCAGCTAAGCGCCACGAACTCATCCAAGGCAGAGAAGGCACCAAATGAACGAACTCCCGGTGTATCTTCCGGATCAGTGACTCTGATACTCCAGAATTCAGCCTCTGCCGGATTGACCCGGGCCAGCATGGTGTCTCGAGGCTTCCGATTCGGGTCTTCCGCGACGGAAAGATCATTGCCTTCAATGAAGCCATCGATCCAGGCGCGAAATTCGGCCATCCGTAATCCGTCCGGCGTGTCGGCAAACGGGTATGCGATGACAGCATCAATGTCCGCAGAAACGAAGATGGTGCGTGCCGCGTCATCATCTGGGATACCCCAAAGTACAAAATCCAGCGACCGCACCTTGAACAACTTCCTGTCGGAGACGTGTTGGACGATTATTGCCGCTATTGACATATATGTCAACTCTTCGTACTTGCTATGGTTGCCACATACTGACTGAAGGAACCGGAACGGGAAAGACCCGATCTCAATCTGAACTTTACACTTGACGGTAAGCAAAAAAGTTCATATTGTATGGGCATGAACAAGCTGCCCCTGCAAACGCGTGTCCAAATCCTCTCGATGCTCTGCGAGGGATCGTCCATGCGGTCGATCTCGCGGGTTTGCGACGTCTCCCCGAATACGGTCGATAAGCTGCTGCGAGATGCCGGCAGCGCGTGTGCCGCCTTCCACGATGAGAAGGTCCGGGATGTGAAGGCCCGGCGCGTCCAGGTTGTTGAAATCTGGTCGTTCACCTACGCCAAGCAAAAGAACGTCGCGAACGCCAAGGCCGCTCCGCAGGGCGCGGGCGACACATGGACGTGGACGGCGATCGAGGCCGATACCAAGCTGCTCATTACGTGGCTGGTCGGCGGTCGCGATGGCGAGTACGCCATGGCGTTCATGGATGACCTGCGCTCGCGTCTCGCGAACCGCGTCCAGCTTACCAGCGACGGCCATCGGGCCTATCTAGAGGCCGTTGAGGGGGCGTTCGGCGGCGACGTGGATTATGCGCAGCTTGTGAAGCTGTACGGTGCCGCGCCGGAGTCCTTCAAGGGCCGTTACAGCCCCGCAGAGTGCATCGGGGCGCGCAAGGAGAGGATCGAAGGCAACCCCGACCTCAAGCATGTGAGCACGTCCTACGCCGAACGCGCGAACCTCACGATGCGAATGCAGATGCACCGCTTCACGCGGCTGACGAATGCGTTCTCCAAGAAATTCGAGAACCACATGCATATGGTTGCGCTCTACACGGTTTGGTACAACTACGTGAAGCAGCACAAGAGCCTCAAGGGCATCACCCCGGCGATGGCCGCAGGTCTCAGCGAGACGCTATGGAGCGTCGCCGATATGGCCGAGATGGTTGACGCCGCTCAGCCCAAACCCGGCAAACGTGGCCCGTACAAAAAGACGGCGGAAATTTCAAACTGAGGCACTACCCACCGCCACGACAGCTTGAGCGTAAGACCCAGGAAGAAAAGCGGCTAGACTAAGGGACCGTCGAGCAGATACGGACGAGAGGTCAGCCGTCCGCGGAAGCTGGAATCCGTTTGGCCAGAGCATGACGGCTTGTGACCGGAACGCGAGCTCCACGGCAGCCGTCGCGGATTCTCACGCTAGCGTGCGGCCTCCTGAAAGAGATGAACAAGAGTGTCCGCTGACGAAACGTACGCGTCCGGTGAGGACCGCCTTGCGTAGCTGAGGGTTGGGCCGCGAAGTCATAGGACTAGTCCCAGGAGTAGTTCTATGAGGAATGGCGCGATCGAGGTGATCACATCGGTGCAGCGGCGGCGGCGTTGGCCGCGGG
>DASXCK010000240.1:0-23331 GCA_036491235.1 Xanthobacteraceae bacterium | reverse complement strand
TTCGCGGACGGCGCCGAGGTGACGACGGTCGAGTCGCTCGACGCCAACGGCAGCCTCGATCCCATCCAGGAGGCCTTCATCGAGCAGGGCGCGTTCCAGTGCGGATTCTGTACGCCCGGGTTCATATTGATGACGAAGCAGTTGCTCGATCGGCATCCGGATCCGGACGACGAGCAGATCAAGCACTGGCTCGCCGGCAATCTCTGTCGCTGCGCGGCCTACCCGGAGATCATCCAAGCGGTGAAGAGCGCGGCGAAGAAGCGGCAGGCGACCAGGAGCTAGGCTCACCTTCGTCACGGCCGGCCCGATGGTGTCTCCAACCCATCGTAATTGCTGCTGTTATCCCAGTTGGCTTTGTTCTGGAATTTTGCCTTCCGCGGTCTGGCCGACCGGCGGCAACGCGGCATCGAACGCGCGCAGCGCAAACTTGCGCCGGGCGAGTGCGCTGCGCTCATAGCGGTCGAGCCGCAGAAGCTGGCGCAGAATCTCGCGCGCGGCGACCGGCTCGGTCTCAAGGCGCGCACGCACGGGCAGGCGCGCGCGGCGCACGCGCGCGAGGTCGAGCTGCGCCTCGGCGATGCGGCATGCCAAGGCATGAAGACGCGGTTCCGGCTCCGGAGCACGTTGCGTTCCTTCGCAATCGAAACGTGCTCCAGATTCTTCGTTTGGCGCATGTTCTTGTCGGCGAACCGGCGTCCACCCCGGGTCAACTCCGGGGCAGGCTGTCGCCGGAACATGCGCGAGGCCCGCGATCGATCCGACGATGCGCCACGCGAGCGCATCGACATCATGCTCGATGCGCGGCTCGTGCCCCAACGGCAGGCTCAGGCCATGTTGCCGCGCGTTGCGCGCGACGGCAGCCTTGCCGGCCGCCGTTCTTGGACCCGTGCTCTTGCGCGCGTTGAGCCGGTTGGCGAACGCCTGCCGCGCCCGGCTCATCCGCCCGCCTCCACAAACTGGCCGGTCTGCACCGGCGCCGGCACGATCTCGATGTCGTGCACCCGCGCATCGATTTGCGCGTCAATTTCCGCCTGGGCCGCGGCGGCGCGGCGCAGCCGCTCGGCGAGCTCGGCCTGATGACGAAACAGTTGGCGGAGCATCTCGTCACGGCGCGCTTCGGCGCTGCGAATCATGCGATCGGTCGCCTCGACCTCGCCGATGCGGAGGGCGAGCGCCTGCGCGCGCACGACGCCAAAGCCGAGGCCCGCGGCGGCGAGCGCCGCCTCGACCGCGGCGACCGCGTCCGGCTCGCGCGCGTACCATCGCTTCGCCAGGCCGAAGTAATCGTCGGCACCGATGTCGCGCAGCACGTTGCGCAGCCCCTCATTCGCGCCGGCGGTCAAGAGGTCGGCCTTGAGGCTGCGCAGCCGCACGACCTCGAAGGCGAGGTCGACGAAGTCGCGCACCCAGATGTGTTCGACAATGCCGCGGGGCTTCACCTCGGCGATGATGTGGGCGAACAGCGCCGCATAGGGGCCGGCCGTGTCGTCGCGGATCAGCGGCGGCGGCGCCATATCGTCGAGGACGGCCGGCAGGCTGGCCGGAAACTTGGCGGATGTCGCTATCTGTACTTCCATGCGTGCTCCATCGAGTTGCCTCCCGCGGTGGCAGAACGGCAGCACCGGCACGAGGACTTTGTCCCGGGGCCTTGCGCTTTGTTCATGTTTTGTTCTATCATGCGGTCCTCTCTGGCGCAAGCGAAAAGTGAGCGCGGGCGCGCCGGACGGCAGCCATTCGCCGGCAGACATCCATCGCATCGTCCTCAAGGAGCACCACGTGCAATTCGAGACCGACCGAAACGACACCCCGAGCGGCCGCGCGCTTGCGGCCGAGTACCTGTTCGACGCGCATGCCAAGGCAATCGTCCAGCGGCTGCTGGAGCTCGCCGAGAAAGGCGACCCAACGGCGCTGCGGCTGTGCCTGGAGCGCATCATGCCGCCGCTGCGCGAGCGCCCGCTGCAATTCGAGCTTCCGCCGCTCGCGACGCCGGCCGACGCCGTGGCCGCGATCGCGGCGATCACGGCCGGCCTCGCCGACGGCTCGCTCAGCGCCGCGGAGGGACTTGGTCTTGCGCGGATGGTGCGGATCTTCGTGGAGACGCTCGTGCTCGCCGAGCGCGTCGAGCAGGAAACGCAGAGGCAACCGACGGATCTGCCGTTGCAGGAGTCCGGCGCCCGCGCGGCACAACTGCGGCGCGCCGCCTAGGCGCCGTAAAGACGTCATGCCCGGCACAAGGCCGGGCATGACGTGTTGTCAAATTTTCTGCGACCTCGATCGCGGGCTCGGCCTAGTTCGACGTGATCTGCAGCGTCGATTGCATGACGATCACATCGTATGGATTCCAGGTCGAGACCAGCCAGAAGAGGTTGGCGGTGCGCGTCCCGACCGCGTCGGCCGGCGTCACGTCCTGCGTGAAGCGCTCCATCGCGAACGGCGCGTAGAAGAAGCCGCCGGGGTTCTGGCCCGTGAGCTGCCACGAGTTAAACTTCGACGATCCGCAACCGGAAATCCCGTTCATGATCAGGGTGCAGACGACGCCGGGATCGTGCGCCAGGCTCATCAGCACGGTGGGTTGAGACCACGGCCCCCACGGATCGGGCGCGGTGCGGGCCTCGACCCGGAACGGGCCGCAGACGTACATCAGGAGCCAGGTGCGTAGCGCCGCGTTGTACGTCACCGAGTGCTCGCCGACGCAGCGCTCGTCGATCTTGTCGATCACGCTGTCGGCGTAGAGCTCGGCGCCTTTCGGGGGCATCCATTGACCGGTCGCGCTGTGGCCGCTCTCCCATTCCGCGCGCGTGACGAACTTCGGGCCACCACCGGTGTTCTGCCCCGCATAGAACATCCAGGTCGCCGGATCGGCGAACGTGTCCTGCGGCGCCATCGCGAGATACGGAATGGAGAAGCGGTAACGTGCGACGCCGAACACCGGCACGAAGGCCTTCGGCTTCTCGCCGAGGATCGACGGCGCAAGCTCCCGCGGGACACGCACATGCGGCCCGGGCGGCGCCGCGGTCACGTACACGAAGCCGCTCGGCATGCCTACGGAATCCGAAGGCAGCCGAGTGATGGGGCCGAGCGGCGGATGCTCTCTCTCGAATATCGAGGGCGCCGTCTCGCTCGCGGACGCGAGCACGCTGCGGCCGATGGTGTTGAACTGCGGAATCTGCGGGCAATTCAGGTAAGGCGCGGGGAGCTGCAGCGGCGTCGCGGGCAGCGGTCCGAGCGGCGTCGGCGGGACGGCGACGCAGTGGTCGGTCCAGAAGAACGCGTAGAACCGCTTGTCGACGAACACGCCGCCGGTCGGCACGTTGAACGAGCCCTGGAGGACCGCGGGCGACACGGTCGGGTGCGCGAACGCGTCCCCCTGCCTCACCAGCTTGAGGTCGAGACAGGTCTGGCTGTCGGGCGCCGCCGTACGGGTCGTGTAGCCCATCGCATCGTCGGGCGGGATGGGGTTTCCGGTCGTCGACGGAAAAGCGTCGCCGAACAGGAAGAAAAGCGGGCCGCCGGAGCCGGCATCGACCGGAAAGCCGAGGTCCACCCCGATGAGGTGGTAATTGGTATCGGTCCGCGCCGCGGTCGGCTGATTGGTCGTCCAGTCGGTATCGCCAGTGAGCTGGCAGATCTTCTGGCTCGATCCGACCAGCGTCAGCGTCGTGGCGTCGGCGCGCCCCGACTGGCCGGCAAGCTGGATGGCGGCGATCGTAGCGACGAGGGCGAGCGAACGAGGCGTGATGCGGAAGAGGGTCATTGGGTCTCCCTTCGAGTAACGACGTCTCGGCGCGGTGCCGCGCAATGCGGAGCGAACAGCGACGCACGTATGCGCGTCGGCGACCGCGGCATGACGCGGCGTGCATGCGCATCGGCCCGGTGCGAGGCCGGGCTTCATGTCTGCGACGAGAAGTCCTCTGGCATCAGTCGGACGGCACGGAGGAAGGTTCAACCGTTGCTGGCGTGTCGCTCCGATTGTTCATGCCGCGACGGATGCGGTCGCCTGTCCGGAGATCAATCAGGCGGTAAAGAGCGCGGCGAGGAAGCGGTACGCGGTGCAGAGCTGAGCGTGGGCAGCGATTGGTTCACCGTCATGGCCGGGCTTGTCCCGGCCGCCCATGTCTTTCATTCTGAGACGGCCTAAAGGCGTGGATGCCCGCGGCATAGGCGAGCGACCCGCCTTCGCTCGCTGCGCGAGCTACGGAACGGGTTTGAGTCCACCGAAGCGCGTAGGCGGAAGCGACGCCGTTCTTCGAACGGCGATGCGCGGGCATGACGCATAATTCATGTCACACCGATGTCGGATTGATGCTCCTTCGTTCGAGCTCCGACGGCACGAGAGAGCCAAAAGCCATGCCAGCACACGCCGATACCGAAGAGGCCCAGATCAAGGCCCTTCTCGAAGCCTGGGCCGCCGCGGTCCGCCGCCACGACGTGCCCGCCATCCTGGCGCATCATGCCCCGGACATGGTGATGTTCGACCTGCCGCCGCCCCTGCAATGCAAGGGGATCGACGCCTACGAAAAGACCTGGGACCTGCTGTTTCGCTATCACAAACCCGGCACCGCCTTCGACTTCGAAGAGCTCGCCGTGACGGCGGGCCAGGAGGTGGCCTTTGCGGTCGCGATCATGCGGTGCGGCCCCGACTCGTCCACCAATCCGGCGGAGAAGGACGGTTTCCTGTTTCGGCTGACCGTGGGCCTGCGCAAGGTCCGCGGCGACTGGCGCATCGCGCATGAGCATCATTCGGTGCCGGCGACGGATTAGCGGAGACGAGACGGACGACGTCGTCGCCCGATGAGCCGTAGCCCGGATGAGCGAAGCGACATCCGGGACCGGCGTCCCCGCATGTCGCTTCGCTCATGCGGGCTACGGGCGAGGCGCTGGAGCGCGGCTAATTGTCCTCCATTCTTCTCCGCGTCATGGCCGGGCTTGTCGCGGGCATGACGAAACCTTATTTGGAGAAGCGCCATGACGCCGTCGCGCCGCCAACTCATTCATCTTGCCGCGGGCGCCGCTGCGCTCGCATCTTTCCCGCGCATCGCGTTCGCCGCCGACTACCCGATGCGGCCGATCCATCTCGGCGTCGGCTTTCCGGCCGGCAGCGGGCCGGACATCATCGCGCGGATCGCGGGGCATTGGCTCTCGACCCGCCTCGGCAAGGACATCGTGATCGACAACCGGCCGGGGGCCGGCAGCAACATCGCGACCGAGCTTGCCGCCAAGGCGGCGCCCGACGGCTACTCGCTCTACCTCGCGGTGTCGGCGAATGCCATCAACGCGACGTTGTATGGGCATCTCAACTTCGATTTCGCCCACGACTTCGTCGCCGCCGGCCTGGTCGCGATGACGCCGTTCGTCGTCGTGGTGAATCCGAATTTCGAGGCGAAGAACCTGAGTGAGCTGATCGCACTCGCCAAGTCGAAGCCCGCCGGCGCGATCAACATGGCGACCTCCGGGGTCGGCAGCGGCTCGCACATCTCGGGCGAGCTCCTGCAGATGATGTCCGGCATCAAACTCACGCACGTGCCCTACCGCGCGAACTACGTACCCGACCTGCTCGGCGGCCAGGTCATGCTCGCCGTGAGCCCGCTGCCGCAGGTGCTCGACTTCATCAAGCAGGGCAAGCTGCGCGGGCTCGGGGTGACCACCGCGACGCGCTCGCAGATGCTGCCGGACGTCCCGGCGATCGGCGAGATCGTGAAGGGTTACGAAGCCGCCGGCTGGTTCGGCATCATCGCGCCGAAGGGCACGCCGGCGGACATCATCACCAAGCTCAACACCGAGATCAGCGCCGGCGTCAACGATCCCGATACGAAGAAGCGCCTCATCGGCGTGGGCGCCGAGCCGCGCGCGATGTCGCCGGCCGAATTCGATAAGTTCATCGCCTCCGAAATCGCGAAATACGCCAAGGTGATCGAGTTCGCCAAGATCCAGGCGCTGTAGCGCCAGCGCCGACAACCCGACTTTCCACGTCAGCCGGGGTATATTTCGTTCCCATGGAACCGAAGCACGCCCCGTTTTCTTTATCTGACGCATGAGCGCGACCCCAGAGACTGCCCAGCCGCACGGCACCGGCGCCGCCGCGAAGCTCATCTTCGCGTCCTCGCTCGGCAATGCGCTCGAGTTCTACGAAATCCTGGTCTACGGCTACTTCGCGGTCGTGATCGCCAAGGTATTCTTCCCGACGGCCGACCAGACCGTATCGCTGCTCGTGACCCTCGGCAGCTTCGGCATCTCGTTCCTGGCGCGGCCGGTCGGCGCGATCTTCCTCGGCGTCTATGGCGATCGCAAGGGCCGCAAGAACGCGCTGACATTGTCGATCCTGCTGATGACGATCGGCACCGGCTTGATGACCATCATGCCGAGCTACAATGCGGTCGGCATCGCGGCGCCCATCCTGGTGCTGTGCGCGCGGCTCCTGCAGGGCTTCTCGGTCGGCGGCGAGTTCGCGAGCTCGACGGCCTTCCTGGTCGAGCATCGCCCCGACCGCGCCGGCTTTTTCGGCAGCTGGCAGTGGTCGAGCCAGGGGTTCGCCGGGCTGATCGCGACCGGGCTCGGCGTGTTGCTCACGAGCACCATGTCGGCGGATGCCCTGCAAGCGTGGGGCTGGCGCATCCCGTTCGCGATCGGGCTGCTGATCGGGCCGCTCGGCTATTACATCCGCAGCCACATGGAGGAGACGCCCGCCTTCGAAGAAACGTCGCCGACGCATTCGCCGTTGCGCGAGCTCTTCGCCGGCCAGTGGGACCGGCTGCTGCTCACCATCGGCGTGGTCGCGGCCTCGACCGGCTCGCAATACATCATCGTCTATATGCCGACCTATGCGATCCGCGAGCTGCATATGTCGTCGACGCTCTCATTCACCGCCGCCGTGGTCGCCGCCGCGCTGCAGACCGTGACGGTGCCGTTCGCCG
Organism: Xanthobacteraceae bacterium; assembly: GCA_036491235.1. Classification (GTDB taxonomy): domain Bacteria; phylum Pseudomonadota; class Alphaproteobacteria; order Rhizobiales; family Xanthobacteraceae; genus JAVDCA01. The sequence continues at coordinate 16,420 of DASXCK010000240.1, read as the reverse complement.
GGATTTTCGTCGATCGCGTGGGACAGAGCCGCGTGATGATGGCCGCGGCGGCGCTGTTCGCGCTCACGGCCTTTCCGGCCTTCGTGATCCTCGCGGCGCATCCCTCGCTCTGGGTGCTGATGGCGATGGTGTGCTGGATCACGCTGCTCAAGTCGTTATTCAGCGGCGCCCTGCCGTCGCTGATGGCAAATATCTTTCCGGTGCAGACGCGCGTCACCGGCATGGCGCTAAGCTACAACATCTCGGTGCCGATTTTCGGCGGCTTCGCGCCGCTGATCGCGGCGTTGCTGATCGAGCTCACCGGATCGAAGCTGGCACCGAGCTTCTACCTGATCGGGACCGCGCTGGTGAGCTTTGTGGCGCTTATCGTGCTGCGGGCGCGGATGAAGATCTAGCCTCGGTTTGTCACGACGCGTGGCGCAGCGACTTTTCCTTCAGCCTGTCGAGGATCGCAAGCGCACGTGCCATCGAGAATTGCCGCGTCGCCGTCGAGAACGCTTTCGGGTTGTCGGGGAACATGTAGCCGTGCAGCACGCCGGGAAAGATGTGCAGGTCGAGGCTGGGTCTGCGCGCGGCCTCCGCCCGATAGGCCTCGAGCACCGGCGCGGGCGCGGCGAAATCCTGGTCGCCCCAGATCAGGCAGAGCGGCGCCGCGACGCGGTCGATCTCGTGGATGAAATCGAGCATCTGCGTGCCGTGGCACGAGATGCCGGCATCGTAGCCGAGCCGCTGGGGCCCGAGGATCGCGTAAGGACCGCCGTAGCAGAAACCGATCACGGCGGCGCGGCCATTGGATTGCGAGAGCTTGCGGACCTCGGCGAGCGCGTCGGCCATATCGGCCTCGCCGGCCTTGATCTTCTCCAGCCGCGGCTGCGAGCGCGCGCCGGCACGCTGGTCCTCGCGTGGGAGCGGCCCGGGAATCGAGCGCCAGAAGAGGTCGGGCGCCGCCGCGATGTAGCCGTGCGACGCGAACTCGTCGGCGATGTCGCGGATGTCCTTGTCGACGCCGTGCACCGCGGAGGCGAGCACGATCGCGGGCACCTTGTCGCCGCCGGCAGGCATCGTGAGGTAGCCGTCGAAACTGCCGCCTGAGCGCGACGGAATCTTGATGGTCTGGCCGGTCATCAAGCGCTCCCCCTGATCGTATTGCTTATGGGCGAGGCTACCGCGTCTGCGGCGGCGGCAACATATGGAAAATCGCGCGGCGCGCTTTGACCTCCTGACGGGAGGGGGCTGGGGTGAGGGCGAGATAACCTCTCTTGCGCCGAGATCCCCTCACCCGGCTCGCTTTGCTCGCCACCCTCTCCCCGTCGGGGAGAGGGAAAAAGAAGGGTCGCCGGCCGGCTAGCGGCGGCGGGCGCGGGTGCGCGCGGCCTTCTTGGCGGCGGCGGAACGGCCGGCGGCGCCCTTGGTCCGCACCGCCTTGCGGGCGGCGGCGGAGCGCTGCGATGCGCTGCGGCGGCCGGCGGCGTTGCGTCCCTGGCGCGACAGCGCCTTGCGCGAGGCGGCGCTGCGCGGCTCGCGCTTGAGCACGCCCTCGACGGCGCGCGACACCCGTGGGCGCCGCTTCGGCTTGCGCTTTCCCTGGCCGGCCTCGTAGGCGTACTTGGCGCTGCGCCGCGTGCTCGCCTTGGTCTTGCCCTTGCGCGGCGGCTTCAGATCGACGCCGGCACGGCGCGCTTCGGACAGGCCGATCGCGATGGCCTGCTTGGTCGAGCGCGCGCCATGCACGCCGCGGCGGATCCTGTCGATCTGCGCGCGGACAAACTCGCCCGCTTGCGTCGATACCGATTTTCCCTCGCGCTTGTCCTCGCGCGCCTTCTTGATGGTTCGCTTGTCAGGCATGGCTCTGCTTCCGGTTGTGATCTCGACGGTCAACGCACAGACACGCGGAATTGATCCAGCGTGGCGCGTCTTGCACGGCGCGCCGAAGGGTGTATCGCTGTCGCCATGACGGCACGCGCCGACACCATGCATGTGGAGACCGACGTCCTGATCATTGGATCGGGCGGCGCCGGCATGTATGCGGCGATCGAGGCCGCGCGCGCGGGCGCCAGCGTCTTTCTCCTCGACCGCAGCCTGATCGGGCGCGGCGGCGCGACCGTGATGGCGCAGATGACGGTCGCGGTCGCGCTAGGCGACGAGACGCCCGACCACTGGCGCCATCACCTCGCGGATACGATCCAGGCCGGCCGCGGGCTGACCGACGAGCGGCTGGCGCGCCTCTTGTGCGAGGACGGCCCCGACTGCATCCGCGAGATGGACACCTGGGGCGTCGGCTGGGCGCGCCGCGACGGCCACATCACGCAGGCATTCGCGCCCGGGCATGACCGCCCGCGCTGCGCCTATGTGGATTTCCTCAATACCGGGCCGGCCGTGTCACGGACGTTACGCACGGTGGTCAACCGGACGGGCGGCATCCGCAAGGCCGGCGACCTGCTGGTGGTCGATCTCGTGCGTCACGACGGCGAGGTGACGGGCGCGGTCGCGCTGCACCTTTCCACCGGCGCGCCCGTCACCATCGCGGCCAAGGCGACGATCGTCGCGGCCGGCGGGCTCACGCGGCTTTATCGCCGCAACAGCGCCTCGGCCAACATGGGCGGCGACGGCTATGCGCTGGCGCTGCGTGCCGGCGCGCCGCTGATCGACATGGAGTTCGTGCAGTTCTTCCCGATCGGACACCTCGCGCCGCGGCTCATCGGCATGGACCCGATCATGTGGGATCCATTTCGCTACAAGCTGGGCGGCCGCCTGCTCAACGCGAACCGCGAGGAATTCACCGAACGCTACGGCACCCGCGAGGACGGCAAATACGTGATCACGCGCGATCTCGCGAGTTACGCGATCATGAAGGAAGTCGAGGCGGGCCGCGGCTCGCCGCACGGCGGCGCCTATCTGAGCTTCGAGCACTGCTCGGCGGAGGCGTTGCGCGAGGCGTTTGGCCCGGTGATCGACCGCCTGGCGGCCAACAACATCGACCTCACAAAGATGCCGGTCGAAGTGGCGCCGATCGCGCATTATCACATGGGCGGCGTCGCGGCCGACCCGCGCATGGCGACCGAGGTGCCGGGATTGCTGGTCGCCGGCGAGGCGGTCGGTGGCGCCAACGGGGCGAACCGGCTCTCCGGCAATGCGATCACCGAGGCATTGACGTTCGGCCGGCGCGCCGGGCGAACGGCTGCGGCGCGGGCGCGCGACGGAAGGCAGGGTTTTGCGGCGGCGGACGCGCGCGCCGCGCTCGATCTCCTGACGGCGGCCGGCGCCGCCGACCTCAATACGGCGGCCATGATCCAGACGCTCCAGGCCACGATGGCGGACGACGTCGGCCCCTTCCGCACGAAGGCAAAGCTCACCCGGGCGCTCGCCACCATCGACGATCTCACTGCCTCACTGGGCGAGCGGCCGGCCGGCGACGGCGCGCGCTTCGACATGCAGCGGATCGACTGGCTCGACCTGCGCAACATGCTGGCGGTCGCGCGCATCGTCGCGCAGACGGCGCTGCGGCGCACCGAAAGCCGCGGCGCGCATCAGCGCGAGGATGTTCCCGGCATGCTGCCAGAGTGGCAGGTCAACCAGGTCGTGCGCCTTTCCGGCAATGAGGTTGCGCTCGCGTCCGTGCCGGTCGCCGCCGAGGTCGCGGCGCAATGAGCGAGACGGCGACGCTCAGGGTCTGGCGCGGGCTCGACGTCGAGAAAGGGCGTTTCAAGAGTTACGAGGTGCCGTTCGAGCCCGGCCAGTCGGTGCTCGATGGGCTGCGCTGGATTCGCGCGAACCGCGATCCTTCGCTCGCGATCCGCTTCTCCTGCATCAATGCCAATGCGTGCAAGGAATGCATGATGGAGCTCGACGGCGAGACCGTCTACGCCTGCACGGCGCGGCTCGAGCCGCGCGCGATGGAGCTCAAGCCGCTGCACAACAAGAAGCTGGTGCGCGATCTGGTCACCGAGATCGCGCCGCCGGCGGAGAGATTCAAGGCGTAGCCTCGTGATCTACACTTCGTCATGCCCGGCCTTGTGCCGGGCATCCACGTCTTACTACTCTGCCGCCAGAAAGACGTGGATGGCCGGGACAAGCCCGGCCATGACGAGGTGAGCTAATGCCCGACGTCCCCATCACGGTCGCAGCCGGCGACTACGACCGCGTGCGCGCACTGCGCGAGGGCAAGGTCGGGATCGCGGGCTGCGCCGTGACCTATTCAACCGTGGTGGCGAACGAGTTGTTCGCCCGCAACCTGAATCACCAGGAATTCGACGTCGCCGAGATGTCGTTCTCGACCTACGTCACGCATAGGAGCCGCAACGCGCACCACTATACGGCCGTGCCCGTGTTCCTCTCGCGCGCATTCCGTCATTCGGCGATCTTCGTGCGCAGCGATCGCATCGCCTCGGCGGCCGACCTGAAGGGCAAGCGGGTCGGCACGCCGGAATATCTCACCACCATGGTCGTATGGCTGCGCGGGCTGCTGTCGGACGAATACGGGATCGCGCCATCCGACCTGCACTGGCGGCTCGGCGGCATGGAGCAGCCGTCGACGAAGACAAGCGCGCCCGAACAGATCGCCGGCGTCGAGATCGAGAATATTCCTGCGGGCAAGACGCTCGCCGGCATGCTGGCCGACGGCGAGATCGACGCGGTGTTCACGGCGCGGCCGCCGTCGTGTTTCGTGAAGGGCGCGCCGCATGTCGGGCGGCTGTTCGCCGACACGCGCGCGGCGGAGCAGGCCTACTACAAGAAGAGCGGCGTCTTTCCGCTGATGCACGCGGTCGGCATCCGCAACTCGCTGGTCGCGCAGCACCCCGGGATGGCGCGCGCCGTGTTCGATGCCTTCCTCAAGGCGAAGGAGATGGCGATCGCGGACCTGCAGAAGCTCGCGGCCTTTTCGGTGACCCTACCGTGGGTCGAGGCCGAGTTTCGCGCGACGCAAGCGGTGCTCGGCAAGGATATCTGGCCGTATGGGCTCGAGGAGAACCGCAAGGCGATCGAGACGCTGTGCCGATATCTGCACGAGCAGGGATTCACGGCGCGGCAGATGGCGGCGGACGAGTTGTTTGCGCCTTTGTAGGGTCGGTTAGGCGCGAAGCGCCGTAACCCACCGGCGGCGTCCAGCGGCGACTCAGCCGGCGGGTTACGGCGCTTCGCCGCTAACCCACCCTACGCGCTAGTCGTGATGATGGTGATGGCCGTGACCATGATGGTGGTCATGCGGATGGTCATGATCATCATGATGATGCAGCCGTTGCCGCGGCCGCGGGCCGCGCGGGTCTTCGCTGAACACCAGCGACTTGATCGTCACCGGCACCGTGTTCGAGGGCAGTCGGACGCGGCCGAGGTCGATGTAGTCGAAGTCCCACAACACCACGCCGTCGATGACCAGAAGCTCGCTGGCGACGCCGAGCTCATCGCGCAGGATGTGCCCGAGCGTCTGCGCCACGTCGCCGTCGAGCATGACATAAAGCGCCTGCCGCTGCGCGATGCGCGGTTCGAGCCCGCGACGGACACCTTCCGCGAACGCCGCAAGCCGCTCGTAGGCGGGCGCGCCCTGCCAGCGGAAGGCGAGCGCGATCTCGCGTTCGTCCTCGACGTCGAAGGCGACGATATGGCTGCGGATCGCGCGCGCGACCGCGTCGGGGTCGATCGTCTCGGTGCAGACGTAGGGCGGCTGCAGGACCTGCAGATTGCGCCGCGGCAGCAGCACGCCAGGCGTCGAGATGTAGCTGGTGTTGCCGGAGAGCTGCACGCTGTATTCGGAAGCGCCGAGCGCGGTCGCGCGGATGCATTCACCGGCGGAGAGCAGCGGCCACGACAGGTCGCCGCGATCGAGGCGGGTGCGGATCGCGTGGCCGAGGCGTCGCCCCAGGTCGCCGAAATCGCGGGTCTCGCGGCCGTAGACGTATTCGGCGACGCCGCCGGAAAACATCACGCCGTCGATGCGATCGAGATCGGCGATCGGATCGGTGAGGTAGAGATGCGCGATGTCGTGCGGAAGCGGACGCGCCGTGAGGACCGCGACCAGCGCGTCGGCCATGACGCCCGCGACCTTGTCCATGTCGGCGCCGGCGGCAGCGCCGCCGCGCTCCCAGGTGAAGCCGGCGCGCCTGGCGTGATGGCGTCCCGCCGGATCGAGGCGGATGATCGTGCCGTTCGCATCGACGACCTGCAGCCGGCCGCCCACATGCACGGCCGCGGTCGCGACCACCTTGCCGTTCTCGACCACCGCGAGCTTGGTGGTGCCCCCGCCGATGTCGATGTTGAGGATGCGCTTGCCCTCGTCGCTCGACACGCGGGCGGCGCCGGAGCCGTAAGCGGCGAGCATGGACTCCATGTGATGCCCGGCGGTGGCGCAGACGAAGTCGCCGCCCTTCTCGGCGATCACCGCCGCGATCGCCGCCGCGTTCTCGCGCCGCAGCGCCTCGCCGGTGAGGATCACGACGCCGGTGTCGATATCCTCGGGCGCGACGCGGGCGGCCGCGTAGGCCTCGTCGATGATGGTGCCCAGGCCGCGCTCGTCGATGCGCTCCTCACTGGCATAGGGCGTGAGCGCGACCGGCGACTGAAACAGCGTCTCGCGCGAGACCACGTAGTAGCGGCTGGTGAGTTCCTCGCCGAGCCGACGGAGATTCACGCGCGAGAAGATCACCTGCGTGCCGGACGAGCCGATGTCGATGCCGACCGTCATCAGCGAGACGTGGTCGGCGATCCAGATCGGGTTCTCTTCCAGCGGCAGATCGTCCGGGAAGTCGTGATCGTGATCCGCGTAGCCGTCATGGGTATGCGCGAGATCGATGCCGTAGGTGTGGTCCGCGAACGTGTGACCCTGCTTCGCCGAAACCTGATTCTGCGCGCGCCCGTCGGGCTCGTTCTTCTTGGGCTCGTCCGAGCCGGGCATCACGCGATCTCCATCAAAGCGAGACTGGTCAAAGAGGGGCTTGCCTTAGCACGCAGTATGCACTTATTCATCATCCGTCTTACTCGTCTCCTCGATTGCAATGAGGTTCTGCCATGCGCCGCGCCCTGCTCGCCACTGCCCTCGTCCTGGTGCCGACCCTCGCATTCGCCCATCCGGGCCTGCCGGGGCACACCCACGGTTTCGCCGACGGCGTGCTGCACCCCCTCACCGGCATCGACCACATCCTCGCCATGGTGGCGGTCGGCCTGTTCGCGGCGCAGCTCGGCGGGCGGGCGCTGTGGCTGGTCCCGGCGAGCTTCGTCGCCGTGATGGCGGCTGCCGGCGTCGCGGGCATGAGCGGTGTCACGCTGCCGCTGACCGAGACCGGTATCGCGTTGTCGATCATCGCGCTCGGGGGCGTCATCGCGCTACGCGTCTCGATGCCGGTCGCCGCCGCGATGGCCATGGTCGGCTTCTTCGCGGTGTTCCACGGCTATGCGCACGGCGCCGAGGCGCCTGACAATGTGTCGGGCCTGCTCTACGGCATGGGCTTTGTCGCCGCGACCGCGCTGCTGCATGGCGCGGGCATCGGCATCGGGCTGGCGCTTGGGCGCCTCGAGGGCGCAGTGGGACGCAATCTCGCTCGGGTAGCCGGCGGCGCTGCAGCAGTGATCGGCGTTGTGATGCTGACCGGCGCGGTCTGACACTCTTCCAGCGATTATTGCCTTGTGGCCGGGCTTGTCCCGGCCACTTTGCGTCTTAAGCCGGCAAGGAACTTTGGCGCGGCCGCTCCATCTAAATCTCAGTGGTCCGCGTTTCCCAATAGTCGGGCTTGCGATGCAAATGCACCCTCGGCCTCGGCGAGAAAACCGTATCGTCACGGCGTCAGGTGCTTGGCCAGCACATCCTTTGCGTCTCGTGACATTGTGTCGCCTCGGAGATACGCATCGAGGCGTCGCTCACCTTCGTCCACCATATCCGGTCGATGTCCGGATCCGGCCTGTCCAAGGATGCAAGCAGGTACTCGACCAGCCGAATGCGATCAGCCGCCGGCAACATTCGGCGTCCTTCGCTGTCGATTTCGAGCGCGCATTCATACCAGCAGAATAGCGCGGAGAGGCTGCGGTGTCGCCCGGCCGGCGCGTCCTGCTGAGCGGCGCGCCGCTCTTCGCTCACTCGCTCTTCATGCGAGCGGCCTTCACGATCGGCCACCATTTATCGATCTCGGCGCGCTGCAAACGCGCGAGTGCTTCCGGCGACATCGCGTCGGGCTTGGGCAGGTCCAACCCTAACGCGATCAATTTCTCCTGCAGCGCCGTGTCGGCGAGTGCGGCGCGCACCGCGGCATTCAATCTGGCGACGACGCTGTTGGGCGTGGCCTTCGGCACCCACAGGCCGCTCCACACGGAAACGTGGAAGTTCGGAAGACCGGCTTCGTCGACGGTCGGAATGTCCGGCGCCACCGAAAGCCGAGCCTCGCTCGTCACCGCAAAGGCCTTGATCTCGCCGGCCCTGACGTGCGGCAGCGAGTTCGAGGCCTGATCGAACATCACATCGAGCGTGCCGCGTACCATGTCGACCATCGCGGGACCGGCGCCACGATAATGCACGAAGACGAACTTCGCGCCGGTCTGCCGTTCGAACAGAAGCGAGCTGACATGGCCGGCGCTGCCGACCCCGGCGGTGCCGACGTTCACGTTGCGGCCCTTGAGCCAGGCGACCAGATCCTTCAAGTTCGTCGCCGGGACGTCGTTGCGGGCCACGATGAGCTGCGGGGCGCTCGGCAGCAACGCCACCGGCTTGAGATCGCTGATCAGATCGTAGTCCAGCGGATAGATCGCGCCGTTGATGACGTGGGTGCTCCAATTTCCCAAGCTGACGGTGTAGCCGTCGGGCTCGGCGTGCACGACGCGGCCGACGCCCAGGCTGCCGCCTGCGCCCGTGACGTTCTGCACGATCACGGATTGACCTAGGACAGCGTTCATGCGCCGGGCGAGCATCCGGCCGAGCGTGTCGGTGGGCCCGCCGGCCGCGAAGGGCACCACCAATGTGATCGAGGAAGTCGGATAATCCGCTGCGAAGCCGGACGGGGCATTTAGAAGCATTGCCGCCGCCGCCGCGATCACCAACCGCGTTTTCATGGCCTGTCTCTCCAGGGCGTTTGGGGCTCGATCGAGGCCACGCTAGCGTCCTGGCGACTCAACGAAAAGTAGACTTTTATTAGTTTAAACCATACATTTTGTTCGCATGGACGTCCGCTTTCTCGACAGTCTGGCGACGGTGATCGCGTGCGGCTCCATCGCCGAAGCCGCCCGGCAGCTCCATCTGACGGCCACCGGCGTGGCCCAGCGGATTCACGCATTGGAGGACGAGATCGGCGTGCGGCTGATCGCGCGCTCCGGGCGGACGGTGCGGCCGACGGCTGCAGCGGTCGCCATCCTCGACCGCATCGGCAACATTCAACGCGAGGTGCGCGACCTCAAATCGATCGCGGCCAGCGGGCTATTGTCGGGCGAGCTTCGGCTCGGCGTCACGCCGACCCTGATGTCCGGCCTGATGCCGGACATCCTGGGCGCATTCGCCCGCACGCACCCGCAGATCGAGCTGATCATCGCGCGCGACCATTCCACCGGGCTCTATCGCATGGTGATCGAGGACAAAATCGATGCCGCCCTGACCAGCCTGCCGTCGTTCGCGCTGCCAAAGACGTGCCAGTGGGTGCAGTTGCGCGAGGAACCGTTCGTGGTGCTGACGCCGGCCGCGATGAAGCCACGTCATCCGCATGCCATCCTGGCGGAGGAGCCGTTCCTGCGGTTGGACCGCCGGGTCTATGCGGGTCAGCTGATTGACGGCTACCTGCGCAAAGCCGGCATCCACCCGCGCGAGCGCCTCGAAATCGACGGCCCGGAAGCGATCGCGATCATGGTGGATCGTGGTCTCGGGGTCTCGCTGCTGCCGGATTGGCGTCCGCCCTGGCCGGAAGGGCTCAAGCTGCGCAAGATCGCGCTGCCGGATCGCTCGCTCACCCGACGCATCGGGCTGCTGTGGACGCGGGCGTCGTTGCGGGCGGGGTTGATCGACGCCTTTTTGGCCGAGGCCCAGGGCGTGCTCGACGCGAAAAGCGTGCGGAGGCGAGCCCGGTCACACTGATGACGCGCAAGAGTGATCGCGCCGTCACGCTGCCTTCGGCGGCAGATCCCCAAGCTCCGCCTCATACGCCCCATCCATCTTCGGCGTGAGGCCGTTCTTCGCGAGCTCGTCGGCGAACAGCGTGCGGATCTCCGGCTTCTCGTCGGCGTAGTCGATCTGGTCGCCGCCGATGCGGCGGCTGATCCAGGCCTTCGGGACGCCCTGGCCGTTCCGGATCGACACCACCTCGTGTTTGAACGCGAGGTAGCGCGCCGGGGTGGTGCCGGTGTTGAAGTGCTGGTGCAGCCACATGTTCGGTGGCACGATCATGCTGCCGACCTGCCAGTCGTAGCGGCGCGGCTCCTCACCCTCCGGCCACATCAACGAATAACCCTCGCCATTGAGGATGATGACGTGCGCGCCCGGCCCGTGGCAGTGGCCCTTCTTGTAGGTGCCGATCGGGAACTGCGAGATGTGGCTGTTCATCGAGCCACGCGCCATGTTGAAGCGGATGTGGCCACCGCCGGCGCCGCGCTCCTTGGCGCTGATCAGCGGCAGGTTGACCGCGTCGGCGACGAAGTTGGTCTGCAGCAGCAGGCCCTTCTGCTCGCCCTTGGCGCTGAAGTAATCGGGCTCGCCGTTGAAGCGGCCCTTGAAATCGTGCTTCGTGTCGAACACGAAGTCGATGTCCTCGTAGAGGTTGATGATCGGCGGACCGTTGGTCACCGCGACGAAGCGCGCCGGCTCCTTGCCGGAGCCGTTGAAGTGCTGGTGCCAGGCGTTGAGCGGGATCGCGAACAGCGCGCCCGCCTTCCACTCGAAGGTGATGCGATGGCCGGCATCGTTCCACACGGTGGTCGAGCCGCGACCGTCGAGCACCAGGATCATCTCCTCGAACAGCTGCCGGTGCGGCTCGAGCTTCTTGCCGGGCGGAATCTCGCACACGTAGCAGTCGTTCGACGTGCGTGAGGCCTCGTGGTTGATGAAGACGAAATTGCCGCCGCGACGCGCCCAGGGCTTGAGCTCGACGGTGTGCAGGCTCGGCACGTAGTGGGCGCCGATGATGTCGAGGCCCTCGCCGCGGAGGAAGCGGGTGTAGGGCGTGTCCTTCTCGGTGGCGAACTTCTTCGCCATCTCGTCGGACACGAGAGCGTTCTTGATGACCGCGGTCATGAGGGCCTCCAGATTTTTGCTTTGCGCATGTTCTTGTCGGCGAACCGGCTTCCACCAAGCACGAAATTCAGATCTCGATGACGACTTTGCCGTCCTCGACCGAAGTCGGATAAGTCTTCATCGGCACCATGCACGGCGGCAAGACGACCTCGCCGGTGCGGATGTTGAACTGGCCGTTGTGAAAATTGCACTCGACCACGTCGCCCTCGATATAACCTTCCGACAGCGAGCCAGGGCCGTGCGTGCAGGCGTCGTCCATCACATAGAATTCGCCGTCGACGTTGAACACCGCGAGCGTCAGCCCGTTGGTCTCGACCTTGAGCGCGGCGCCTTCAGCCACGTCGCCGGTCGCGCACAGTTCCACTTTCTCAGCCATGCCTTCTCGACTCGCTCCCGGTGGTCCACACCAACCGCATCAATTGACTGGTTTCGGCGCGCTGTGTAGCGTGTTTTGCGAAAGCGGAACAGCGTTCCGTATAGAAGAACGAGCTGCTGCGCGCCGGCGTCAACGCACCATATAAGCTTCATAGGCTCAGGTGCAGCCTGGCGTGATATGGGCGCGCGACGCGCCGAGCGATCCGACGAGGCCCCCGATGCTGCGCAAGGAACAGAACGACTTTTTGACCCAGACCGGGCCCGGCACGCCGATGGGCGAGCTCTTTCGCCGCTCGTGGCAACCGGTGCTGCTGGCCGAGGAGCTGCTGGAGAACGAATGCCCGCCGGTGCGGGTGAAACTCCTGTCCGAACGCCTGCTCGCCTTCCGCGACAGCGAAGGCCGGCTCGGTCTGATCGACGAGTTCTGCGCCCATCGCGGCGTGTCGCTGTGGTTCGGCCGCAACGAGGAGGCCGGCCTGCGCTGCCCCTATCATGGCTGGAAATACGACGTGACCGGCCAATGCATCGATGTGCCGTCGGAACCGGTCGAGAGCGGCTACTGCCAGAAGATCAAGCTCAAGTCCTACCCGCTGATCGAGAAGGGCGGCGTGCTGTGGGCGTATCTCGGCCCGCCCGACAAGCGCCCGCCGGAGCCCTCCTATGAGTTCGCCACGGTGCCGGCGAAACAGCGCTTCGTCAGCAAGCGGGTGCAGGAGTCGAACTGGCTGCAGGCGATGGAAGGCGGCATCGACTCGAGCCACGTGTCCTTCCTCCACCGCGGCGACCTCAACAACGATCCGCTGTTCAAGGGCGCCCGCGGCAACCAGTACAACATGGGCGACTCGCGCCCGGTGTTCGAGGTGGTCGAGAGCGCCGGTGGCCTCTACATCGGCGCGCGCCGCAACGCCGAGGCCGGCCACTACTACTGGCGCATCACACCGTGGGTGATGCCGGCCTTCACGATGATCGCGCCGCGCGGCAACCATTCGGTGCACGGCCATTTCTGGGTGCCGATCGACGACCAGAACTGCTGGACCTGGAGCTTCGACTATCACCCGATCCGCGAGCTCACCGACGCCGAGGTGCAGGCGATGCGCGACGGCAAGGGCATCCACGTCACCTATGTGCCGGGCAGCTTCCGGCCGGCGGCGAACAAGGACAACGACTACCTGATGGACCGCAAGGCCCAGAAGGAGGGTCGCTACTACAGCGGCATCGCCGGCATCGCGATGCAGGATGCCTCGCTACAGGAGAGCATGGGCCCGGTCATCGACCGCACCAAGGAAAACCTGGTCTCGACCGACAACGGCATCATCATGGCGCGGCATCGGCTGTTGCGCGCCGCCAAGGCGCTGGCCGACAAGGACATCACGCCGCCGGGCATCGATCCCGAGCACCAGAAGGTGCGCTCGGTCGCCATCGTGCTGCCGGCCGACGTGCCCTACAAGGAAGGCGCCAAGGAAGCGCTGATCGCAAAACCCGGCGTCGCGCCTGCGTCGGTGTAGCGCATGATCCCGATAAAGTTGACAGACTTTTCGGACAAGATCATGCGCCAGGAGTGAGCTCATGCAGAGCGAAAGCGCACGGATGGCCTCGGCCGCGGAAGCGCGCTTCCGCATCGACGCGCCCAACTCGAAGCCGCGCGCCGTCAAGATCATCGCGCTCGACCGGCCGAGCGAGAACGTCGTGAAGCGCCTCGCGCTGGCGACCTGGAACGGGGCGAGCTTCTTCACGGCCTCCGCGTTCGCGAGTGCGCCGCAGCCGTCAGGCGGCTTCTCGATGACCGGCTGGCTGAGCGACATCGCAGGCCGCACCAAGGATCTGATGGACGAGGTCGGCATGGCCGATCTCGTCGTGATGGTGGCGACCGCGGGCGAGAATGCGTCGGCGGCCGCGATCATCGGCGAGGTGTGCAGCGCCAAACGCGTCAACACGACGGGCCTCATCGTCGGCGGCGCCAATGTCTCCGACGAGGCGCTGGCGAAGACGCTGGCGCAGCTTCGCCCGTGGTCCCTGATGCTCGTGATCGCCAATGCGGACGACTATATCGAGGACATGCTGACGGCGTTAAGGGCGTGACCTTGATTCCGTCATGCCGGCGAATGCGGGCATCCACGTCTTCGTCGCCAAGAAAGACGGCTGGCCGGGACACAGGCGATGCCGTTCTTCGCACGGCTATGCCCGGTTATGACGATCACCGGTGTCCCAGGCTCGCCGAAATGGCCTCTGCGGTTTCGATCACATGCGGGATGAACGCTGCGAGCGCCTTCTTCGACAACCGGCTGACGGGGCCGGCGACGCCGACCGCGGCGACCACCTCGGCGGCATCGTTGCGAACCGGCGCCGCGATGCAGCGCACGCCGATCTCGCTCTCCTCGTCCTCGACCGCGCAGCCTTTCTGGCGCACGGCGTCGAGCGCCTTGGTAAGCTTGTCGGGATCGGTGATCGTCTGCGCCGTGCGCGGATGAAGCCCGCGGCTGATCACCGCCTGCACCACGTCCGGCGGACGAAACGCGAGGATCGCCTGGCCCTCGGCGGTGCAGTGGGCGGGCTTGCGCAGGCCGAGGTCGGAGCGCATGCGGATCGCTTGTGTGCTTTCGAGAAAATAGACGTACATGATCTCGGTGCCGTCGAGGATCGCGAGATGCACCGTCTCGTTGGTCTTCTGGCGCAGCGAGAAGAGAAACGGCCGCGCCACCTCGGACACGTTCATGCGCCGGCGCACCAGGGTGCCGAGGCGAAACAGCGCGATGCCGAGCCGGTACTTGCCGGTCGCGCGGTCCTGCTCCAGCAGGTTCTCGGACACGAGGGTGGCAGCCAGCCGATGGGCGGTGCTCTTGGCAACGCCGAGGCGCTTCGCCAGCGCGCTGATGCCGATCTCGACCTCGTCCTCGGAAAATGCCTTGAGCAACTCGATCGCGGTCGCGACCGAGGACAGCCGGCGGCGCCCGTCCGTGTCTTTCGCTCTGCCCGGCCTGCTGTCTGGCCTCGTGTCCATGCGCAACTCGTGCCCGGTCGACGCGACCCGCGGCACGTACCATGTCAAATGCGCGCCCACGCCACAAGAATGCAGGCGGCCGGCGCATGACCGCGGCGCGCAACATCGTGGTCGTCGGCGGCGGCCCGGCGGGCGTATTCGCGGCGATCAACGCCAAGAAGCAGGCCCCCGCGGCGATCGTCACGCTGGTCATGGACGAGGCCTGCGAGCCTTACGAGAAGCCGCCGCTGTCGAAGGCGGTGCTGCTCGGCAAGGCCGCGCCCCACGAGGCACCGATCGCCGGTCCGCAGGGGCTCGCGGGGCACGGCGTGATCATCATGCGCGAGGCGACTTGCACCGCTATCGATTGCTCCGCACGCGAGATTGCGATGGCCGGCGGTAAGCGTCTGTCATACGACGCGCTGGTGCTCGCCACCGGATCGATCGTGCGCGAAATCCCTGCGCTGCCGCTCGGCATGCCGCGCGTTCACTATCTGCGCACCGAGAGGCATGCACGCGCGCTCGCGGCCGAGCTCAAGACATCGCAGCATCTTGTCGTCATCGGCGGAGGACTGATCGGGCTCGAGGTCGCGTCTTCGGCGGCCGTGCTCGGCATGCGCGTCACCGTGATCGAGATGCTCCCGCGCATTCTTGCCCGCGTGTGCGACGAGGAAACCGGGGCACGCATTGCGGCCGAGCACCGCCGGCACGGCGTCGACCTGCGCGTCGGCACCCCGCTCAAATCTGCTCAGGCTGACCCCCGCGGCCGTATCGCGATCACGACCGGTAGCGGCGAGACGCTCATGGCCGACATCGTCGTGGTCGGCACCGGCGCCAAGCCGGACGACCGGCTCGCGGCGGCGGCCGGCATCAAATGCGACAACGGGATCGTGGTCGATGAATACTGCCGCACGTCCGACCCGGCAGTCTTCGCGGCCGGCGACGTGGTGCGCTTTCCCGGACCGCACGGGCTGGTGCGGCAGGAGGACTGGCGCCACGCGCAGGAGCAGGGCGCGGTCGCGGGCCGCAATGCGGCGGGCGCGACGGATGTCTATCGCAGCGTGCCGTCGTTCTGGTCGGAGCAGTACGATCTCTACGTCCAGGCCCTCGGCTGGCCCAAGCCGGACGCGCCGCGGCTGCGGCGGCCGATGTCCGCGAACAGCCTGCTGAGCTTCGAGACCGATGGCGCGCACATCACGGCGGCGCTCGGCATCAATGCACAGCGCGACATTGCCACGGCGCGGCGGCTGATCGAGCGAAGCATTCCGGTTGATCCGGGCGCGCTCGCCGATCCGGCGCAGCCGCTCGCCGCGTTGCTCAAAGCGAAGGCGTAAGAAGAGACGGAGTCACCATGCACGACGTTCCTGGCAGTCATTGGCACGAGCCCACCGCGGGCAAGCGCGCCGGTTTTGGCAAGTTCGGCCGGCCGAAAACGCCGTACGACCTGTTCATCGAGCAGGAAGGCATTCCGATCTTCCGCGACATCGGGGTGAGCAAGGTGCAGAATCTGCCGCTCGCGCCATGGAAGCGCATGGGCGGCCGCGGCACCTACATCCAGCTCCACGGCACCGAAGGGAAGTGGGGCAGCTACCTGGTCGAGGTGCCGGGCGCCGGCGCGCTCAACCCGGAGAAGCATCTCTACGAAGAGCTCTACTACGTGGTCGAGGGGCGCGGCAGCACGGAAGTCTGGCTCGACCAGGACAGCAAGAAGCATGTGTTCGAATGGCAGGCGGGATCGATGTTCTCGATTCCGGTCAATGCGTGGCACCGCATCGTCAACGCGAGCTCCGCGCCCGCGCTGCTGCTCGGCGGCACCACGGCGCCGAACCTGATGAACCTGATCAACAATGTCGGCGCGATCTTCGACTGTCCCTATCAGT
>DASXCK010000239.1:0-4291 GCA_036491235.1 Xanthobacteraceae bacterium | reverse complement strand
GTCTCGGCTTCGCTCTTCACGCGCGGCTTGCCCATCAGCGCGGGCTGAAACAGCACCGCGGCCGCGAGCGTGCACGCAAGCGACAGCGCCAAGAGCTTGCCCATGCTCGACGTGCCGGGATGGCTCGAGAGCCACAGGGATCCGAACGCGGTTGCGGTCGTCATCGCACTGAAGAACACCGCGCGCGTGAGGCTCGATTGCAGGAGCTGCGTCTGCCCGGCGCGCCAGGCCATCACGTAATAGATCTTGAACGCGACGCCGACGCCCAAGAGCAACGGCAGCGCGATGATGTTGGCGAAGTTCAGCGGGAAATCGATCAGGGCGCAGATTTCCAGCGTCACGATGCCGGCGAGCAGCAACGGGACGAGCGTGAGCAGCACGTCGCCGATCCGCCGCAGCACGATCCACAGCAGGATCGAGATCGCGAGCAGCGCCCAGAAACCCGCCTCGAGGAAGGCGCGCACGATCGTCTTGCCCGACTCCATGATCCCGATCGCCTCGCCGGTCGCGTTGGGCGCGACCGCGAGCACCGCCTGCGCGAAGCCGCGGATGACATCGTTGTCGTTGGGATCTCCGCGCATGCCCGCCTCGATGCGCGCATGTCCGTCGGGCGCGATCCACTCGCGCGCGATGTCGGGCGGCACCGAGGCGCGCGTCACCGGCCCGGCCTGCAGGGACGTGCGCAGCTCGGCGATATCCCCCTTGAGCGGCTCGACCATGGCCGCGGCGACGGCGGCGCGCTGGCTGGCGCCCGCGTCGGCGAGCCTGGCGAGATCAGTGGCGAGCCGCAGCGCCGCCTTGGCGCCGTCGCCCTGCTCTCCCTCGGCCGATTCGCGCAATGCCTGCGTTCCGCCGCGTAACGCCGTCACTACCTCGGCGTCGCTCGGCGCCGGCTTAACCGCGTCCGGATTGAGGGCGCGCTGGAGCGCGGTCGCGGCCGCGTGGATGCGGTCGAGCTTCGCGGGCTGGTCGTCGGGCACGAAGCTGTCGATCGTGCGCGTGCGCGCGACCTCCGGCAGCGCCGCGAGCTTCTTGGCGATCGCGTCGGCCGCGTCGGCGCTCGGCGCCAGCACCTCGGCGGTGTGCGAGTTCATGTTCGGGTCGCGCCGCAGGTCGAGATAGGTCGCGATCGACTCGGCCTTGGGGCTGCGCAGGTTGATCGGATTGAAGTCGAACCGCAGATGCATCAGCAGCGGCGAACCGGCAAGCGCGACCAGCAGCGTGCCGACGATGACCGGCACGCGATGATTCTCGAGGAAGCGGTCGACCGGCGCGAGCGCCGCATAGCCGAGCGATTCCGATTCGCCCGGCGGATTGAACAGCTGCAGCAGCGCCGGCAGCAGCGTGATGCTGGTGGCGAACGCGATCAGCATGCCGAGGCCGGCGATCAGGCCGAGTTCGGAGAGACCGCGATAGTCGGTCGGCAGGAACGAGAAGAAGCCGGCCGCCACCCCGGCGGCCGCGAGCGTCAGCGGC
Organism: Xanthobacteraceae bacterium; assembly: GCA_036491235.1. Lineage (GTDB taxonomy): Bacteria > Pseudomonadota > Alphaproteobacteria > Rhizobiales > Xanthobacteraceae > JAVDCA01. The sequence goes on along the minus strand of DASXCK010000239.1, from coordinate 2,815 downwards.
GCACCCGCGCGCGCGCCGGCGTTGCGTAGCGCCGTGGGCAGGTCCGCGCATTCGAACCGCTCGGCGCGATAGCGCACGCTGAACTGCAGCCCGAAGTCGACACCGAGGCCGATGAACAGTACCGCGAAGGCGACCGAGATCAGGTTGAGGGCGCCCACCATCATGAGGCCGAGCGCGGCCGTGATCGCGAGGCCGACCGCAAGGTTGATCGAAACCGCGAGGATGATGCGGTAGGATTTCAGCGCCAGCCACAGGATGAGCAGCACGACCCCGAGCGTGATGACGCCGTTGAGGAAGGCGCCTTCCTTGAGCGTGCCGAATTCCTCGTCGGCGATCGGCACCGGGCCGGTCAGCCGCACGCTCGCGCCGAACCGTCGGGCGAGGTCGAGACTTTCGGCCGCCTGGCGCACCGCGTTGGTCGCCTTCTCGCCCGGCTGCAGCGCGTGAAAATCGAGCACCGGCTTGATGGTGACGATGCGGCGGAGCTGCGAGGCCGTCGCGGATTCGCCGCCCATCATCGCATACCACGAGAACCACGCCGGCTCGCCTTTCAGCGCCTTCTCGATCGTGTCGGACGACATGTTGAACGGCCGCGCCAGGGCATCGAGCGTCACCTGCCCGGCCTGCACGCCGGTCAGGGCGAGCGACATTCCCTGCACCAAGCCGCGCAAGCTCGGATCGCCGGCGAGTTGGCCCAGCAGCGGTGCCGCCCGCGACAGCTGTCCGGTCAGACCGGCGACCTGCTCGGTCGGCAGGAAGAGGAAGCGGTTGCGCGCGAAGAAATCGTTCGCCGCGACGGACTCGACCTCGCGAAACAGCTTCTTGTCCGGTGCGAGCCGACCGACCAGCTCGTCAGCCGCCGCCGTCGCGAGCTCCGGGGTCGGCGCATCGACAACCGCGACGACCAACCCGGTCCCTTGGGTAAAGCGGTTGGAATAGGCGATCTCGCGCTGACGCCATGGCAGGTCGGGCGAGATCAGCTTGGTCACGTCGGCATTGATGCTGAAATGACGCGCCGCGTACGTCCCGCCCGCGGCGGCCAGTACGGCGCTCGCCAGGATGACCGCCCAGACATGGCTCGTCGAGAACGCGACGACTCGTGCAACGGCCCGGCTCAGCATCGGCGTCGACACGTCCTTCACCCAGGCCGCCAGGTAGGCGGCCCAACTCGTCCGGCTGGCGGTAAATTTGATCGGACCACTCGCCCCGTGGTCGCGCCCGCGCGCCACGGCCACAGCCGCCCGCGCCTTCCCGTGCGGGTGCGAACGCGTCGGAGCCGGAGTGTCTAACATGACTTCTCGATTCGTTGGGCGTTATCAGGGGCGTTGCGGGACATGGGGTTACCGCAATGCAGCAAAGTTCTCAACCGCCAAGCCAGGCGGGAAGCATCGCGGAATTGCAGGCGTGAACGGCGCGCTCGCCGTCTCGACCCCTCGCCCCCATCCGGGGCAAATCCCGCCCCCTTCGTCCGCGCAGGTGCGATAGCCCAAAAGCCGACATGAGTGGAGGTAATACCGTCCGCGATCAGGCCTATGCTTTGGTCGCATTAGCGGCTTGCCGGACGGTTAACGCGCCAATTTCGTCGGGCATGTCGCGGCTTAGGCCGGTTCCGCCAGACTTCCGTAAGGATGGCCAACGGTCGGCGCGACACAAAATCGCCCGGTTGCGGCCAGCGAACTCCGCCGGCGCGTCGACGTTATCCCTGATGGCTCGAAGCAGAAACGACTGCATCCCATCCCATCGCGTATCGAAAAGAATTCCAAGCCGGCAATCGTGCTATTTGGTTGCCGGCCATCCGAAACTTGCACCAAGGTGTGTTCCTGGGGCAAAGACAGTTGGAACTATCACCCGGACGGCGACTTTCCGAGGTTCAGGTGGTGCATAATTGGACCATGACGGGTTTGGATGCGGGTTCCACGGCGGCCTAGCGCCGCCGCCCGCCAAGGTATACGTCACCACCAAAGAAACCTGCATCGTCCGCAAGACCGAGAGAGATCATGGCTGTACCGTTTCTCAAAGAGCTGCGCATAGGTTCGTATCTGATCAAGCAGAAGCTCGCCGGACGCGCGCGCTATCCGCTCGTGCTGATGCTGGAGCCTCTGTTTCGCTGCAACCTCGCCTGCGCGGGCTGCGGCAAGATCGATTATCCGGACGCGATCCTCAATCGCCGCCTCTCGGTGCAAGAATGCCTCGACGCGGTCGACGAGTGCGGGGCGCCGATGGTCGCGATCCCGGGCGGCGAGCCGCTGATCCACAAGGAGATCGGCGAGATCGTGAAGGGCATCGTGGCGCGCAAGAAGTTCGTATCGCTGTGCACCAACGCGCTGCTGCTCGAGAAGAAGCTGCACCTGTTCGAGCCCTCCCCCTACCTGTTCTTCTCGGTGCATCTCGACGGCCTCAAGCACGTCCACGACAAGTCGGTGTGCATGGAGGGCGGCTTCGAGAAGGCGATCGCCGGCATCAAGGCCGCGCAGGCCAAAGGCTTCACGGTCAACGTCAACACCACGGTGTTCGACGGCCATTCGGCCGAGGATCTCGCGGGCTTTCTCGATCTGACCGCGGAGCTCGGCGTTGGCGTCTCGATCTCGCCCGGATACGCCTATGAGCGCGCGCCCGACCAGGCGCACTTCCTCAACCGCCGCAAGACCAAGGAGCTTTTCCGCGAGGTGTTTGCGCGCGGCAAGGGCAAGGGCTGGAAGTTCATCCACTCCGGCCTCTTCCTCGACTTCCTCGCCGGCAACCAGGAGTACCACTGCACGCCGTGGGGCATGCCGACCCGCAACATCTTCGGCTGGCAGAAGCCGTGCTACCTGCT
>DASXCK010000238.1:0-4403 GCA_036491235.1 Xanthobacteraceae bacterium | reverse complement strand
GCCGCGGATGAAGCTCGGCAGGCCGATGCCGATCGACACGGTGTCGCCGTCCGGCGTGAACAGGCCGGTGGTGAAGTCGAGCGCCTCGTAGATGATCATGTTGTAGGCGGTGCGCATGAGGTTGGTCTTCATCTCCTCGGTGACGGCGATGACGCCGTTGCGCACGATCTCGGTGACGACGGGGTCGGGGTGGTGGGCGATGCTCATTGGCCGCACCGAACACTGATCTGGGGCACAGCGCCTGCCGCTCCCCTCCCCCCGCGCGCGAAGCGCGTGGTGGGGAGGGGTCGGGGGTGGGGGGCGCGGCAAATGCTGAGCGAGCGATGGCGATTACGACAAGCACGGAGCAAGCGTAGTCCCCCCACCCCTCGCTGCGCGGCTTCGCCGCTTCGCTCGACCCTCCCCGCCAAAGGGCGGGAGGGTAAGAGTCGCCCGCTGCCGCTCATCGCTCACCTCCGACGGCAATCAGTAAGTTGCCGAATTGATCGACCTCCACGCTTGCCCCCGGCAGCACCACCGTGGTCGACGCGTGCTCCTCGATCAGCGCGGGCCCTTCGATCCGATTGCCGGCGAGCAGATGGGCGCGGGCGAAGGTCGGCGTGTCGATGAAGTCGTCGCCGAAATGCACCGGGCGCTTGCCGGTGTAGGCGGCCGCGGGCGGCGCGGCATCGCCCGTCGCGATCGTCTCCTGCGGCGGCTTGCGCATGACGCCGGTGACGGTCGCACGCAGGCTGACGATCTCGGCGCGTTCGGCCGACGCGTGAGTGCCGTAGCGCTGCTCGTGCATCGCGTCGAAGTGGCGCTTGACGGCGGCGCGATCGTGCCGCGCGAACACCTCGTTCGGCAGATCGACCGTGACGGCGTGCTCCTGGCCGACGTAGCGCATGTCGGCCGCGCGTTTGACCGTGATCCGCTCCGGCTTCACGGCGGCCGACGCGATCGCGGCCCGCCCCTGCGCTTCCAGCTCACGATAGATACGCTCCATCGCGGCGAAGTCGGCGTCGTCGAGGCGGGTGAACCAGGTGCGCACGTAGTCGTAGCGCAGATCGGAAAACAGCATGCCGAAGGCCGAGAACACGCCGGGCGCATCCGGGATGATCACCGTGCGGATGCCGAGCTCCCGCGCGATGGCGAGCGCATGCAGCGGGCCCGCACCGCCATAGGCGACGAGCGCGAAATCGCCGACGTCGAGGCCGCGTTCGGTGGTGACGCCTTTCACGGCGTAGGACATGGCGGTGGTCGCGATGCGCAGGATGCCGTCGGCGGCCGCGATCGCGTCCATGCCGAGCGGGCCTGAGACCTCGTCGCGGATCGCCCGCTCCGCCGCCGCGATGTCGAGGCGCATCTCGCCGCCGAGGAAGCGCTCGGCGCCGAGGCGGCCGAGCAAAAGGTTCGCATCGGTCACGGTCGGCGCTTCGCCGCCGAGCGCATAGCAGGCGGGCCCGGGCACGGCGCCGGCGCTCTGCGGGCCGACGCGTAGCGCGCCGTTCTCGACGCGCGCGACCGAGCCGCCGCCGGTGCCGACCTCGAAGATGTCCATCATGGCGATCTGCACGGGCAGCGCCTGGGCGTAGCCGCCGATCAGGGCCGTGCCGGTGGTGAGCGCCTCGCCGTTGTGGATCACGCCGGCCTTGGCGGTGGTGCCGCCCATGTCGAATGCGATGGCGCCGTCGAGCCCGAGCGCATGGCAGAGCGCCTGCGTGCCGATGACGCCGGCGGCCGGCCCGGACTCGAGCATGCGCACGCAGTGCGATTTTGCTTGGCTCGCCTCGTAGAGGCCGCCGGTCGACTGCACGACCAGGAACGAGCCGTTGAAGCCGCTGGCGCGAATGTGGTCGTCGATCTCGGCGAGATAGCGCCGCACACGCGGCCCGATATAGGCGTTGGCCGCCACCGTCGAGGTGCGCTCGAACTCGCGGTATTCCTGACTGAGCTCGTGCGAGGCGGAGACGAAGAGATCGGGATGATTTGCCTCCAGCAACCGTTTGGCGCGCTGCTCGTGCGCCGGGTTGACGTAGGAATTGAGAAAGAGGATCGCGACCGCCTCGACGCCGAGCTTGACGAGCTTGCGGCCGAGCGCGGCGATCTCCTTATCCTTGAGCGCGCGGTGAGCCTCGCCTTCCGCCAGCATGCGCTCGTCGACCTCGAAGCGCAGCGCGCGCTCGATCAGCGGCACATGCTTGCGGAAGTAGAGATTGTAGGCATCGGGCCGGTTGATGCGGCCGATCTCGTAGACGTCGCGAAAACCCTGGGTGACGACGAGCGCGGCCTTGGCGCCGGTGCGCTCGAGGATCGTGTTGATCGCGATTGTCGAGCCGTGCAGGAAGAGGCTCGTCGCCGCGTAATCGCTGCCGGCCTTGGCGACGCCGGCGTTGATGCCCTCGACCAGCCGCTGCGGCGTGGTCGGCACCTTGCCGAACGAGAGCCGCCCGGTCGCGTCGTCGAACACCGCGATGTCCGTGAAGGTCCCGCCGATATCGGCGGCGAGGCGGAGGCCTGTTTGCGAACGGGAAGCCATCGGCATGCATCTGCGTCAAGACGTGGATGGCCGGGACAAGCCCGGCCATGACGGTTCAATGCAGAGTGAACGGCAGCTCCGCAATGTTCAAGAGCGGATGATCCTGCCGGCGTAGGATGGGTTGAGCGCAGCGAAACCCGTCACATTTACGGCGACGCATAGATGATGGGTTTCGGCCTTCGGCCTCTACCCATCCTACGCGCCACGCATGCCTACGGCTTGTCGAGCAGCGCGGCGATCGCCTTGAGGTGGTTGCGGGCGTAGACGGGCAGACCGGCGCTGATCGACTCGCCGGTGTTGAACGTGCTGTTGCCGGCGATGACCTGGGCGGGGATCAGGTTCCGCAGCACCGGCACGTTGGCGTATTCCTTTTTCTTCTCGAACAGATCGGAGTCGACGCCGAGCACCATGAAGGCGGTCACGATGGTGCGGTTCGCGTCGGCCGGGTCGGGCTGGAAGACGGCGAGCATCTTGCCGAACTGCATGACCTGGTTGACGTGGACGATGTTCTGCTCGAGCGCGCCCGCGACCGCCGCGTCGACGCCGGTGAGCTTGCGGTAGCCGGCGTCGTCGAGCTCGGTCGGGGGCACGACGCGCAGCTCGCTCTGAAAGACGAGCGTGTCGGAATACTTCTTGCCGTGCTCCTTGAGCTTGTTCACCAGCGCGATGCCGAGCGGCAGCTTGCCTTCGAGCTTGTAGCTCGACTCGATGCAGACGATCGTGCCGGCGCCCTCGCACCAGCGCCGCGACGGATTGTGGTTGGCGGTCTGCGGCTCCTTGTTGGGGATGACGTCGTCGGCCGTGATGGTCTTGTGCTTGATGGCCGGATCGATCTGCTGGATGAACGGCAGCGTCACGTATTTGGTAAGGTCGATCGAGGCGGCGGCACGATCGAGGGTGAAGCGTCCTTCGGCGACGTAGACGTGGAGATGCTTCTTGTGCGCCCTGCCGCCCGAGTGCAGCACCGGCTCATCGTAGGTCGGAAAGAGGCCGAGATACTGCTTCTGCACCATGCGGGTCTGCGCCCAGTCGTCGAAGCGCATCAGACCGCTGGCGTGGTCGGCGAGGTTGTCCTTGCGGTGATCCGTGAACGCGATGGTCTGCGGCGCGATCTGGCCCACCGGCAAGGTCGCGACGGAGCCGACCTCGACGATCTTGAACGGCTGCACGGTCGCGGCGCAGGCGATCCCTGCGGCCGCGAGCGACCCCAATAGCAATCCAATGATCCGCATCGCGCTCCCGCTCAATTCATCCGGTTATCCCAGAAGTAGTCCGGACCGCCGTGCCGCTCGGGCGACGACTGGTAGTTGAGCTGCCGGTCCGGCGGCGGGGGCACCGCCGAGGGCCGGTTGGGCGCACGATCGGGCGGCGGGGGCCCGCGCGGCGGCTCGTCACGGGAATTGTCGAACCAGCCGCTGAACAGGCCGCGGCCGCGATTATTATTGTAGTAGGGGCTCTGCGGCGCGCCCTGGTAATAGGACTGGCCGTTGTTGCCGTAGCCGTTCGGGTAACCTTGCTGGCCGTACGGGTTGCCCTGCTGCACGTAGGGATAGCCCTGCTGGTCGTCGCCCCCCGGGCCGGCGGTACTGGCGTCGAGCTCGCTTACGATGCGGTAATGGGTGTCATCCACCTGGCCATCGGGGCCGCGGCGGAAGGCCTCGGTGATCGTTCCAGGTCCGCGCTGCTCGACCCGGTTACCGGAGGCGAGGTCGACCGGCAGCATTACGAGATCGCGCCGTGCCGCGGCCGACGGCGGCGCCAGCGGCGTGCGCGGCGCGTAATCGGCCCAGCTCGCCTCGATGATCTTGCGGAAGATCGGCACCGCGACGTGGCCGCCGGTCTCGCCGCCGCCGAGCGTGCGGCGGTCGCCCTTGCCGTTGTCGTA